>JAIUMY010000124.1 GCA_022565335.1 Opitutales bacterium
GGCACTGAACCACCACCAAACCACCTAACAACCATTAACGAAACAACACACAGACTTGGAGATCACCCTTCCCAAAGTGGGGAATTATAGTTGTCGCTAGATGGGGAGAAATAATTGTCGTTGACCAGACCCGAGCATTCGAGCTCGGAGAGACCCCCGCCCTCCCCAGGAAATGCACGCACCCGGGAGGGCGAAGGTCCCTCTGAGCTTTCGCGCGGTGACCGGTCAATCGTTCCCAAAGGCACCCACTCCCTTTTACATCTCAGCTTTTCAGCTTTTTAGAATCCTCCCTTCCTTCTGCGCTTTATCCGGTAATCAGAACCTTTCCGCGGCGGCCGGAGGTGGCGGCGCGGGCGACTGCTTCGAGGCCTTTTTCCAAGGGATAGGTCTGGTCGATGGGTACCTGCAAATGCCCTGTTCGCTGGGCGCGGTGAATCTCTTCCATCATTTGCTTCACTGCCGACTTGGGCTGGGTTCGGTACCAACGGTCCATCCAGAAACCGACCAGACGAATGTCGTTAAAAATCAAATACCGCGTAGGGAATCGGACCGGATCACCCACCATACCACCAAAGGTAACAACGGTGGCGCCGTCCCCAACTGATTTAATGATTTGGCTGACACTATTGCCTCCTACGCTGTTCAAACCCAGCCGCAGGCCGGCCCCGGAGAGAGATTTTCGAAGTTCCCGGGGATCAAATTCACTTTCGGTAAATACCATTTCTGCCCCCGCCTCTTGCAGCGGTTCTTTCCAGGATTCGTCCCGGACCAAATTCACCACCTTGATTCCCCGCCGGGATGCCAATTGATTGACCGCAAAGCCAACCGCGGAGTTGCCCGCGTTCTGGATCACCCAATCGCCGGGTTGCAAATCGACAAAATCCTCCAGCAACCGTAAGGCGGTGGGCGGATTGACAAAACTCATGGCGGTCTGCTCTGCCGGGAGGTCTTTCGGCACAGGCCACAAGTCTGCCGCCGCAACGGCGACAAATCGTTGCCAACAACCAGCGCCTTCGGGAATGCGAAAGCGTTCACCTACCTTCACCCAGGAAACTCCTGAGCCGACTTCCACCACCTCCCCAAGGCCCTCACGGCCCCCGGTCGCGGGCAGAGTTTTCTTCTTTCCATACGTCCCCGCAATCATTCCCAAATCGGAGGGATGAATCGGCGAGGCCAGTAAGCGTAAACACACCTCCCCCTCTCCCAAAGAGGGATAAGGCAATTCCTCTAAACGGAGAACGTCTCCGGGTTTCCCGTTTTCCTCATAACGCAGGGCCAGATTTTTATCAGTCATATATTCAGTTTATTCGGGGTTGTCCGCTCGTAAAAGAAGAACCTGCAGGGGTGCCAAAGTTTTCTTGCCCGGCCAAGGTTCTCCGCTGAAGGCATCGGTTCCGGCAAAGTCCAGTGCCACCTCGGAGGGCTCTTCCCGTAAGTTGACGATCCCGTAGCCGGTGACGCGCCCTCCGGCATTGGCCCGGGGAATCAGCATGACCCGCAAATTGGCCTGTCCCATCGGAAAAACTCCCGCCTCCTCGCAAAAGCGACGGGCCATAGTCGCGTACCCGCCCTCCATGAGCATCCCCCCCAGGGCAATGACTTTCCCCTGGCCGATGGAATGGGCGATCACCGCCGCCCGGCCATCCCCGTAACCACCCTCGTAACGGGCCAGCACTTCAACGCCCTCCTTTTCCGCAAAGGCAACACACCAATTCCGGGAAGCGTAAGACTCCTCACCGGAAAAAACGATGCGGCAACGATCTTCCACCCACTGAACGGTAAAACCCAATTCCGTATCGGTTCCCAGGAGTTCGGTCAAAGGCCCCAATTCCTGCTCCCGGTGAGCGGTGAATTCTTCCGTTCGGTATCCGGTCAACGGACCGGTTACCAGCACCCCGCCCTTTTCAACCCACGCCCGCAATTCGTCCACCCGTTTCGGGGAAAGGCTTGGCAGCATGGGAGCGAAGAGGATTTTGTAGGAATCCAATGGTGCCGATTCCGAGCAAATAATGTCCCGCCAAAGTTGATTCTCCAAAAAGGCTGCATGAAAGTCATCCCGAATCCGGTGGGAATACTGCATTCCCGTATCGACCGGATCGATACTGAAACCCCAACCTGCCTCAAACGAGGTCAACAAGCCAACCTCGGCTTTCGGCGGCGGGTTCTCCTGCAACCATGGCCCCAGTTCCCGTCCTTCCCGGGCAATTTGAGCCCAGGCGTCCTTGTTCGGAGCCCAATTCCCGGCCGAGGTGACATGGGTTCCGTGCAGCATCTCCTGTCCAGCCCAGTGGCTCCGCCATTGCCAATACAAAATCAGCTCGCCTCCCAACAGATAGCTCAGCCAGGAAAAGGCCCGAACGCCACCGGCGTCGTGGTGAATATTCCACTGACGCCCCCCGCCGGACCAGTTTGGAGCGGTTTCGAGCAACCAGAAGGGCCGGTCCTTCTGGCGACGCATCCGGTCAAAACGCGGCAGGTTGTAATGGTAGTGGTCCACATCGGCATACATACTGTAACCCGCCACATCCAACACCTCATTTTGTTGATACCAGTTCATTCCACCAAAATAGCCCGTCATATTGGTCGTAATCGGAGCTTGGGAATGTTGGCGGATCTCCTCACATTGCGCCCGAATAAAGGATTCCCATCCATCGTTCTGAAACCGGGCGATGGCGATGATCAAACTCGGGTGATGCCGCTCGGGCACCTCTACCGATCCCACTTCGGAGGTACACAAAGGCACCTGGTCGAAACGATCGTAGGCCTGACTCCAGAAATTGAGTCCCCAGGTTTCATTTAAAGTCTCCACCGTGCCGTAACGTTTTTCCAGCCAGCCATGAAAGGCTTTTCGGGTTTCCTCCCCGTAGTCAAATCCGCTCATCTCATTGTCGATTTGCCAGGAAAAGACCGCCGGATGACCGCCCAGACGCCGAGCCATTTCACCCACAATTTTCCGGCAAAAATGCCGATACGTGGCCGAATGATGGTTGTAGTGCTTGCGCTTGCCATGCGTGGCCACCGGTCCGTCGGCCTTGGTTTCCAGAACCTCCGGGTAATTGGTCGTTAGCCAAGCGGGAGGGGCCGCCGTGGGCGTTCCGAGCATCACCCGAATCCCCGCCTCCTGACAACGATCCAGTAGATCGATCGCCCAGGCAAAATCGAACTCCCCTTCCCGGGGTTCGAACTTCTTCCAGGCGAACTCGAAGAGCCGAACCGCGTTAAACCCGATCTCTTGCATTTTCGCGAGATCCTTGGGCCATTCCGACTCGGACCACATTTCCGGATACCAACTGGCACCGATGAGAAGGGAAGAATTAGACGGGGAAATCGTTGCAGACATTACCCCAGTTCAACAACCACAGCCTCCGCTGGCAAGCCCATCACGCCAGCGCGGGAAAAAGAATCGATTTTAGTGGTGGTGGGCCAGCTCATACTGGTGGGAAATGGTCCGGGTCAAAGTCAGCCATTCCTTCCAGTAGTGGGAGAGTTCTGCCCGCAAGGCTTTAACTTCAGCCCGTAAGCTGTTGCGCATATCGGCCCCTGCTTCACGCATCGCCTTCATTTTACGAATCAAATTCGTCGCCGTGGCCTCATATTGCGCGGCAATGCTTTCCACCTTTTTCCGAAGCTCGGCCGCCCGATGATCCGCCTCTTCCTGCAGACGTTCTACCAACAGCTTGCGGTCTTTCTGAATGAGGGTTTTCAATACCTGTACTTGGTTGACTTTGCGCAGTTTGCCCGCCAACCCGCATTTGTGGGCGGCCCAAATGAACCATTTGGTCGGGTCAAAATGATACCAGCGCACCCCGTTCCGGTAGTCTGCCGCGAAGGCGTGGTGGTAATTGTGGTACCCTTCCCCGAAAGTGACAAAGGCCAGGAGGGCGTTGTCCACCGCACTCAATTCCTTGGCATAGGTTTTGGAGCCAAAGGTATGGGCCAGCGAATTGATGAACCAGGTGCAATGGTGCAGGGCAAAAACCCGCAAAAGGAAAACGCCCCAAAAGGCCGCCAAAGGCGAAACCAGGAGACATGCCGCCCCCCAGACGACCAAATTGACCACAATGGCCAGGGGTAAATAATAGCGGTGCTGAAACATCACCCGGGGATTTTTCAACAAATCCCCGGCAAGTTTTTTATCGAACACCTGCTGGTAGCTGAACAGCCACCCGATATGCGCATACCAAAAGCCTTTTTCAATGGAATACGGATCTTTGTCCGTATCTACATGGTTGTGATGGAGGCGATGGTCATGCGCCCAGCTCAAGGCCGACCATTGGAAAGCCAGCGTGGAACCGATAAGAACGAACCACTCCAGTAAGGGGTGGGCCTCGTACGAACGGTGGGCGAACAAGCGATGATAGCCTGCCGTAATCGATATCCCTCCAAGGCAAAAGGTGACTACAAATAGCCCCCAAAGCCACAAGGAGAGATCCCCCCAAACAAAAGGAAGGAGCGCTACGAGAAGGACATGGTAGCCGGCAATAAAGGCAAAGGCATCAAGGTTGTTTAGTTTTTTCATGTTCGAAAAGGAGAGAGAATCAGAAAGGTGGAGCTTAAGTTCACGAAAAGCAATACCGGAGTAGGCAAAACCACCAAGGAAAAATGGAATTTTATAGCACCAGGGAGATCTTCTTATGACCCCCTCTGTGGGAATTCCTTCCTTTAAATTCCCAAAGGGGTCTTATAAAGACGGGAAACCCTCTTGGTAACCGAGGTCAAAACCTCCCAGGGGATGGTTTTGGCCCACTCGCTGAATTCCTCAATCTCAATGCGACCTGATCCCTGTTGTCCGATGAGCACGACTTCCTCCCCCGCTTGAACGGAATCCAGATGAGTCACATCGACCATGGTCTGGTCCATGGTGACATTTCCGATAATCGGACAGCGTTGCCCTCCGATGAGAACGGCGCCCCGGTTGCCCATCGCCCGCGGCAAACCGTCACCATACCCTGCCGACAAAACGGCTACCTTGGTTTTTTTCTTGGTACGAAAGCTTTGCCCGTAACTCACCGGGGTTTCCGGTGGAAGGGTTTTGACCAAACTCACGCGGGTAATGAAACGAAATGTGGGCCTGGGTTCGACCCGGGCCAAAAGCGAATTGGGATAGGGCAGAATCCCGAATTGCAGTAACCCAACCCGCACCGCATTGAAGGGGCTACGGTGCGAAAAACTGTCCAACCCCGCACTATTATCGGCGTGAATGAGAATGCCTGGATTTTTATTCACCTCGAGGGCTTCAGTTACTTCCAGAAAGATTTTTCTTTGGTGCTTGGTAAATTCCGGATCTGAATCCGCACTGGAGAAATGAGTGTAGACCCCCTCAAGATGCAATTCCGGCATTTCCTTGATCACCTGCCAAAGTTTAACCGCCTCCTCGTGCCATACTCCCAGCCGCCCCATACCGGTATCAATTTTCAGGTGAACTCCCCACGTACGGTTCTGGCTTTTCGCCCGGGACGCCAACCGACGCGCTTCCTCAGGGGAAGAAATGGTCGGGGTCACCTGCAATTCCAGAGCATACTCGTCCTCTTCGGGCAATAGGGCGCTCAGTAAAAGAATCGGCCACCCCGAACCCATCTCGCGAATCTGCGCCGCCTCATGAATATTCGCCACGGCAAACAAATCGACCCCACTATGCATCAGTCGGGCAACCGTTTGATGCATGCCGTGGCCGTAGGCATCAGCCTTGACAACCGCGACGTACTTCACCGGATCGGGCAAAACCTTCCGGATTTTCCGAATGTTTCCCTCCAACGCCGCCAGATCAATCTCCGCCCAACAGCGCAGCGGCAAACTGTTTCTCTGCATCATCATTCCTCCCTAGCAAAACGCATTCTCTCGACGAGGACAATCCCAAGGCGTAAAATAAATACGAGCCTCAGGACTCCTGACCCACATTTCCCGGAAACCCCCCATTGAAAATTTCAAGTTGTTTTTGAATAAAGACTTAAGCGCAAGACGATAGGCTCTGCTCTGATGGATCGTGTGAAACGGCAAATGAAAACCCTTTTTGCGAGAGAATGCCGGAAAGAATAGGATGAGTGGTGAAAAGAATCCTAAGTCCCGGAGGGCATGGGCCGAAGGTAGGCGTGGATGGCAATCCACGTAATCTCCAAGCAAAAATCCAAATGTCTCGCAGAGCGAGACCTGAGAGGATTGGGGGTGTGATGCCTATTCCGTGGATTTGCATCCACGGCTATCCTCATGCTGTCCCTCTGGGACTTGCCAAATGCGTGCGCCTTCAACCTAAAAAATTTCCCATTGGTGTCACTTTTACCTCA
>JAIUMY010000125.1 GCA_022565335.1 Opitutales bacterium
TCAGGGGCGCAAGGCCCCCGTTCGCTTTTTGCCCCAAGCGGGGACCCCACGAGTCTCTTAATCGCATATTCCAGCTCCGCTGGTGGCAGCGACTAATGTGAGACTAAGGTGTTTCCGGGGCCTCCGGAGTGTTGCGCGCAGGGGCGTAAAGCCCCCGTTCGCTGTCGAAAAGGGGCGACATTTCCGTTTTCCGAAGCATTGCGCTCAGGGGCGCAAGGCCCCCGCTCGCGGTTGCCCCAAGCGGGGACCTCGTGTCCCTGCGCTCTTATTTGAGTAACCGCGAAATCCCGCTCAGAAAGGAACGCAATACTTTCCAAAGCCTCGAAGCCCCGCCCTTTTGGAAAAAAGAAAACTTCAGGAGTTTTCCAGGATTTCCACCTCGTAGCCGTCCGGGTCGGTGACAAAGGCCATTTTACGTCCACCGGAGGAGAATTTTTCTTTCCAGTTGTCGGGCCAGACTTCGACGCCGTTGTTTGCCAATTTCTGGCAATATTCAATGATATTATCGACCCCCACGCAAGTGTGCATCAAGTCCTCCGGGAACTCGACTTTGAAGTCCGGAGAGTAGCACAGTTCGAGAAAGTGTTCGTTTCCGGGGAGCTCCAGAAAGGCCAGTTGGTTGCCGGCGGGGGATTTCTCGCTGCGCCGGGTGCAGACGAAACCAATGTTGTCACAATACCAGCGGATACTGTTTTCCAGGTCGCTGACACGAATACGGGTATGTAGGAATTTAATCATAGACTTTGAATCTTATCAGGAAGTGGAAGAATTCAAATGGAAAAATCGCATTTTCTCTTTGACAAGTGTGAGGTTATACGATGTTTTCGATCCTTTATGAAAGTCGTATCCTCCCTCAAATCTGCTAAAACGCGTCATGCTGACTGCCAAGTGGTTCGTCGCCGTGGGCGTCTTTATGTGATCTGTAAATCCAATCCCCGGTTTAAAGCCCGTCAGGGATAATTCAACATTTTAGATATCGTGAAAGCCGAAGCTCATCCTAAACTTAATAACGTCGCCTTTGTTGATGTCTCCAGTGGACGTCGTTTCCTGACCCGCTCGGTCGCTCGTTCCGCGAAAACCGAAACGATCGACGGCGAAGACTATTTCATTATCCTGCGCGATGTCACCAGCGATTCCCATCCGGCTTACACCGGTGAAAAGCGTTTGGTCGACAGTGCTGGCCGGGTGGAAAAATTCACTCGCAAATTCCGCAGGGTCAAAAAGTAACTTTTCTCCTCCCATCCAAGACCCTCCTTCGGGAGGGTCTTTTTTTATGCCATAATTCCCCGAAGAAAGGAAAACCCTATGACCAAGACCATTGTTTTTGACTGCGACAGTACCCTGTCAACCATTGAGGGGGTGGATGAGCTTGCCCGCCTCAAGGGCGAAAACGTTTTCCAACAAATCGAGGCGATGACCAATTCCGCCATGAATGGTGAAATTGCCGTTGAAGAGGTTTTCGGGAAACGGCTCGAGTTGCTAAACCCCACTCGTGACGAGGTCGCGGATGTGGGGCTCCAATATATCCGTGAGATGGTGCCCGGTTTGAAGGAGGCGTTGGAAGAGCTTCACAAGGACGGATGGGATTTCGTGATTTTAAGTGGCGGTTTTCGTGAGGCGATCCAACCCTTGGCCCACGAATTGGGTATTTCCCGGGTGGAAGCGGTGGATCTGAGGTTTGATGTGGCCGGAAATTACCGGGGCTTCGACGAGAGTTATCCAACTACGCGCAGTGGTGGTAAACCGCAAGTATTGCGCCGCCTCAAGAAGGAATTCCCCCAAACAAAGTATTGGGTCATGGTCGGCGATGGGGTCAGCGATTTGGAAACGAAATCTGAAGTCGACCTCTTTGTCGGTTACGGAGGCGTAATGGAGAGAGAAAAAGTGAAATCCGGAGCGGATGCTTATTGCACTGACATGAAGGAACTCCCTGCCCTTATCAAAAAGTTGAGCGCCTCCGGGACAAAGTCTTAATTTGCGCTTGCCTTACGAACGAAAAGTCTCCGTAATAAGCGGTTTTTCCCAAGCTTCCTATGCAAAAAACCAAGAAATCCATCGCAAAACGGTTCAAAAAAACCGGAACTGGCAAACTCCTTCGCCGGAGTCCCGGAATGCGACACATTCTGGCTAAAAAAAGCCGGAAACGTCGTCGCACCCTGACTCAGGATAAGGCTGTCGCCAAGGGTGACGCGAAACGAATTTCGCCTGCCCTGCCGTTCGGTTGCTGAATCGAACCCTTCTATTATCACAATGTCACGGGTGAATCTTTTAGGCGACCCGGATATTACTAACCCATTGGAGATTATACAACATGCCTCGTTCAACTAACAGTCCAGCCTCCCGTAAGCGTCGTAAGCGCATGATCAAGCGCGCGAAAGGCTACTACGGAAATAAATCACGCCTCTTTCGCTACGCCAAAGAAGCCGTCCACCATGCCGACCAATATGCCTACGACCACCGTCGGCAAAAGAAACGGACCTGGCGCTCATTGTGGATCGTCCGCATCAATGCCGCCTGCCGGGAAGCCGGAATTTCCTACAGCCGTTTTATGGATGGCTTGAAAAAGTCCGGTATCGAGCTCAATCGCAAGAGCCTGTCCGAGTTGGCCATCAATGATGAAGCCGCTTTCGAGGCGATTCTTGAAAAGGCCAAGGCTGCGGTCCAGAAAGGAAATTAACTTTCCTTGGAAGCAATCTGTAAAACCCGCATCGTCTCGATGCGGGTTTTTTTACGAAAATTCGGGCTTGCCATCCTTTTTCTCTTAATCTTTAGTTTGTTGAGTGAAATACGAAACTAAAAACCTTTTTCCGACTGACGGGCAACTCTTGTCCCGCCAGGAGAAGGAGTCTTTGACTGGCCAAAAGGGCTTGGTTATATGGCTCGTTGGGCTGTCCGGGTCGGGAAAAAGTACCCTGGCCAATGCTTTGGACCGTTATTTTTTTAGTCAGGGCCGACTTTCGGTCGTCCTTGACGGTGATAACGTCCGCACGGGCTTGAATGCGAATTTGGGGTTTTCTGAAGAAGATCGCGAAGAAAACCTCCGGCGGGTGGCCGAGGTGTCCAAGCTTTTCGTGCGTAATGGCTTGATTGTCATCAATGCTTTCATAACCCCCTTGGAGCGCTATCGCCTAATATCGCGCGCAATTTTAGGAAGTGACCTTCATGAGGTCTATGTTCGGTGCTCCTTTGAAGCTTGCCGCCAGCGGGATGTGAAAGGCTTGTATGCCAAAGCGGCGGAGGGGAAGGTGGCCAATTTTACAGGGAAGGATAGTGGCTTCGAAGAACCATCTCATCCGGACCTGATTCTAAATACCGAGGAGCTCAGCGAAAAGGAGGCCTTGGAAAAGCTGATTGCCTATCTCGCCCCACATTGGCAAATGTAATCAACTTATTCAAATAACCTAAGATTCTCTACTTATTCCATCTGTTCATGCATTCCTACAACCTAAGTCATTTACAACAACTTGAAGCTGAGGCCATTTTCATCCTGCGGGAAGTGGCGGCCCAATTTGAAAAGCCGGTACTGCTGTTTTCCGGAGGAAAAGACAGCATCGTGATGGTGCGCTTGGCTCAAAAAGCCTTTTTTCCAGGGCGGTTTCCTTTCCCTTTGATGCATATCGACACCGGGCATAATTTTCCCGAAACGATTGAATTCCGCGACTGGCTCGTCGATCACCTGGGGGAGCGTCTGATTGTGCGTTCGGTCCAGGACAGCATCGACCAGGGACGCGCCGTTGAGGAGAAGGGACCCAATCCCAGCCGGAATGGCTTGCAAACCATTACCCTACTGGACGCGCTGGAGGAATTTCAGTTTGATGCCGCTTATGGAGGGGCCCGCCGCGACGAGGAAAAAGCCCGCGCCAAGGAACGGTTTTTCTCCCATCGCGATGAATTTGGTCAATGGGACCCCAAGAATCAGCGCCCGGAGCTCTGGAACCTTTTCAACGGACGTAAGAATGTGGGTGAGCATTTCCGGGTCTTTCCGCTCAGTAATTGGACCGAAATGGATGTGTGGCAGTACATCAAACAAGAAGAACTCAAGATTCCGAATATTTATTTCAGCCACCAACGTGAAGTAGTAAACCGGGGTGGCACCCTGCTGGCCAACGGGGAGTTTGTCACTCCCCAGGACAGCGAAACGGTCGAAACCAAAACGGTTCGTTTTCGTACGGTCGGCGATATGACCTGCACCGGGGCAGTGGAGTCAGTGGCGCATTCCATCGACGATATTATCCGCGAGGTAGCGGCCGCCAAGCAAACCGAAAGAGGTGGCCGGGCCGATGATCGCCGTTCAGAAACCGCGATGGAAGATCGCAAAAAACAAGGCTACTTCTGAGAGATGGGCCGTTCACGACAATTTACCAACGCAAAATGACCATGGAGAACGAAAAAGACACTTATTTGGAAATGGATCTCCTCCGTTTCACCACTGCGGGCAGTGTGGACGACGGCAAGAGCACGCTCATTGGACGGCTTTTGTACGATAGCAAGGCGATTTTTGATGATCAACTGGAAGCGATTGAGCGGGTTAGTGCCCACCGTGGTGAGGGGGATTTTGACCTTGCCTTGTTGACCGATGGATTGCGGGCCGAACGCGAACAAGGGATCACTATTGATGTCGCTTACCGCTACTTTGCCACGCCCCGAAGGAAATTCATTATTTCCGATACCCCGGGCCATATCCAATACACCCGCAACATGGTGACCGGGGCCTCGACGGCCAACTTGGCGATCATTCTCATCGACGCCCGTAAAGGGGTGATCGAACAGACCTGTCGCCATGCCTTTATCGCCTCTCTTCTTGGAATCCAGCATGTGGTTTTATGTATCAACAAAATGGATTTAGTGGATTATAAGGAAGAGGTTTATCGAAAGATCGTCGAAGACTTCAAACAATTTGCGTCCCGACTCAATTTGGCGAATATCAAATTCATTCCGATCAGTGCTTTACACGGAGACAATGTGGTTAATAAATCCGACCGAACCCCTTGGTATCGGGGTGAATCGCTGTTGTATTTTCTGGAAACCGTTTATATCGGCAGCAACCAAAACCATGTGGAGGCCCGCTTTCCGGTGCAGTATGTGATTCGTCCCCAAAGCAAAAATTGGCACGATTACCGCGGATTTTCCGGACGGGTCGCGGGGGGAGTTTTCAAGCCCGGCGATGAGGTTTCGGTTTTACCTTCCGGGTTTAACAGCAAAATCAAAGGAATCCACACTTTTGACGGAGATTTGGACGAGGCTTTCAGCCCCATGTCGGTGACTCTCACTTTGGAAGATGAGATTGATGTGAGCCGGGGCGATATGATTGTGAAACGCAATAACCCTCCCCAAGTCTCGCAGGATATTGAGGCGATGATTTGTTGGTTTCACGAGAAAAAGCTTCAGCCCCGGGGGAAGTATATCATTCGCCATACCACCCGGGAAGCGCGTTGCCTTCTCAAAGAGGTTAAGTACAAAGTGAATATCAATACTTTGCATAAAATCGAAGATGACGTTGAGGTGGGGCTGAATGAGATTGCCCGAGTCTCAATCCGTAGTTCAATGCCTCTGTTCGTCGATGAATACCGGGACAATCGGAATACCGGAAGCTTGATTCTCATTGATGAATTCACCAATGAAACCGTAGCCGCGGGTATGATTGTCGGCGGGAAATAAAATCCGGCCTTTTAAGTTAACCACCACCGTGGAACCAATGGACCCTGCCGACAAGAGAAAGCGCCAGGTCGGGACTGGGGACTCCTGACCCACATTTCCCGGAAACCACCCATCGAAAATTTTAAGTTGTTTTTGAATAAAGACTTAAGCGCAAGACGATAGGCTCTGCTCTGATGGATCGTGTGAAACGGCAAAGGAAACCCTTTTCGCGAGAGAATACCGGCAAGTCATCGCATGAGAGGTGAAAAGAAACCTAAGTCCCGGAGGGACGGGCCGAAGGTAGGCGTGGATGGCAATCCACGTAATCTCCAAGCAAAAATCCA
>JAIUMY010000126.1 GCA_022565335.1 Opitutales bacterium
AACTACTTTCATAACAAATTCTCAAGATCGTTTAAGTCTTTTTTTCGCCCTGTTGCTTGTTTATTTTTTTTAAGTTCTTCTTTACCAATAAAATATACCGGTATTTCACCGAATTTAGCTGACACTTTATTTTCCCAAGCTTGTTCAAAAGTTATTCCAGAAACAGATGTTAGTAAATCTATTCTATTAGGTGGATATCCCAACTGAATTATCTGTTCCTTTTCCAGAAAATCTTGCTTAGTAAGTCCAAGTTCTCCAAATCCAAAGTCTTCCAATGTTGTTATCATAGCCGAGGCATTAGTATCAGACACTCTAAGAAGTATATCGATATCTTTTGTGAACCTCGGTTCTGCATGTATAGCATATGCATAACCACCCACAATGAGATAATCAACTTTATTTTTGTTTAGTAATTCGAAAAACTCTTCGAAGTCCTTGTTTATTTTCATCGTAATCCGGATAGATTCCTAATTTCACAGCATCTTCCCGCAATGTCTCGACAGTTTCAAGCTTTTCCTTGATAGTTCGTAATTGCCAAAAACTGCGATCATCTTTTGCCTGTAATTCACTTGTAAGGTGATATTTCCGAATGACTTTTTCTATCACTGCAAATTTATCCTTTAGATTTTCAGGTTTAAAACTAATATATATGCTTATTTGAATTTGGGACCTTTGTGCTCGGTCTTTTTAAGATGATTGATGAAGCTTTGAAGTTTTGCGAGTATTACTTCTGTTTTAAGCAAATGCTGTTCTAAAGTTTCATCATCAATAAAACCATAATCATAAGCTCTGTACAGTTGTGATCTGGTTTCGGAACAAGAACCTTTTGCAATAGTCAAAAAGTTTATGAACTCTTTATTTCCACCGCGATCAAAACCCTCAGCGATATTATCCATCACAGAACCTGATGATCGCTGAATCTGACCTATAAGTGGAAAATTACGGCAAAAAGGCTCCTGTTGTGTAAGAGTGAAAACAGACCGAGCAAGCTCACGTGAAAGCTGCCAAACTTCCAAATCCTCAAATCGCCGAACAGTTCCCATAAAAAAACTTTAAACAAAAACCTAAAACCTAAAACTTTAAACCTTAAACTTCCTGCAATTCCACCATCCGCTTAAACGACTCCGACTCCCCAATAAGCTCTTGATAAGTCCCAATGCGTTCAATCCGGCCTTTGTTCAAGACGACAACCCTGTCTGCATTTTTAATCGTACTGAGCCGGTGTGCGATCATCAGAATGGTGTACTTGCCCTTGAGCTGATCGATATTTTCCTGAATTTCGCGTTCGGTTTCGGAATCGAGGGCAGAGGTTGCTTCGTCAAGGAAGAGGAAATCCACATCTTTGAAGAGTTCACGGGCGATCGAGATGCGCTGTTTTTGTCCACCACTGAGATTGATACCGTTGTTACCCAGGCGGGTTTCTTCCTTATCGGCCTGCTCTTCCATCACGAACTTCCAGATGCTTGCCTGCCGCATGGCTTCTTCAAAACGGGCTACATTTTCTTCGGTTTTAGGCGCCCAAAAGGTAACGTTATTATAGATGCTGTCATTAAAAATAACGGGGTCTTGGGTGATGTAGCCGATCCGTCTTTGGAAGGTTGAGATATTAAGCTTACGGGCATCGATACCATCGATCAAAACCGTACCCGAATCCGGTTTAAGTAAACCGGAAATGATGTTCATAAGCGTTGTTTTGCCTGATCCGCTTTCACCTACGAAGGCGATAGAGCGGTTTTTATAAATTTCGAGGCTAATATCCTGAAGGATAGGAGTATCACCATAATTAAAATGAATTCTATCAAGCTTTATTTCTGACTTAAAGTTACTAAAGACTTCTTTACCACGCTTCTCTTTGCCTGTTTTGAGTTCCTGAATAAATAATTCAACGTTCTCTAAGGAACCAGTGTTTGCCAGAAATTTATTCCAATGTGTTTGGAGCTGCATAACAGCAGTAAGGGCTCTGTAAAAAAATAAAATACTTAAAATGATTAGTCCCAGTGTCCCACCTAAAAAATTTATTTGTATCAAAATTACAACAACCACAACTGCAATCAATAAAGGCTCACGAACCCCATTCATCAAAGCATTTAAAATTCCGATTTTGCGCTGAGAATCCTCGATTTCATAGACTTTAGCTATCAATTTCTTTGCATATCCTCGAATCAGCCCAGTTGCTTTAAGATATTTAAATTGTGCAACCTGCTGAATAATTAGTCCCTGAAAGCCATGATTACTCTTGGTCAACTCACGCGATAAGCGCTTGGTTGTAGTATAAAGCGTATTGAATGCAAAATTAGTTAGTACACCGCCTATAGCCACTAAAATTGCAAACTGAGGATTAGCAAGGAAAGCAAGTACTGTATATACTACAAGAAGAATACTTTGCTGAATTACCTTCATATATTCGTTGAAGGCCATAGATACCTTTCCTACTTCACCACTCATGGTATTTTGAATGCGACCTGCATCGGCATTTACAAATTCATAGTAGTCATAATTTGCCAAGCCTTTAATGTTTTGCTCCCTAAGGTTTCTTATAAAGAACTGCCGGTAGATTACATTTTTGTACATCTCCACAAACTTCGCGATGCCCTTTAAGGTAAAGAAAACGAGCATTACTAGCAGAATTACCGAAAGGTTTAAGCTCAGCCCCAATGCTTGCAGACCATTAACCAGAAAAGCCAGGTTTCCCATCTGCTCACCGCTTACCTCGGTATCTCCGGCCACCATTTCAAGTAACGGCAGAAACATGGCAAGCCCAAAACCGTCAAGCACCCCAACCAGAATACTAAGGCCCAGTACTACAAAGATGCGGTAGCGCAGGTGTCTGTAGAAGAAGGCGAAGTTGGAGAAGTATTTGTTTACTAAGTCGCGGAGGGTGGATTTCAAATTGTTTTTTTAAGTTTTAGGGTCACGGGTCACGGGTCACGGGTCAAATTAGTAGCCCATAAAGATGCAGTCAAGTTGTTTGATTTTTGTATTCTAAAACAACATGTTGTTATGAGTGTGTCAGTATGTCGCGGGCTTTTTAGCCTTTGTGTTCTTCGCGTTGCCCTTCGTGACCTTTGCGTTCAAGTTTACCGCGAAGAACGCTAAGGGTGTCGCTAAGGGCGCGAAGGTAATCTGCGGTCTGCATTTCTACAGATCAGTTAGTCTTCCTTTGATCCGGGCCGCAGAACAACGACATGCCGGGTTTCGCGCACATCCGGACAATCTGTACCGTAAACCCTGCGCCGGAGCTCACGCGCAATTTCCTGCCGTTCATAGGGCGTAAGGCTTGTGACCTGCTGAATATCGTACTCCCTTGCTTCGTCGTGATTGCGGGCTATATGGACTTTGCAGTGTTTCAGTATGTCAGTATGTCAGTGTGTCGCTGGGGTTTTGGCCTTTGTGTTCTTCGCGTTACCCTTTGTGACCTTTGGGTTGAAGTTTACCGCATTAAACAGTATGTCAGTATTTCAGTGTGTCAGTGTGTCGCTGGGTTTTTGGTAGTTGGATGTTTTAGTGCCCTTTGCGTTATTCTTTGTGACCTATGGGTTGGCGAAGGTGTCGCGAAGGGCGCGAAGTACGCTAAGGGTATCGCTAAGGGCGCGAAGGTAATCTGCTGTCTGCGGTCAATTTCAAATTCAAAAATCCGCGGAAATCCGGCCAAATCAGCTTCATCCGCGTGCCATTATTCAGTTATGGCTGAAACCCAAATTTGCTGTCCTCTGATTACCTCATCCGCCGGCTTGGTACCGTTGAAAAAGTTTACCAACAGCGAGGTGTCAGCTATGATATTACTTCCACTCACCTCTGATTTTCTTTTGAAACGTCAGCCCGTCCATTTCAAAATGGACTTTACCGAAGAACTGATCCACATCGGGTGTTTTTTTCTTCTTATCAGCTGATACGCGTCTGATCGTATCCCGTATTGTCTTGGGTCTCATTTTCTTTTTCAGGACAGAGTTCATTTTATCAGTGTGTCAGTATGTCAGTATGTCAGTGTGTCGCTGGCTTTTAAGCCTTTGTGTTCTTCGCGTTATCCTTTGTGACCTTTGTGTTGAAGTTTACCGCGAAGGGCGCTAAGGGCGCTAAGGTAATCTTAGGTCTGCCTCCCCGGTCAAATCAAAAGGATAAAGTGCTATGCCACTTCATATTCAAGACTGGAAGGATTAACCATCTTTTTTGATGCATCCAGAATTTCAATTCCTACGATGTTACCGCTTTTATCATAATCAAGGATAATTCCAGGCTTTTCTTCATCGCTTTCAATAACTTCCTGTTCAGAAAAGCTCAGATACATCACATCAATTTGTTTGTCATACTTAATTTTCATACTTCTCGATTTTTGATGTTTTGTAAACCGTGTCCGGCTTTTTCATCCTGAGCGGAGTGCAGCGGAGTTGAATTCAGTATGTCAGTATTTCAGTGTGTCAGTGTGTCGCTGGGCGATTGCAGTTGGCTGCCTTAGTGTCCTTTGCGTTATCCTTTGTGTCCTTTGCGTTGAAGTTTACCGCGAAGGGCGCTAAGGGTGTCGCTAAGGGCGCTAACGGAATCTGCCGTCCACGGTCTGCGGTCTGCGGTCAAATCCAACAATTAAAGCTGTACAGCCCTTCCAAGAACATGCTGTACAAAAGCTTTTTGGGGCGGGTCTTCACTGAGAATCAGGTCTATTTTTTGGTCTTCCATTTGTTTAAAGAACTCGGTTCTGATCAACAGCTTTGTTTTGAGGTCTGCATATTGCGTGAGTACCAGCAAATCTATGTCGCCACCGGCGCGGGAATCATCAAGACGGGACCCAAACAGATAAACCCTTGCATCAGCGGCATGCTTTACTATGCATTTTTTTAGGGTTTGTATTTCATCTTTGGAAAGACGCATTATACAGTATGTCAGTATTTCAGTGTGTCAGTGTGTCGCTGGCTTTTTGGCCTTCGTTTCCTTTGCGTTATCCTTCGTGTTCTTTGCGTTGAAAATTACCGCAAAGGGCGCTAAGGGTGTCGCAAAGGGCGCTAAGGTAATCTGCGGTCTGCGGTCAATTTCAAATTCAAAAATCCGCGAATATTCGGCTAAATCTGCTTAATCCGCGACCCATTAATTTGAATGGATTCAAATAAACCATACCGCAATGCCCACTGTTGCCGGGTGTTGTTTTTGAACGCTTCAGCCTGAACATCAGCCTTCATTTTCCTCAGCTCTGCAATGTTATTCTCAAGCGTTTTAAGCCGCTCTTCAAGCATTGTGTAGGTTTTTCTGATTAAACTGAGCGAATTTCTTTTCTTTCATTCGCTTTCGGAACGCTTCATTCATCCTGCGCCGCAGCGGTGCGGTATCTTCAAAGGTGTTTATTGAGCGAACGCAGTAGGCAGCAAAGAGATCCGCAATCTGCGCTGCGGGCTTGATTCGTGTATTCGGAATCATCTTGTGCCTGCCAACAATTTCCTGTGAGAGTACCGGATTAGTTTCATACAGGCCGTTTAGTACTACAACATCAACTTTGTGCCCGGTGAGGTGCTGCAGCTCCGAAACCAAATACCCAATCCGCATCAGCTCCGGCACTTCCGTCATATAAACCGCAACATCAATATCCCTAAACCTCTCGTAGCCCGCCCTGGCGAAAGAACCAAAGAACACGATAAACAGCACGTCATCCTGATTCAGCAGGAAGTCGGTAATTTTGGTTTGGAGATCGGATTTTTGCAAAAGAAGTTTAACAGTATGTCGCTGGGGCGGTTGGCGGTTGGCGGTTGGCGGTTGGCGGTTGGCGGTTGGCGGAAATTGTGTTCTCAGAAGGGGCTTGTCAAGAGTTTTGCTTACTTGCTGAGCTTTTGGATGAAGTTGTTTAGTTGTTTTTGAATGATTTGGACTTGCTCCAGCAGTTTGAGAAACTCATTATCAGGCATCAGCTTAAGGTCGCTTGATAAAATCAATAAGGTTTCAACTTCAAA
>JAIUMY010000127.1 GCA_022565335.1 Opitutales bacterium
ACTACCCCACTCCACAACTCCACCACTCCACCACTCCACTACTCCACTACTCCACTACCTGCCAAAACACAAATCCACATAGAGCGTGGCGGTCCAGCCGAAATCGTGGAAAACCTGCTTGTAGGGGCTCTCCCCGGGGGCGCATTTTCCTTTGCGCAGCAATTGCGGGGGGGCGTCTTCCTGAAGGGCGTCATAGAATTCAAAGAGACAGCCAAACGCTTCACAATACTGCTCAATCTCCCGCATGGTCTGCGCGCGTAGTTGGGTCGCCGCTTCGGTGAATCCGTAACGGTCCAGACCGAAGGCGATGAGCCAGTTGAGATTGATCCATACCGGCCCGCGCCACATATCCTTACCGTAGTTTTCCGCTTGATACGCGGCCACCGAGGGAACCGGAAAGGGCGTGCCAAAGGTGCGGGGATTCTGGAGGTGCCCGACCAGCTTTTCGGCCTGCTCCGGGGTCGCGGCTCCGCAGATCAAAGGAAGAAAACCGGAGTTGGCGAGGATTGAGGACGGGGCTCCTTTGTCGAGATCGTAATCGACAAAGAAGCCGTCGGACTCGGACCACAGCCGCTCACGGATCAACTGGCAAAGGTCCGCATGACGGGATCGCCATTGGTCTGCTTCGTTCTCACGTTTCAACTCGGTGGCAAACCCGGCCATGATTTCGCATTCAAGGGCCAGGAAGGCATTGAAATCGACCGCATCCATCTGCGTGGCATCATCAAAACGCGGCGAATTGTCCATCCCACTCTCCCCACTGCGGCAGTGAGGATTCCCCTCGATCTCCCATTCCAGCAGGCCACCCCCGTCCCGGTCGCGATGGGCCATGTCCCATTCGAGATAGGCGGAGAGTTTGGGATACAGCGTTTCGATCCACTCCGGGGAGGGATGTTGGTCGTGAACCAGCTTCGCCCCGAGGGCGAGGATTGGCGGTTGGGTAATGGAGGACTGCTTGAAGGGATCCATTCGGTGCGCCACGAAACCGTCCCCGGTCTGGGAATCAAATACCGCCGAAAGAGCCTCCCTCGCCAGGTCGGCATCAAAATGACGTATCCCTATGACATGAAAAACCGAATCCCACAACCACATCGCCCGGTGGGGCCAGCGATCGGGGGTCGTCCAGCGATGCTGAATGATTCCCTCGGGACTATACACCTGCGTTTTCATCAGGGCCAGCGACTTCAGCAAAGTACGCTGACTCGCCGGGGATTCCAGCGGAGGAAGAGAAAGCCCCTCCAGCCAGCGATGCCGCTCCGCGATGACCGCCGCCGGATCTTTATCGATGAGGTGGGGATCAAAATGTGATGCGGAACCAATCAGCGTCCGATCCCCTTTTTGGCTCCAAGTAATCCGTGAATCCGGCTCCGGCAGCGAACAGGGGCCCTGAAGCAAAAGGTGATGGGCATCGACAAAAACCCCGGTCATGGCATCCGCTCCGCTCCCCAGGGAAAAGGTATCCCCGGTGACCACAACGCCCTCCGCCGGATCGGCGGAAAAACGAACCCGAGAAGGCCCGGGAAGGACCATGTCCAAACCCGGCGAATCGAAGGCCGTGCGGGCGGTCAAGCCATGCTGGTAATCGGTCGGGCCATCCAAGCCGGAAAAGGCCAGCAATTGGCCCCCGGTCCAGACGTTACGGGTCAATAGGTCAAACGATGACGAGTGATCAGAATCTTGATTCGGGGCGGATGAGAAAGGCATAGGTCTTTACTATTAAGGGATCAGGCAGACTACCGTAACGGCAATAAAGTCAGGATGTAAACAACCTTTTATGATACGCCACAGGAAACCGTAAAAAGAATCCCGAGCCTCTAAAGTCCACCATCCAAAGGCCCTTGGTGCCGTCCCGGACTTTGGAGAGTGTCAGGCCTTCGGGGAGCCAGAGAGCGTTTTCTCAGGTGGCCCCTCCCCAAAAAAAAGGCGGCCTCGGAAGGCCGCCTTGGGATGAGGAGGGAAAAAGAAAAAGTTACTTCCGCAGCTTGCGACGGAGGAGGAGCATCCCCAACGCCCCAAGCCCCAAGATGGCCGCATAGGTGGAGGGTTCGGGGATGGCTTGGATTTCAACATCGTCAACGATGCGAATGCTATCTCGGTTACCCGGATCGTTTTCGCCAATACCAATCGAACCAAAGACCGTTTCGAAATCATCCTTATCCGGACCTGCGAGGCCAGTTGCTTCGGTGGAGAGTAGACTGTTTCCAACTGTTCCGGTGTCGGTAGCGTCAAAAATTTCGGAAGTGATATCCCATGAATTTTGGCCATCCAGGGTGAAGGTACTGGTCCAGTAATACCAGTCTCCTAGAGTCACGGCCACGTTGCTTGAAAAGGAGCCCGTGTTGTCCATGGTACCAACGCGTAGGTTGACTTCCGAACCATTTTGCGGAAACATGGATACGAAAACCGAATTAGGAGATTCGTCCAAGCGATGGATCTCGGCTCCTATGTCAGAATTTCCCGAAACCTGATCTGTGCGAAAGCCCATTTGGGAAGCACGGTTTTCGGCGTTTTCGTTCCTGCCGGGATCTCCGGCTTGAAAAAACAAACTCATGGTAAGTGTACCCAAGGAGCCGTCAAAGGAATCTGTGGTGACCATAAAGGCATTTCTCCCATCAGAATCATTACGAAAAACCGCACCAGAATCGTTGAGCCCACCGTCTGCGGTGTAATAGAGTTCATTGGAATCATTGGTTACTCCGTTCCACCCGAGATCATTTTCGTCATTAAAATCGTATTCTACGGAAACCTGCCCGAAAACCGGCAACAGAAAGGCCGAGAGGCCGAGGATGCTGAGATAAGTAATTTTTGCTTTCATGGTAGAATAAAGTCTTTGGTTTTGCTGTTACAAAAGTCCCGTTGGGCGTTATTGGAATCGAACAGGCAGAAAGGAATTCTTGCGCTATGATAGAACTTTAACAGATCGACTGGCGTTTGAAAACCCCTCAAATGCGCTTTGTTTATGTCGATTTGCGTTGACCGGCCTTCCTTGGGCCGTTTAGGCTATCGGTCTCGACTGGTTTTTGGCGATGAGTACGATCCGATCTGTTTTAGTTTTGTTGGGAGAAATGTCTTTTCACCGGGAGATCATTCTGGGGATTTCGCAACAGCAGGAGCAGCGGGGGCCTTGGGATTTGGTCCGGACCCGATCGCGCAATCTGGAACATATGTTGTCGTTCCACCAGTGGGATGGCATTATCGCCCATGTGGCCGACAGCGGTCTGGCGGAGCGTTTGCGGAAGCTGCCGGTGCCGGTGGTCAATATTTCCCGGAAATTGCCCGAAACGGGTTTACCGACAATAAGCACCGATAACCGGGCCATCGGAAAGGCGGCCGCCACCTACTTTTTGGACAAAGGGTTTCTTCATTTTGCTTTCCTTGAAATGCCCGATGCCTTTTTCAGTCGCGAACGCATGGAAGGTTTCACCACCACTCTCAAGGCGGCGGGATTCACTCCGTTTGCCCTAACCAAAGCCGCCCTGAAGCCGATACCCGCCGGAGATCGGGTTCCCGAGGCGCGGGAAGCCTGGATCTCCTGGCTGGAAGAGACGGAGAAACCGGTGGCGGTTTTTGCCGCTACCGACTCGTTTGCCGCCAGGGTCAATGAGTTTTGCCGCGAAGCGGGGTATGCGGTCCCCGGAAAGATCGCCATCCTGGGCTGCGACAACGAACCGATTACCTGTTTGCTGAACCATCCCCCGCGTTCCAGCATTGATTTGGGAGCCCGACTCCTCGGGCAACGGGCGGCCGAACTGCTCGACCAACTGATGGCGGGCAAGCCGCAGCCCGCGAACCTCCGGGACACCCCACCGGGTCCGGTCATCACCCGGCAGAGCACCGATATTCTGGCGGTGGATGACCCGGTCGTTCGCGAGGTGATCCGGTTTGTGGAAAAGAATCTGCGCCAACCTCTTCAGGTGGAAGACCTCTGTCGGGCGGCGGGGCTATCGCGCCGCCCCCTGGAAATCCGTTTGCGCAAGCAACTGAACCGCACTCCCCTGGCCCTCATTCATTTCATCCGGCTTGCCCGGGCACGGGAACTTTTGGTCTCCACCCATCAAACGATTCAGGAAATTGCCGAACATTGTGGCTATCGCAACGCGGAGGTTTTCAGCAAAACCTTCCGGCAAAACTACGGATGCCCGCCCGGTCACTACCGGCGAGAAAGCCCCACGGCCCGGTAAGTCGGCCCTCGGGCAGACCCCTAAAGGGATTACCTCGAAGCGGGTCCCTTTCACCGGACCATGGGCACTAACAAAACCGGGGCGGAGGAGGCACGGGCAACATGATGGCTCACACTGCCGAGGAAGAGCTCCCCGGAAAAACTGCGACCCTGCGTTCCCATAACAACCAACTGGGACTTATGCTCTTCCACCAAACGGGTGATCTCGGAAAAATCCTTTCTCGGTAGGGGGTTAAGCAGAGGGTTTGGTGTCGCGGGAGGGAAACCAATGTTTGGTGCGGTTGGCAATTTTTACCAGGGCCAGCATTACCGGAACTTCGACCAATACGCCGACGATGGTGACCAACACCACCGGGGATTGCGCCCCAAAAACGGTGATCGCCACAGCGACCGCCAGTTCGAAGAAATTGGAGGCCCCGATCATCCCGCCCGGCGCGGCAACGTCATGGCAGAGGCAGATCTTTTTGCTGATAAAATACGCGATGAAGAAAATCAGAAAGGTCTGAATGATCAGCGGAACAGCGATAAGCACAATGTGAAACGGATTCTCCAGAATGATATCTCCCTGGAAGGAAAAGATGAGGACCAGGGTCAACAACAAGCCGACAATGGTGAAATCATTGAAGATGGTGATGAACTTTTTCTCGAAAAATTCGATCCCTTTCTTACGGATCACCAATTGCCTGGTCGCGATCCCCGCGGCCAGGGGAACCACCACAAAAATCACCACCGAGAAAAAGAGGGTATCCCAGGGGATACTGACCCCGCCAATGCCGAGCAGAAAGACCACGATCGGCACAAAGGCGATAAGAATGATCAAGTCATTGGTCGCCACCTGCACGACGGTGTAGGCGGGATTGCCCTTGGTGAGATGGCTCCAGACAAAGACCATGGCGGTACAGGGGGCCGCTCCGAGAATGACCGCCCCGGCCAGGTAATCCTTCGCCAGCTCTTCCGGAATGAAGGCCGAAAAAACGACGTAGAAGAAAAAGGCCGCAATGCCAAACATCGTAAACGGCTTGATCAGCCAGTTGACGATCCAGGTCACATAAAGGCCCTTCGGATCCTTTCCGACATCCTTCAAGCTGGTGAAATCCACCTTCATCATCATGGGATAGATCATCAACCAGATCAGCACGGCAATCGGAATGGATACCTGGGCATATTCAAAGCGACTGAGAAATTCCGGGATCGCGGGGAGGAACTTTCCGATCAAAATCCCCGCCACCATACAGAGGGCTACCCAGATGGTGAGGTTCTTTTCGAAGAAGCTAATTCCAGTAAGTTTTTTATCGGTCATGTGGTGAAGAGTGGAGTGGTGGAGTGGTTGAGTGGTGGAGTGGTTGAGTGGTTGAGTGGTGGAGTGGTGGAGTAGGAGGTGGAGGGGTTTTTGGTTTTATGTAGCCGAGCCTCTCTGTTGGCTCGCGGTGGGTAGCAAGAGGCTGACGCCGGGGGGGGAAAGGAGAATAGATGGATTCTTTGGCTTGCTTTGCAAAAGGGTTTGCCCTCTCCTCTCGGTCCTCGCGCGGCGAGTCAAGGTATGGGCGGGAATCTCTTATTCCGTGGGTTTGGTCACCCACGGCTACCGTCTTATCGTCCCTCCGGGACTGACGCCGAGACCCGGAGGGACGGCCCGCAGGTAGGAGTGGATGGTCTTACAGGTACTTGGCTTGCTTTGCA
>JAIUMY010000128.1 GCA_022565335.1 Opitutales bacterium
CCCCTCCGCGCCCCCACCCCCCGTCCGCGGCCCCCACCCCCCCCCGCCGCCCGCCCCCCCCCCCCGGCCGCCCCGCCCCCGGCCGGCGCCCCCCCCGCCCCCCGCGGGGGGGCCGGAGTTTTGCGGGTAAATAGATGACGCAAGGTCCTCTTTGGGGGCAACAAAGGGAACGGGGGCCTTGTGCCCCTGTTCGCAATACTTCGGAAAAAGGCCGTAACTCTCCCCATCAAGCAAAAAGGGCTTTAGCCCTTTTTGCCCCTTCGCCATGGAATGCGGCAGTCCCGGAAGCAGGGAAATTTCAAAGACGGCTCTACCGTCGGTCAGTAACTCCCCGGTTGATTGTCCAACAATGTTTGCCCAGTCTTGTTTTTGTTCACTGGGGTCCAGAGTCCTGAATCTATCCAGAAGGGACTTTCTCATTGCATGGCAGGTTCAGGCAGGTAAAGTTTAGGACTGTATTTGAACCGGTTTTTTTGCGTATGTCTGATTCGTCTTCCTCTCTCTCCCGTATTCGTCACCGGATTACCACCTACATTCTAATCGCCTTATTAGCCGGAGCCGTATTCGGTCTGATTCTAAATTTGGTTGGCCAAGGCGAGGAGGGCACATTCGGGAGGGAGTATCTCGCCGATGGCCTCTTTGAGTTGATGCGGATCATCTTTATGAATCTGCTGCAGATGCTGGTGGTGCCCTTGGTTTTGGTGTCACTGGTCTGTGGAACCGCCTCCATGACCGACATCTCTGCCTTGGGGCGGATCGGTCTCAAGGCGGTGGGCTTTTATCTGTGTACGACCATGCTGGCGATTTCCATGGCGCTGGGAATGGCCTATCTGGTGCAGCCGGGAATCGGTGCGGAGGTTCCCGAGGTAGCCGAAGAGGAACTGTTTGCCGGCGAGGAGGCTCCGTCGCTGCTCGAAACCATCGGCAATGTTTTTCCCAGCAATCCCTTTGCGGCCTTGGCGGAGGGAAATATGCTGCAGGTCATCGTCTTTTCGATTCTTTTAGGCATTGCCATTGTGCTGGCGGGGGAGCCGGGCCGAAAGGTGTTGAAAGGCTTCCAGCAGCTCAATGACGTGATTATTCAGTTGGTTTGGATGGTAATGCTGATCGCGCCGCTGGGGGTTTTTGCGATCATTGCCGCCAATCTCGCGCGGGAAGGGTTTATGGATATTTTCAATCTGGCCCAGTATTTCTTTCTGGTTTTGGGGATTTTGCTCTTCCATGGTTTTGTGGTATATCCCTTGATTTTGCGGGGAATCGGCGGGTTGAATCCGCTGACCTTTCTGCGCAAGATGCGTCCGGTGCAAATGTTTGCCTTCGGGACCGCCAGCAGCAATGCGACCATTCCGGTGAATTTAACCAATACCCGGGAACGCTTGGGGGTGGATAACAAGGTGGGCTCCTTTACCATTCCGTTGGGAGCGACCATCAATATGGATGGCACGGCGATTATGCAGGGGGTGGCCACGGTGTGGATTGCCAATGTCAGCGGGGTAGATTTATCCCTTACGCAGTATTTGATCGTGATCGTGACCGCCACCCTGGCCTCTATTGGAACGGCCGGAGTGCCGGGGGTTGGTTTGATTATGCTGACCATGGTCCTGACTGCCGTTGGGTTGCCGATTGAGAACGTGGCTATTTTGCTAGGAATTGACCGTTTGCTCGATATGGTACGAACGGCGGTAAATGTTACCGGGGATGCGACCGCTTCCTGTGTCATTGCCAAATCCGAAAACGCACTCGATGAGGACGTTTTTCGGGCGGATAATTAGAAATTTCCGCCGGAGAGCGTGCCGAGGGGAACTTTTTCTTGTCTTTTCGTTGAATTACCCCGAAATCCTTAGGACATGAAATACATTTTTGTAACCGGGGGCGTTGTTTCATCGCTCGGCAAAGGTTTAACCGCTGGTGCCTTGGGCGCTCTTTTGGAACATCGTGGCTTGACGGTTCGCATTCAGAAATTCGACCCTTATCTCAATGTCGATCCCGGCACCATGAGTCCTTTTCAGCACGGGGAAGTTTACGTTTTGGATGACGGTGCGGAGACCGATTTGGACCTTGGTCACTATGAGCGTTTTACCTCCGGCAAGCTGAGTCGTTTCAACAACCTCACCTCGGGGCAGATTTACGAATCGGTCATTCAAAAAGAGCGCCGGGGCGACTACTTGGGGAAAACCGTACAGGTGATTCCCCATGTGACCAATGTCATTAAAGAACGTATCTATGCGGCGGCCGAAGGGGTGGATGTGCTGGTGACGGAGATTGGCGGGACCACGGGGGATATCGAGGGGTTGCCTTTTCTGGAGGCGATGCGGCAGTTTTCTCTCGAAGTGGGGACTGAAAATGTTCTTTTTATTCACGTAACTTTGGTTCCCTTTCTGAAGGCGGCCGGGGAGTTGAAGACCAAGCCCAGCCAACAAAGTGTGGCCAAGTTGCGGGAGATCGGGATTCAGCCACAAATTCTGATTTGTCGTTGTGAGGAACCTTTGAACCATGAGTTGCGGCAAAAGCTGAGTATGTTTTGCAACATTCCGGTCAAGGCGGTGATTGAGGAACGCGATGTCGAATCAAGTATCTATGAATTGCCCCTGATGTTGCAGCGGGAAAAGCTTGATGATCAGGTAATCGAGCATCTTAAGTTGGAGGCCCCATTTCGCCCGATGGACGACTGGAACAGCGTGGTGCGGCGGCTCAAATCGCCTTCCTTCAGTGTGGAAATCGGGGTGGTCGGAAAATACATCGAACTGCAGGACGCCTACAAGAGTGTGTATGAGTCCCTCACCCACGGAGGGATCAGTAATGATTGTGCGGTAAGGGTGGTTCGTTTGGATGCGGAGGAATTGGAGACTGAGGAAGGGCTGTGCAAGCTTTCCAGCTTGGATGGCATTCTGGTTCCCGGTGGTTTTGGCGATCGGGGGACCGAAGGGAAAATTGCCGCCGCCCGTTTTGCCCGCGAGAAGAAGATTCCGTATTTCGGACTTTGCCTGGGAATGCAAATCGCGGTCATAGAGTTTGCCCGAAATGTTCTCGGCTTGGCGGAGGCCAATTCTTTGGAGTTCGATCCGGAAACCCCGCATCCGGTGATCAATTTGATGGAGGAGCAAAAGACCGTTACCGAGAAAGGCGCAACGATGCGTCTGGGGGCGTATGCCTGCCGCTTGACTGAGGGAAGTCGTTCCCGCGAGGCTTATGGGGAAGAAGAGGTATCCGAACGCCACCGGCATCGTTTTGAGTTCAACAATGCCTACCGGGACGAAATTCAGGAAAAGGGGCTTTTGGTGGCCGGGGTGAACCCGGACCGGGACTTGGTGGAAATCGTTGAGGTAAAGGATCACCCATGGTTTGTCGGAGTCCAGTTTCATCCGGAATTTCAGTCCAAGCCCAACCAGTCGCACCCGCTATTTCATGGGTTTATTGCGGCGGGCCTGGCCCACCGAAATGAACACCACAAAACTGATTGATCGGGTCCGATGCTCTACGACAAACAAAAACGACTTCTTCTTGCCGGTCCCTGTTCGCTCGAGTCAAAGGAGACCTGTCGGGCGGTGGCGGACCAATTGCAAGCGATTGCGGAGACACATCGTGAATGGCAGATTGTCTTCAAGGGATCCTTCGACAAAGCCAATCGGACCTCCATTCACTCACCCCGGGGTACTGGTTTGGCGAAGGGGCTTGATCTTCTGGCTTGGGTCAAGGAGACCTATGGCTTTCCGGTGGTTACGGACCTTCACGAAACCTCCCAGGCCAAGCCGGTTGGTGAGATTTGTGATATTTTGCAAATCCCCGCTTTTCTTTGCCGGCAAACGGATCTTCTGGTAGCCGCAGCGCAAACGGGGCGGGTGGTGAATGTAAAGAAGGGACAGTTTCTGAGCCCCGCAGATATGAAGCATGTGGTCACAAAGCTGGAAGAGGCGAAGGCGGTGGAAATCTGGCTCACCGAGCGGGGAACGTCCTTTGGTTACAATAATTTGGTGGTCGATATGCGCAGTTTTCCGATTATGGCGGGGTTGGGGCATCCGGTGATTTTTGATGCGACCCATAGTGTGCAATTGCCTGGCGGCGGCGAAGGCCGCAGTGCGGGGCAACGCGAATTCGCCTTGCCCCTGGCCCGGGCCGCTCTGGCCGCAGGAGCCCATGGGCTTTTTGTTGAGACCCACCCCAATCCCGACCAAGCTTTGTCCGATGGCCCCAATATGATCCCTGTAGGAGAGTTGGGGCAATGGTTGGACCAAGTTGGCCAAAGAAAGGGTTAAGTTTCGGCTGTATCGGTCGGGCGATTCCACCGGTCGCTCTCCGAGCATCCTTCTCCGCCCTGCGGGCGGCGCAGAACACGGTGGAGGACCACACGGCAATCAGCCCGGTTCCGTTTCGGCCCGTCGCAAGGAAAAGCTGTCCAAGCGGTCCGGCGGGGGCTCGTTGCTTTGCGGATTCTCTCCCTTCTCCTATTCCTCGAAATCGTTTTTTAAAACGATGCGGTAACGGGGCTCACCCTTCTCCAGGCGTTCGAAAGCTTCGTTGATCTGGCTCATCTTCATTTCCTCAACGACGGGAGCGATATTGTGGCGGGCACAGAATTCCAGCATTCTGGCGGTGGTGGCAGGACTTCCGAGGGGAGAAGCCCCCATGGATTTTTGTCCGGAAAGAAGAGGAAAAAACGGGCTGGAGAGTTCGGGTAGGGCTCCGACAAAATGCAGTTTTCCCTTGGCGCGAAGGGCGTTGAGAAAGGGCTCCCAATCCAGCGGAGTATTGATGGTCACTAAAATCAGATCGAGGGAATTGGCCACTTTCTTGATCTCCTCGGGATCCCGGCTGGCAACAAAGCGATGGGCTCCCAGTTTCCGAGCTTCGGCTTCTTTGTCAGGAGAACTGGAAAAGGCGGTTACCTCACAACCCCAGGCGCGGGCAAATTGCAGGGCGAGGTGACCCAACCCTCCAATACCCACGACCCCGACCCGGTCGGTAGGTTTAACCTGATTGATGACCAGTGGATTGAAAACCGTGATGCCACCACAAAAGAGGGGGCCGGCCTTGGCAAAATCGAGATTTTCCGGTAGTGGAATCGCCCATTCCGCTTTGGTGCGGACGCGATCCGCGAAACCTCCGTGACGCCCGATAATCGTTTGGTCTACCTCGGCGCAAAGATTGTGGTCGCCGCTCATGCAATCGGGACAGGTCAAGCAGGAACCGGAGAACCACCCCAGCCCAACCTTCTGGCCTGGGCTCAGATGTCTTACCGCCTCGCCCGTCGCGGCGATGGTTCCGACAACCTCGTGTCCGGGAACCAGGGGATAGGTGCTCATGCCCCATTCGTTTTTCCAAATCGAGAGATCGCTATGGCAAAGGCCGCAGAAGGCAACGTGAATTTCCACTTCTTCCGCTCCAAGGGGGCCGGGGTCATACTCCGCCCGTTGAAACGGGGCTCCTTGGGCATTGGCCATGTACGCTTTGATCATCTTTCAGGAACATTCAACTACTTGCAAAAGTCAACCTGGGTTGGAGGAATGTTCTTCACCGGAATAGCCGCATAGAGCTTGCGAAATCCCGCTAAGCGCATATGCGACAACCCAAGCGCTAATGTGAGACTAAGGTCCACTTCTGCATCGGGCGGGGGCCTCGTGCCCCTTCCCGGAACACTCCTGGCCAAGGATGAATACGCAGACCCACCGCCCCCGCCCGCTGTCAGTCTCTCACCTGCATATTCCAGCTCCGCTGGTGGCCCCGCTTGTGTGAGACTAAGGTGTTTCCGAGGCCTCCGGAGTGTTGCGCGCAGGGACATAAAGTCCCCGCTCGCTGTCGAAAAGGGGCGACATTTCTGTTTTCCGAAGCATTGCGCTCAGGGGCGCAAGGCCCC
>JAIUMY010000129.1 GCA_022565335.1 Opitutales bacterium
ACCGGGCTCACCCCCAAGGTCCCGTAGGGACCGCCCGAGGGTAGGCGTGGATGGCAATCCACGTGACCCGTTGCCCACACTCCCCATTGTCTCGCAGAGCGAGACCGGAGCCGATCGGGATGGCCGCGCCCTTCCTTCCGGCCTCGCTCTGCGAGATCTTTACTACCTTCCATACCAAAATATTCGTGTCTATTCGTGTTCATTGGTGGTTCTTTTGGCTGTTCCTTCCTTCCCCCTTTCCAAAAAAAAAGCCCGGCTTGCAAGGGCCGGGCTTTTTTTTGGGGAAAACTTAGTTTTTGCTCTGCTGAGGTTCGGGATCGTAGAGATAGCCGACTCCGTGGACCGTTCGCATGGCCGCGAGATCGCAGCCGTTTTCGGTGAGGCGGTCGCGGATTTTTACCAGGTACTGGTCCAGCGAGCGGGAACGTACATCGGCATGCACGCCCCAAATGCCGTGAATCAGATTCCGCCGGGTCACCACTTCGCCTTTGTGGGCGAACATATACTGCATGATGCCCAGTTCCTTTTTCCCCAGGATTTCGATTTTGCCGTTGGGGAATTTAATCTCCAAGCGATTGGGGATGATGGTTGCCCCACAAAAATCAAAGGGCTCCTGGGTGAGGCTGACATTGGTGGTCACCTTCTGGTCGTGCATCGTCTCGGTGCGACGGAGAACCGCGTTGATCCGGGCAATCAATTCGGGGAAATGGAAGGGCTTCTTCACGTAATCGTCGCCTCCCATCTCGAGTCCCCGGACCACGTTGCTGGTGGCATGGTTTCCGGTTACGAAGATGGTGGGGATTTGGATACCTTCCTTCTTCATTTGCTCAAGAAGGGTAAAGCCGTCCTGGTCGGGCAAATTCAGATCCAATAGAAGCAGATTGGCGAAGTTGTTTTGTAAAAACTTCAGGGTCTGGGTGCTGTTGTGAAAGGTGGCGGTTTGCAAATCCGATTGTTCAAGGTTTTCCGCGATGACTTTGGCCAGCTCAACTTCATCGTCCACGACGACGATTAATGGTTTTTTTTCAGTGCTCATAAGATAAGTGGATGTAAGGTGGGAGAGATTGTGGGCGTTTTGCTAATTTGTTGCTTTAAGCGATACGTTTTTACATTAGCGACACTTTAACTTTTCTGCAAGGGCATTCGCGACATTTTCGGGGATAAATTTTTTAATATTTCCGTGGTAATTATTGACCTGTTTGATCAGTCGTGAGCTGGTGTAGATGTAGGTTTCATCGGGCATCAGGAACAGGGTTTCCATATCTTTATCCAAGTGTCTGTTCATCAGAGCCATTTGAAACTCATATTCAAAATCGGAGACCGCCCGGATGCCCCGGAGGATCGCTTTGGCCCCTTGTTCCCGGGCGAGCTCAACCAACAGCCCGTCGAAGAGGACCACCTCCACCTTGGGGCGGGAGGTGAGATTCTCTTGCACCAGGGCGAGTCGTTCCTCGGCGCTGAAGAGAGGGTTTTTCTCCTGATTGCGGGCGATCGCCACGCAGACCCGGTCGAAAATATGGGCGGCCCGATCAATGAGATCGAGGTGCCCGTTGGTGATCGGGTCGAAGGTTCCGGGATAGACACATGAATTCTTCATTTTTTTTTTGGCTTGGAAGGAAGGTCCTTTTCCCATAAAAGGGAGGTGTCTAGGTTCTCAGGATTTCCTCTCTGCGGCAACGGAAAACCCATGCGTTTGTAGTCGTCCCTTTTTATGAAACAACACCTTCCCAATTTGCTGACCCTTTCCCGCATTCCCTTGCTGTTTATCATCGTGGCCCTGCTGTTTTGGGAAATCAAGGGGGTGGCCTCCGTGGCTTTGGTGCTCTTTGTGATCGCGGGACTAACCGATTGGCTCGATGGCGCGCTGGCGCGCAAATGGGGGATCGTGTCCGATTTTGGCAAATACATGGATGCCCTGACCGACAAAATTCTCATCACCGGTCTCATGATTGCGGTGGTCGTCCGGGGCGAAGTGAGCGGAGTCCTGCTGGTTCCCTGGTGGTTCCTCTTTTTGGTCCTTTTGGTCCTCAGTCGGGAGTTTTTGATCAGCGGGATGCGTATGGTGGCCGCGAAGAAAGGCATCTTTCTCGGGGCTGAAAAAGCCGGTAAACAGAAAACGGTAACCCAGATCGTCGCGGTGGGGATCCTTTTGCTCATTCCCGTCCTGGCGGTCGATTTTGGTATTGTGGAGGGAGGGGCTTTGAGTCTTACGCAATGGGCAGGCTGGGGCTTCTTTGTTCTGGCCACGTTCCTCACCGTCTCCTCCGGTTGGAAGTATTTTCGCAAATACGGCCCCCAACTGGCTTCCTCCTAAAACGCCGTGGTATGAATCGTCGTTTGACTCTGCTTTCTCTTTTGCCTCCGCGTTGGATCGTCCAAATCGCCACCTTGGGCCCCATTGGCCAAAAGCTCAAAGCTCCCGGGACCTGGGGTTCGGTCGTCGGTCTCTTGTGGTTCACGTTGTTTTTTGCTCCCATGGGCGAGATCTGGCTCTGGGTTTTTGGCAGTCTCACCGTGCTGGCGGCGGTCGCCATTTGCGGGGAAGCGGAATTCATCATGGGCAAACGGGACCCCGGAGAGGTCATCCTCGACGAGATGGTGGCGGTACCTTTTTGTTTTGTCGGGATCATGCCCTTGCTCCATTCCGAGGAATTCACCACGCCTCCGGCCTGGGTCATCCTCATCCTCGCCTTTCTTTTTTTCCGCTTCTTCGACATCCTCAAACCCCTCGGCATCCGCCGCAGCCAAAAACTCCCCCGCGGCTGGGGCGTCGTCATCGACGATGTCCTCGCCGCCCTCGCCACCGCCGCCTGTTTGCATTTGGTTATTTATTTCATGTAAGTGGTGGAGTGGTGGAGTGGTGGAGTGGTGGAGTGGTGGAGTGGTGGAGTGGTGGAGTAGTGGAGTGGTGGAGGTTTTGTTGTCGGAGGGGCTTTATGCCCCGACCCACACGATAGCGCGGAGATGATGAATCCTTCCTTGGTTTTCCCGTGCCGCTTTCACCAGCCGCAGCCTGCGGCGGCGTTAGCTTCTGGATACCTTTGCTGGTCCCCGCCGCGTCCAAAATCTTACGATTTCGGCTGCAGGAAACGAAACGCCGTAGCCGAAGACGTGAGTCTTTGGACGACGCGGCAGTCTCGCTCCCACTCGGTCCAAAATCTTACGATTTCGGCTACCCATGAACCCGGTCATCTTCGTGCCGCAGGCACCTTGGACTTGTCGACAACCTCTTGCCGCTTTCTCCAGCCGCAGCCTGCGGCGGCGTTAGCTTTTGCGAGAACCCCAAATTTCCGTTGAGGGAAGGTCGCTTTTGTAGGGCCTTCGCTTGCGAAGTGCCGCCCGTGAAGACGTACCCTCTGGCCAAAAGTTTGCGAAGGGCATCGGAAAAGGGCGGTCCTCCTCACAACCTTTCAACGGTCCCACCGTGACGGCATTGCGCAAGCGCAAGCCCTACCGAAGGTGTCCATCCCGTCCATTCCCGTCCATCCCGTCCATCGCCCATCCTTGCTTTCTGCTTGCGGTTGGTCGGTTGGGCTTCAAAAGTGCCTATATGACTGCCGATAACCACGTTTCAAAAGAAAACCCGATTCTCTGTGGGGTCGCCGGGGTAGGCTATCTGGGCCAACACCATGCACGTCTCTATGCCGATTTGCCGGAGGCTGAACTGGCGGGGGTGTACGACACCAATGCCGCGCGGGCCCAGGAGATCGCCGAGCTGTACGATACCCGGGTGTTTTCGACACTGGAGGAATTGCGCGATGCCTGTGATGCGGTGAGTGTTGTGGTCCCCACCGACTGCCATGCCGAGGTCGCGGAGATTTTGCTGGCGGGACGCTGTCATTTGCTCATCGAGAAACCCCTTTGCTCCAGTCTGGCCGAAGCCGAGAAAATTTTATCGGCCGCCAAAAAGAACGACTGCTTTGTGCAAGTCGGGCATATCGAGCATTACAATCCGGTGATGGGGTATCTGGAAGAGGTCGTGGACAACCCCCGTTTTATTACCGCCGACCGTCTGGCCCCCTACCAACCCCGGGGAACCGAGGTGGGGGTGGTGCTTGATTTGATGATTCACGATATCGGCATTATTCTGCAATTGGTGAATTCGCCCATCGAGCGCATGGATTGTGTGGGGGTTCAGGTGCTTTCACCGTCCGAGGATATTGCCAACGCCCGGCTGACCTTTGCCAATGGCTGTGTGGCCAACCTGAATGCCAGCCGCGTGAGTCTGAAGAAGCTCCGGGAAATCCGGGTCTTTCAGCCTCAGACGTACCTCAGCTTGGACTTCATGAATCAAAAAGGACATTTGATTCGCCAAAAGGAGGGCCAATTGGGCAAAGAAGACATTCCTTTGGAAAAGGGCGAACCGTTGCGCCTGGAGTTGGAATCCTTCCTCGAAAGTTTGCGCCAAAAGGAGGCTCCCAAGGTGGGCGGGGCCCTGGGTAAGTCGGCGTTGGAGGTAGCGATTGCCATCACGGAGAAAATTCGCGCGGGAATGTAGCATGAGCGCTGATCGGTTGGAGTGTCCGGAAAGCTTTCCCGCCCCCTCGCGTCGGCCTGATGTTTTGTTTTTGGTCGGAGAGCATTCGGCCGACCAGCAAGCCGCCCGCATGGTGCGGGATTGGAAAAAAAAGCGTCCGGAGGCGGTGGTTTGTGCCTGGGGCGGCCCCGCTTTGGCGAAAGAGGGGGCCGAGTTGATCTATGATTTTACCCAGGCCTCGGTCGTCGGCTTGGTGGAGGTGTTACGGAATGCGACCTATTTCCGGCAAATGATGGCCAGGGTGGTGGCGTGGATTGAAGAGCACCGTCCCCGCGTGGTGTGCCTGGTCGATTACCCTGGGTTTAATTTACGTCTGGCGGAGCAATTGCGGAAACGCCAGGTGAGCACCAAGGGCGGGGGAGATGTTCGCCTGATCTATTATATTGCGCCGCAGGTTTGGGCGTGGAAGAAGAAACGCCGCTTTACCATGGCGCGGTTGTTGGATGCGCTGGCGGTGATTTTTCCTTTCGAAACAGAGGTGTTTGCCGACACCGATCTGGAGGCCGAGTTTGTCGGACACCCTTTCCTGGGTGAGCCGGAGGAAAACACCCCTACCTATGATCCGGAGGGGCCAATCCTCTTATTGCCCGGCAGTCGACGGCAGGCGGTACGGCGGATTTTGCCGCTTTTGTTGCGGGGGTATGCGCAGTTTCTGAAAACCGGCACTGACCGCAAGGGGGTCATCATCTACCCCGATGAGGAGGTCCGCACCGAAGGAGAGAACCTTTTGGCGGCGAAGGAATTTGCGGACCTGCGTCAGCACTTGGTTTGGCAGTCGAAGCAGGATCCCATCCGCGGTTCTGCGGTTCTGACCAGTTCGGGAACCATGTCCCTGCACTGTGCCCTGGCGGGGATTCCGGGGGGGATTGTATATCGGGCTCATCCCATCACCTATTGGATTGGCCGGATGGTGATTTCGATTCCGTATTTAGGCATCAACAACCTGTTGTTGAAAGAGCCCATGTATCCCGAATTCATTCAAGGCGCGGCAGATCCCGTAAAATTGGCAAAGCGGCTGGAGCAATGTGTTTCCGATAAGGAGACCATCGAACAAACCCGCCAGCATCGGGACCGTTTGATTGAACTTCTCCAGGCCGATGCCCAAGCGGATGCCGCCACCTGGCTCGATACCCAATGGCAACTGGTGGAGTAGTGGAGTAGTGGAGTGGAGGAGTTGAGGAGTGGTGGACAAGAGGAGAGGTGCAGAGGGGGAGAGGTACCGTCGTGTAGAAGTGATGGCCGTGA
>JAIUMY010000130.1 GCA_022565335.1 Opitutales bacterium
CGGGCCAGCGCCGAATTGTCGTTCATGTTGCGATCCGCGATGCTCTTGTCGCCGACGTTCTTGCCGTTCTTCATCTCGTAGAGGGCCGATTGCGGCACCATCGACGCCAGGCTGTCGAACACCCAGCAGATCGGCGCATCCTTGGGGATCAGCTTGTTCTTGCGGATGTGGTTTGCGGCGATGATGCAGATCTGGAGCGAATGCTCGAAGGTGCGCGGCTTTTTGAAGATGAAGCGACCGGGGGTGGTGTCGAGCCCGAGCCTGGGTGCCAGGACCAGCGAGAACGAGCGTTCGTGATCCATGAAGCCCGCAACGCCACCGGCCTTCTGCGCGGCCGCCATTGCGGCGGTGGCGATCGCTGTCTTGCCTGACGATGCAGGCCCGGCAATTTCGATCATGCGCCCGACCGGGAATCCGCCATCCCAGTCGGAGACGGATGCGTGATTGAGCGGCGGAAAGCCGGTATCGAGGAAGTGGCGAACGGTCGATTCCTCGTCGTTCTTGCCGATCACGCCGGCAAGGGCGTTTGCAATGTCATTTGCGGCAGTCATGCGTTTCTCCTTCAGTCGTCAATGAAACCGGCATCGACAAAGCCGGTATTGGGATCGGGAACCTCGCCAGGCTCGACCTCGAGCTCGCTGGCGGTCTTGGCGCGGGGAGGGGAGAGCGCTTCGGGATAGTAAGGGCCTTTCTTGCCGACGAGCCGGCCCTCCGGACGCGCGCGACCCGCGGGATCCGGCGATGGGTCGCCTGGGCGCTGTGTCGCAGGCATCGCCGGGTGATTGGAGACCCATTTGACTGTCGTCGTCTCAGGCTCGGGCAGCTCCATGTCGAAGCTGAACGTGCCCGAGGTCGCGATCGCGGTGTTGCGCGCCATGCGCGCCCGCTGCTCGACGCCATCCATCGTCAGACGCATGAAGCGAAGCGCCTTCTCCAGATCGTCCGGGGTGATTGCGTGCCACGTCTTCTCGACCGCAGTGACGACAGCGGTCATCGCCTTTGCAGCCCGCGCCACTGCGCTCTCGATCTTGTCCTTGCTCATGCGCCACCATTTTTCTGATACGAGTTCACGAAGGGCTCCAACCAGCCGTCAATGTCAGTCAGAAATGACTGAAAACTCAACTCCTCGCAAAGCGTCGTGAAGGCTTCGGTATCCATCGGCTTCTTGGTCAGTTGAAGACCGATGGGTTTGGGAATGTCGGGCGAGGACAGATCCATCAGCATCATGTTGCGCTTGTAGGCTGCCCACTTGTTCGCATCGGTGCCAAAATCCAGCGTCTTCTTGTTCAGACCCTCGACCTTGTCGAAGTTCACGGCGTCAAAAAAGCGCTCGACCGAGCCGAAGCGCGCAACGATGTCGATCGCACCCTTCTCACCAATGCCACCCACGCCCGGGATGCCGTCAGAAGGATCGCCCATCATAGCCTTGACCTGCAGATAGGCCCGGGCGCTCGGCACCGCGATCCATTTGCGAGAGAGGACGACGCCGTCCTTGTCCTTCTTCGTCTTCTCGTAGCCGAGCTTCTCGGTAAGGTTGCCGGCATTGATGCGATTGTCGCGCTGCGGGTCGACCCAGCCGACGCCTGGCTGCACGAGCTGGATCCAGTCCTTGTCGCCGGTGATCAAAACGACCTTCTTGCCGGTGGGCTGATAGCGTCGCACCAGCATCCCGGCGATGTCGTCGGCCTCGAGGTTCATGGCGATGATCTGGGGAATGCCGAGATCCTTGAGCGCGCGCTTGACGGAGGGCTGTTGCAGCTTCCACGATTTCGTGTTCGCGGCCTGCGCCTTCTCGCTCTTGGTCTCGGGCTCCTTGTCGCGGCTCGCCTTGTATTCCTTGAACGCGTCATAGCGCCAGGAGCGCCCGTCCCAGAGCACGATCGGCTTGAGCAGCGGGTAGGAGGCGAGCATCGGGCGCAGAACGCGCAGCGTGTGATAGATGGCCTGGACTTCCATGTCGCCGACGGTGAGGCGCGAGCGCGAGTTGGTCGCATAACCTATGTTGTTTCCGTCAATGATGAGGTAGCCGCGTGATTCAGAAGGCATAACGATCTCCGTGATCGGAAAGAAATGGCGGTGGTGCGCATTACACCACCGCCACAATCGCGCACCCGGAAAGGGGAGGAAAACGGGCGCGCAAGCCCTGATCAGATCTTGTCGAGATCGTCCAGTTCGCCGAGAACGTCGTCGAGATCGTCCTCATTGAGATCCGTGCCGAAATCATCGGTGTCGGTCTCGGGCTCTGCCGCAGGCTCGGGCTGCGCTGCCTTGGCTGCAGGCTTTGCCGCGGCCTTCGCTGCCTTCTTGGGCGGCGGCGGAACTTCGTTCTCGACATCAGTCGGATCGACTTCCTGGACATCTGCGTCTTCGACCTCGGCGCCGGCAACAGAGCCCGTCGAACCCGTCAGAAGCCCTGCCGTCGCTGCCGCCTTGTTGGCGATCGCACGCTGGCCGACATCGATGCCCATCATGTTGGAGATCGCGTTGAGAGCCTTCGTCTCGTCACCGCGGAAATACTCCTTCTCGACGAACTCCTCCAGGTCGATCAGCTTGCCCATCGCTTCCTTGGGCACGGGCTTCGCCTTGAATGCCGGCAGGACCGTGTATTCAGTGGCGAGACCCTTGCCCTTGCGCTCGATGACGACGTCCATGCCCTCGTTCGGGTCGAGCACGTTGCCGTAGTCGGGCATGTATTCCTCGATCATCGAGCAGATGGTCGAGAAGGTGGTGGGCGTCATTTCGAGAACCTGGGGATCCTCGCTGGCGTCATTGCCGGAGCGAATGAGCGCGTTCATCAGAACCGAGCGCCGGGCCTTCCACTCCTTGATGATGGCGAGCGTGTCGTCATCCTCGGCGGCGCGGGTTGCCTTGTCGATAGCGGTGCAGATTTCGCAGGGCTCGTCATATACCTCATCCCGGCAACCGACGACGGCGATGGGCTTGCCGTTCTTCTCGGTCTTGATCCAGTGACCGCCGAGCTCCTGCCAGAACTTCGCCTCGGGCGACGCCTGGAGAATGCGGACGCGGGTCTTGCCTTCCTTCAGGTTGATGGTGCGGGAGGTGTTGCGCGCGTATTTCTTCTGCGCGCCTTTAACGAGAGAGAGAAGAGCATTGCCACTCATGATAGTTCCTTTGTGCTTTTGTGCTGTCTGCTGGCCTGATTGCCGGTGACGTAGCGAAATAACGAATTCGCTATTTCATATTATAGCGCTCGATGCTTGGATGTGCGAAAGAAAATCACCCGAATCCGAGCCAGATCATGATCCCGTGAATGATCCCGATCGGCACGATGAAGGCGCCGACGACGAGCAGAACCCAGGCTTCATGGATTATCGAATAGGCGACATGAGTGATCCATGCAGCGGCGTTCGTGATGATGATGCAGATGATGGCAGCAAAGCCGCCCATCACCTGCAGAAAGTCAATGTTGCGCCGAAGCCATGTGCGCTCCTTTGGTTTTTGATTATTCATTGCCCTCTTCCTGTGTTGAAGCGTTCGCCAGGCCCTTCAGCATGCGCTCGCGCTGCTCCTTCATGGAGGTTTCGTTCTCCCGGCGGCGGGAGATGGAGAGCTCGCCCTTCATTTCCTCACGGCTGGTGGCGCCGTGCTGGACGAGCATGTCGCGGCGATGGCGAAATGCCTCCACCGCAGTCTTGGCAACGGCCTCGATCTGGGCCGCCTCGTTTTTCGCCTTCTTGAGGGCGATCACCTGCGGGTGAACGGCGACCTGCTTGTCGACCTGGGTTTCCGTGAGCTTGTTGCCGGCGGCGGCCGCGGCGTCACGAACGCGCCGATATACACGCGCCTCGGCGTTTTCCAGGAGCATTTTCATCTCATCCACCTGACGCGATGCGCGTGCTGCCAGAACGCCGTAATGCGCGAACAGAGAAGCCTGGTCGACCATCGCGGTCGACAGATCGGCCAGCGAATAGCTCATGTCCTTCTTGAGCTGTTGCGGATCGATTAGGGCCTTGACCTGGATCTTGCGGATTTCGGGTTTGTCGCTCATTCTGCGCCCTTCAATAAGTCAAAGCTGACTGATTACATTATAGCGAGAAAAAGACGGATTGCGCGCGGCGATCGCGAATTCATCTTCATCTTCCAGATCAATCTGCTCGCCACATTCCGGACAGCAGTGACCCGCCTTCTCGATTTCCTGATCGGTGAATTCGTATGCGCCGCACGGGCAGGGATAGGCCTTGTTCATGTTCACTCCAGAATGTTGGCGACCTGGGCAAAGACGTTGTTCAGATCGGCTTGTTTATCCGGCGAGTGATAGATTTCGCCGGGGTTGAATCCGATGACGATGTTGGCGTCGTATTGCTCGGAGTAGAATACCTTGCCCGCCTGGTCGGATGCCTTGCCCTTGAAGCCCGGCATGAACCAGCGCACGACCTGTGAGCCGAGCAGCACGATCAGCGGCGGCTTCAGGATCTCGATCTCCTTCTTGAGATAGCCTTCCCAGGCAGCCGTTTCGCTCTGGGAGACCTGCTTACCCTCCTTGGGGCGCTTGATCAGACCGGTCCAGTAGCCGTCGTTGCGCGCAAGATCCTGTTCCGAGAGCGCATCCGACACCCAGTCCCAGTTGCCGCCATAGGCGAAGAACTGCGCATCTTCCTCGCCCTTGGTCGGGCCGTCGAAGATCGCCATGAAGCGCGCATCCTTGCCAAAGCACGGCTTTACCGCCACCTCGTAGACGTGCTCTCGGGCATGCTTACACAAGGCGCCGATGCGCGCCTTCGAGTGCTTGTCTGTCGCGAGATCGCGATGCACGGGAACAGTCGCCGTGATCAGGCCCGGGATGTATTCGACCTGATCGCGGATGCGATCGGCGTGCTTGGCGGGAAGCTGCGTCGGATCGAGGCGTGCGAACGCACCGATCTTGTTCAGGATCTCGATCTTGGACCGGTTGACCAGGCGCTTGTTCACGCGGTCGGTGAAGTCCTCGATCGAGGTGAACTCGCCCTTTGCGCGCGCCTCGACGATCGCCTTGGCCGCGCGGGTGGAGAGACCCTTGATGCGCCCGAACGGCATCACGATCTTGGTGTCCGTCACGATCTCGAAATGATCGGTCGAGAGATTGATGTCAGGCAGATCCACCTCGATGCCCAGGCGCTCGGCTTCCTTGAGCAGACCCGGCAGCTTTTCCTCTTTCATCAGTGACAGCGCGGCGGCGAAGAACTCGACCGGATAGCAGGTTTTCAGCCACATGCACTGGTAGGAAATCAGGGTGTATTCGACCGAGTGGCTCTTGTTGAAGCCGTAGCCGGCGAACTTCTCGATCTTGTCGAACAGATAGCCCGCGAGATCGCGATCCATCGCCGACGTGTCGACGCAGCCATCGACGAACTTGCCGCGCTGTTTTGCCATTTCGATTGGTTCTTTTTTGCCCATTATTTTGCGCAGCTTGTCGGCTTCGGCCATCGAATAGCCGGCGAGGTCGCGCGCGATCTGCATGACCTGTTCCTGGTAGACGATCACGCCGAAGGTCGGCTTGAGCGCGTCTTCCATCTTCTCGTGATCGATCTCGACGGATTCGAGGCCCTGTTTACGCCGGTAGTAGCTGTCCATCATACCCGAATCCATCGGGCCCGGACGATACAGCGCGGGCGCGGCCGTGATGTCCTCGAAGGTGATCGTTCCGTCGCGGCCGAGCTCCTTCAACAGACGCCGCATGCCGCCGGATTCGAACTGGAAGACGCC
>JAIUMY010000131.1 GCA_022565335.1 Opitutales bacterium
AACACCGGGGCGTTGCCCCGGCCTTTGTTCTGTTGCCCCGTTGGGGCGGAAAGGTGCGAACCTTGAACAACCACGCGGTGGTCTTTGGACGGCTGTTTACGTAGTCGGGCTGCTTCAGCGCCCGATCCGTGGCGGAAAGGACCTGGCGGAATTTTAAACGCCTTCAACGTCGGCGAAAATCTTCCAATGTTCGCGAATGACCGCCGATTCATTCGGGCGCTTCCATCCGTCGCTCTTCGAGCTATGGAGGACGATACGGAAGCAGCCCGATTACGTCGTGATTGACGGCAGCCGGCACGTCCCGTCATAGCCTTGGCGAAAGAGGAAGGCGTGAGATTTTGGAAAACAGCCCGGAAGAACCACGAATAAACACGAATTGATAGGGAAAGGGAAACGCTGAATTGACTGTTTTTGTCGGAGGGGCTTTACCTCCCGATTGGCGTAGGCTCCTCCGCCTTCCGTCCTCCGCCCTCAGGCGAGGCGCAGGAAAACCAGACCGAGAAGAGTATTGGCGTTGAAAAGAGCATGCATGAGGATGGGGGCAAAAAGCGAACCGGATTTTTGGTAGACGAGGGTTAAAATAAGTCCAAGGATAAATATACCGCCAAGCTGTGCGGGGTGCCCATGGATTACGGCAAACAAGAGCGCGGAAAGAATGACCGCGAGAAATACGGGCAAGAAATTCTGCAAATACCGGAAAATTCCGCCCCGGAAGACAATTTCCTCCCACAAAGGCGCCAGAATCACTACCGGTAAAGGCATCAGCAAAAATAAAAGCGTACTCTCCATTCCAACAATTTCCTCAACCGTTTCCTGCAAGCCATACTCCCAGCCAAAAAACTGGAAAAGATAAACCACCAGGATGTTCGACAAAGCCACCAAAGGGATCGCCAGGACAAATCCGTAGACAGCCCATTTGGCGGCATACAGCGCACCTCCGGAAGGCCCTCCTCCGGTGGTGTGAAACGTCCTGGGCTGGAGTTTAAAAAAGAGCAATAAAGTCAGAAGAATCGCTCCCTGCATGGAGAGGGATTGAATGAGAAAAGCCCATTCCGAGGGTTCTTCCGGATCTCCGGGCATCCAGCGCATTATCTCCACCCCGAGGAGGGGGCCCGCGATTGCGGCGACGAGCAAAAGGGAAATCGACAGGAGGGCAAAATCCACGAGCGGGGGTTTCCATGACGGTGGCGGACCCTTTACCGCGAGAAGCCATTTGCGGTGCACCAAGGCATGGAGCCAAGCCCCCAGGCCGAGTAAAAACAAGATGCCGGCCCACACCGAAAAACCCAAATGAGCCGCCGAAAGTTCTTGTTCAAATAAATCAGGCATTTCGCAGTCTAGCGTGAAGGACTTTCTTCGCAACTGCCAAAACCGGCTAAAAGCGCAGAGATTTTTTCGGCAATTTGTGGCAGCGCTTCTTCCGGTTGGGCGGCGTCCAAATCAGCGATGTGCCAATACTCCACCAGCGATTCCCACGCAGGGAATTTCTGCCGCATCAGGGGCCGGTGCTCGGCCTCTTTCAGCGCGTAGAGGGCCCGGGCGGATTGAAAATCCTCCTCGGTCGCGGCCTGGGGACGTTCCTGGGTATAGGTCAGGGCGATGCCGAGCTTTCCCAACACTTCTTTGGTAAAGGGTGACAGGGGATCCTGGGAATCCAACTGCTCCAACCCCAAGGCCCGGGAGAAGGCGCGTACGCCTAACCCTCTCTGCTCGGCCTCGAAATTAAACAAGGCTTCGGCAAATCGGCTCCGGTAAAAATTTCCGGTGCATAGAAAAAGAATCTGCCCCGGCTTACTACTCATCGTTTTCAACCGCCAAACGAGTCCATACCGGCGCCCCGTCATTCCAGTCAATGGTGAGTTGTTCCTCACCGTTGGAAAGGGTCAGAACGCCCCCTTCCAATTCCTGGTGCAAGTAAGGAGATTCCCAGACCGGCCAGTTGTCCCAATCGAGTTTTTCCCCATTGCGCCAAGCGTCGGGATGCCCTCCGGGGCCACCGGTGTGCCGTAATGCCAGAGTTTCCCCGGACAAACTGGTAAAGCCTACCTTCCGTTCGGTGGAAAAGGCCTCCAGATCTTTTTTCGTCTCGGTCCTCACCGCTTCCTGAAAGGTTTCCAGATCAGGATAGTCTTCCGATCTTTGCTCCAATTGAACGATCCAGCCTCCCAAAGGCCCCGCGGAGTGCAGGTAGCGAAACCCGTGGTCGCGCCGAAACCCCGGCAGGGGATCATCGATAAAAGTAGGCTCTTCCCCCAGAGGATAAACGGCCAAAAAGGCGTCTTTCACCTCCCAGAAATACCAACCGGAATCATCCTGAACGGGATTGCCCACGGCTTGGGGAAACCCAAACAAACTCCGGTGAACAACCGGCCCCTCCTCTTCCGCATCGACATAGGTTACAACGATAGCGGCATTGCCGGCCTGGTGGTGTTGGTCAAAGGGCGACAACCCTTGCAGCGGACGGTGACTGTGGTAGCCATTCTGCGCGCCAAAGGCGCGGACGGCATGCTCATCGCGCAAAAGAATCTTGAAGGTAGTAGTCTGCGGCAGGATGGTGCCACTGCGTTGCACCCCCGGCAAAGGCGAATACAAGGTCGACATGGCATACTCGCGATCAACATAGAGTATCTCCTGGTCACGCCCGCCGATTTGCCGGCGGAAATCCGGTTTCGATCCTCTGGCTTCATAAGGAAGCTCGACCGTTTTACGGGCTAAATCGCGCAGAATTTCCGGCGGGCGGTAGCTCGACATGGCGGGAATGTGGACCGGATAGCGCGGAATGGCGGCACCGGGTTCACCGAGGCGCACATGACCGTCCGTGCCACCCCACCAGAGCCAACTGATCCAGTCGGTATTCGACCCGGCGGGTTCGTGTGTCAGGTGACGGATGCCCGGAAACCCGGGTTTTTCGTTACGGTGCCCCACCGCTTCAATGGCAAACCCGCGGGATTCGGGACCCATATTAACCCCGTGAAAATATTTATGGGCCATCCCTGCCGCCTGCCAATCCAACATCGCCCGCACCGCCCGGCGAAGTTCCTCATCCTCGGTGAAGTCATACACATTCAGTAAACTGGCAACGGTAAAGGCCACATAAGTCGAGCTATCGTATTCGCCACTACCGCGGGTGAACATCAGCCGACCTTCCTCCATGGCCCATTCCCGCAGAGCCGCCAAATGGTCCTCCCGGGTCTCGTCACCAGCATAGTCGCCATCAATCTTCTCGGCAAAAATCAATCCACTGGCGCGATGCATGAAGCGGTGATTCTCAGTTCCTCCGCGGCGCATGATGCGCATGTAATTGCGCACGTCATACCCGGTGGCTGCCCGGATGTCCTCCGGCAACGCATCACCCAAGGCCAAATGCAGGCGGGCCCGCATAAAGGCCGCAAAATGATAGAGGCCCCGGTCATCCTTCAATTTGTCAACTTCCATCAAGTGCCGATATAGCGAGAGCGCCGATTCATCCTCCGGGTCCAGGAACAACCGGGTGGTGATGGCGGGCAGGGAAAATTTATGCGGGTCCCCTCCCCCGTTTTGGAAAAAGCTGGTGCGGTCGAACCAGGCCTGCACTTCATCCAGATCTGCGGCCGCCGTTTGCTCTACAATAAAGCCTGCCCGGCGGTCGTATGCCCGTTCCCAATTGGCCTGCTCGAGCGGGGAAACCAAGCCGGGGTTGCGGGCCTCCTCGGCAGCGGCGAGAGAATCAAAAAAAAGGCTCGATTGAGCAGCGAAAAGAAGTGCGGGCGCGAGTTTCCCAAGAGTTCGGAAGAGTGTTTGGTAAATCATTCAGGGAGGGGTTAAACTTTTGTTTTATCGGTTAAAAGCTGTTCCAAAGCAATAAAATCCCTATCCCCAAGACCCTTTTCGATGCCTTTTTGGTAGATTTCCCAGGTCCGTCGCAATTGCGGGAGTTCGCCTTCTCTGATCGCCTCCAAGGCGAGTCCGAGATCCTTACCCATGTGTTTCACGGAGAATTGCGGGGCGTAATCGCGGGCTTCGAGTTTGGGGCGTTTCAGGTCAGCCAAACCGGAGTGGGCAACATTGGCTTCCAAAACCGGAAAAAACTCCCCCTCCTCCAAGCCATACTGACGCGCCAGGGCCAGGCCCTCGGTAAGGGCTTGGGAAATGGCCGCAATTTGCAAATTCATCGCCAGCTTGATGGCGGCTGATTTCTCCCCGCTGGAAAAATGAAAAAACTTTTTGGCCAAGCCTTGGAGAAGGCCTTCAGCCTGGCCTAGCGGTTCCGATTCTCCACCGAGAAAGAAAACCACTTGTCGGGCCTCGGCAGCTGGTTTGCTTCCGGTAAAAGGCGCTTCGACATAAGCGAAGCCAGCCTGCGCACATAGGTCCGCAAAACGTCTCGAAGCCTCAGGAGAAATGGTACTGGACTGGATAATCAAGGCCCCTTCTGGCAGGACGGGAAGGATTTTCTCCAGGACTGAACTTACCGCCGCAGGATCGGCAACACAAATGTGTACGACCTCTGCGGATTCCACCGCTTTGGTCAAGTCGCCTTCCCATCCGGGAAAATCCGGCTGGGGAGTTCGGTTCCAGACCCGCACGGGATAGCCATCACTGGCGTAGTGTCGGGCCCAAATACTACCGATTATCCCTAAACCTATAACTGTTAGCTGTTTCATCGCGTTTTCCTTCTTGTCTGCTGATTCCAAAAAAAGACTGACCAAAGTTTGCGACCCCTCATTTGGCGGTGAGTTCAGAACCATCAACAAAAAACGGCAAATTCAATTGGGTACGCCAGGCTTTTCCCTCAAAGCGCATGATATCGGCCAGCGTTAAGTCGGCTAAACGGCTCCGGACTTTCTCCCGCAAGGGTTTCCAGAATTCATGCGTGGGGCAAGCCCGTTCGTCGGAGCAAATCTCCAAACCCAACAAGCATCGCCCCAACCATTCCCGACCTTCCACCGCCTCACAGATTTCCAGTAGATTGATATCATCCGGGGACCTGGCCAAGGTCACGCCACCGTTACGCCCCCGGCGGCTGATGAGCAAACCGCTCTCGCCCAACTGGTGAACGATTTTACTCAAATATGCCGCGGGAATGCCTGCGGCATTGGCGACTTCCTTCACCAAACGCGGAGGGCCCTCCGGTGGATTGAGTTCGGCCATCGCCACAATTACATAACCTGCCGTCTGCGATAAGGATAGCATTTACGTAAAGGTAAGCGGAGAAAAGAAAGCTGTAAAGAGCAGGTTTTTAGATATTCCAGAGGCTACGGAAGCTTCAGCGGCAAACCACCCCAAGACCCTTCCCACCACCCCGCCTTCCGCTTCGCTCCAGGCACCCCCCCCTCAACCGAGGCGGGGAATCATAATGCCGGCGATTGGACGGCTCTTTACGTAGTCGGGCTGATTCAGCGCCCGATCCGTGGCGGAAAGGACCTGGAGGAATTTCAAACGCCTTCAACGTCGGCGAAAATCTTCCAATGTTCGTGAATGACCGCCGATTCATTCGGGCGCTTCCATCCGTCGCTCTTCGAGCTATGGAGGACGACACGGAAGCAGCCCGATTACGGCAGAACGGGTGCGTCCCTGTGAGGGCGAGGGCGTGTCCGGCTGAGTGGATGACGGTTTTGCATCCCAGCACCAACGGTGCGTCATGCCAAAGCCCTGGGCAGCGCCCTGGGAACAGGGGGGCCCCCCATCAATGAGCCCTGTAAGGGCGACATCGTGGGACGGG
>JAIUMY010000132.1 GCA_022565335.1 Opitutales bacterium
ACTCCAAGCATCTCCTGATACTCCTCAAGGAGCATGAGATAGAGTTTCTCCTGGGCTGCCTTGTTTAAACGGATTCCGTGGGTGGCCGCAACGATGGCGGACAGACTGCCCATACGTCGCTCCTGATGCAGGCGGGCCTCTCTCTTATCTGTCGGGACAGGACGATGGGCCATCACTTGGGAAATGAGGTAGTAAATCGGAACGGGACGCTGGCGGTGATAAATCGAACGTATCATTCCATGGGAGACCCTCATCAACGATTCCGTATCCCAATCCAGGTTCCAGACCCCGCGTTGCTCAACGGCGTAGAGCAAGAGATCCGCGTACTCCATCGACCAGGGGCCAAAGAGATGCTCGGCGGCATCAATCAATTTAAACAATTCTTCATCACTTAAATCCTCCAGTTGCTCCGCAAAATCGCCATAGGTCCACCCCTTCAAAAATTGCCGCCAAAGCTGCACCGCCGCGATATCCTCCCGGGAGAGTTCCCAGTTCATCCCCTCGTCGAGACGTTTGAGGGCCGCCTCCCAATGACCCCGGTTTTCCTCCCACCATTCACGATCCTTCTCCCTGGGATTCCCCTCCTCCATGTGCTCGTTAAAAGCCTTCCAGGTTTCCCTTGCTTTACCGGTTTCTCCCAACGCAAGGGCAAGGCGAAAAGCCTGCCAGCTTTTTTGCGTCTCGGAGTAATTACGCCCCCACCGATACCATTTGTCACGGGATATAAAGATCTCCTCCATCCACGGGGAACGATGACCGGCTTCGTCCGTTTTCAGGGGTCCGGGAATTTCCTCGATTTCATCAAGGCGTCCGGCATTGGCCAGGACCATGGTTCGGCGCATATAAGCCTCAAGCAACTCATCCGTCGGTCCGGCTGACCGCATCCAGGCATCCGCCAGATCGAGGGCAAGGTCGGTGTCAAACAACTCAGCGGAAAGCACCGCGTGGACCCACCGCGCGCGATCCCCGGGCTCAACCATTTCGTAGTTGGCCATATTCTGGAGACCATGGAGCACCACCCCGGCATTCATGCTGGGCGGGCGCCCATGAATAACCGACATGGGCGGCAATGTATGCTCCTCCCATTCCTGCCCGGCGGGGATCGAAACAGACTGACCCCAGACCGGCTCTTCCACCCAGTCAAAACGGGTATCGGCCATTCTTCCATACCGATTGTGGTAAGCATGCAGCGAGCGATCCGTCCAATACGTTCCCTTTCCTCGGTGATTGATGAGTTCCGCAACCTCCTGTGGGTTCATCCGCTGCGGCGGTTCCTCATCAAGAACCTCCAATCCTTTGAGCGGAGGCATCCCTTCCGCGCTGAGGACCATGGAGCCCATCGTACAAAAAAGACTGAAAAGGCAAACCGTGAATTTACTAGAAAGTTTCATCAAATATAAAAACAAAAAATATGTTCTATTTTCAATATACTACCCCCCCCCCAACCAGTTGTCAAATAAATATATTCTCTTTTCTCACTTCTCTCAATTTACCTCTGCCAGGGAATAACTTTGCAGAGTCCAGACGACCGATGACGAGCAAGTCGGGCTCTCTCTGCGATCACCTCATCGGAATTTCAGGAAGACATTTACCGCCCCCCCCGGATCGACCGCGCCATGCGCGCCTGGGATCGATTGGAAGTCGGTGGTGTCCTGATCAACGAAGTCCCCTCCTGGCGCGTCGATAACATGCCCTACGGCGGCGTCAAAGACAGCGGCATCGGACGCGAAGGCCTCCGCTACGCCATCGAAGATATGACCGAAATCCGCACCTTCGTCTATCGGGAAGTTTAAGGGGTAAGGCAAAGGGCAAACCGAAACACCGCCATCCTGACGGTGTCCTGGCACCCCCCAGAGGTAGCACAGCCATCTTCGCTGTGTATTCAGGAACAGCCCACACAGGCTGGAAGCCTATGCTACTTCTGTTTCCAACGGACGCCCCAGAGGTAGCACCGCCATCCTGGCTGTGTATTCCGGCTGCTCACACAGGCTGGAAGCCCGTGCTACTCCTGTTCCAACGGACGCCCCAGAGGTAGCACCGCCACCCTGGCGGTGTATTCCGGCTGCCCCCCAGAGGTAGCACAGCCATCCTGGCTGTGTATTCAGGAACAGCCCACACAGGCTGGAAGCCTATGCTACTTCTGTTTCCAACGGACGCCCCAGGGGTAGCACCGCCATCTTGGCGGTGTATTCCGGCTGCGCCTGCACAGGCTAAAAAACCTATTCTCCGCCATCTTGCGAAACACCCCTCCTTACGTTTCAATTAACTTGAAATAGTTACCCCTTTCACTCGTCCCGACTTACGTCACTTGCACTCTTATCCGACTTTCGCCCATGAATGCTTCCGAACTTTTTATCCAATGCCTCGAAAATGAGGGCGTCGAATACATCTTTGGCGTTCCGGGAGAGGAAAACCTCGATTTTCTCGACGCTCTTTCGCGCTCCCAGTCCATCAAGCTGATCCTCACCCGGCACGAACAAACCGCCGGCTTCATGGCCGCCACCTACGGAAGACTGACCGGCAAAGCGGGAGTCTGCCTTTCCACTCTGGGGCCCGGCGCTACCAACCTCGTCACGGCAGCCGCCTACGGTCAATTGGGGGCCATGCCCATGGTTCTGATTACCGGCCAAAAACCGATCAAAACCAGCAAACAGGGGCGGTTTCAAATTATTGATGTGGTCGATATGATGACCCCCTTGACCAAGCAAACCCGCCAAATCATCAGCGGGAGCGCCATTCCCGCCCTGGTGCGGGAGAGCTTCCGGCTGGCCGAGGAGGAGCGGCCCGGCGCGGTTCATCTCGAACTTCCGGAGGATATCGCCCGCGAGGAGGTCTCCGGGAGTCCCCTCCCCCGCCATGATGTGCGCCGTCCGATCCTGGAAGGCAAAGCTTTGCAGCAGGCCCTCGACTTACTACAGGAAGCCAGACGCCCCGTGCTTCTTATTGGCGCGGGGGCCAACCGGAAAATGACCGCCAAGATGCTCCGGGCTTTTGTGGACCGGCAGGGGATTCCTTTTGTCACGACCCAAATGGGCAAAGGAGTGATCGACTAACGGCATCCCGGCTTCCTTGGCAACGCCGCCACCTCGGAAAACGATTTCCCCCATCGCGCTCTCGAAGAGGCCGATCTGATTATCAATGTGGGGCACGATGTCGTGGAAAAACCTCCTTTTTTCATGAAATCGGATCAGCGGAAGGTCATACACATCAACTTCACCAGCGCCCGCATCGATCCGGTCTATTTTCCCCATGCCTCCCTCGTCGGGGATATCGCCAACACCCTCTGGCAGATCAACGAAAACCTGACCCCGCAAGCGCACTGGGATTTTAGCTTTTTCCAAAAGGTCGGCGAAGCCCGCCAAAAGCATTCGCTCCAAGGCAGCGGGGACACCCGTTTCCCCGTCCTTCCCCAGCGTCTGGTTCACCATATCCGCCAATTGATGCCGGAAGAGGGGATCATCGCGCTGGACAACGGGGTGTACAAAATCTGGTTTGCCCGGAACTATCCCGCCACCTGTCCGAACACTGTCTTGCTCGACAATGCCCTCGCCACCATGGGTGCCGGCCTTCCCTCCGCGATGGCCTGCAAAATGGTATTCCCCGACAAACCCGTGCTGGCCATTGTCGGGGACGGCGGGTTTATGATGAATTCCCAGGACCTGGAAACCGCCCTCCGGCTGGACCTGCACTTGGTTGTCCTCATTCTGAATGACGCCTCCTACGGCATGATCCGTTGGAAACAGGCGGATATGGGATTCGCGGATTTCGGCCTGCAATTCAAAAACCCCAATTTTGTCAAATATGCCGAAAGCTACGGAGCTTTTGGCCACCGCATCGGGAGCGAGGCGGAGGTAGTCCCCACCCTGGAAAAAGCCCTTGCGACCAAAGGGGTTCATTTGATCGACTTGCCGGTGGATTACTCGGAGAATGTAACCGCCATCTTTGAGGATATTCCCAAGGCCAGTAAAGCCCTGACCCGATCCTGAAACGCCAAACCCCTCTGATTCCCATGAAAGCTTCCTACCCATACTACCTGGCGAACCAACCGCATTCGCCCAACGAGGATCTTACCGTCACCAATAAATACAACGGTGAGCCGGTGGCCAACGTGGCCCTGGCCGACGCGGCGACCATTGACCGGGCCATCCAGGCCAGCGTGAACGCCCTGCCCGCCCTCCGCCAACGCACCCCCGATCAACACCAGGCGGTTCTCCGCCACTGCGTCAAACGCTTTCAGGAACGCTTTGACGAACTCGCCGAAGCCCTCTGCCTCGAAGCGGGCAAACCGATCAAAGACAGCAAGGGCGAAGTCACCCGACTGATCGAGACCTTTCAAATCGCCGCCGACCTCGCGGTGCAACCGCACGGGGAAATGCTCAATCTGGAAATCGGCCCCCGCACCCGCGGCTACCGCGGCTGGACCAAGCGCGTGCCCATCGGCCCCTGCTCTTTCATCTCCCCCTTCAATTTCCCGCTCAACCTGACCGCCCACAAGGTGGCTCCGGCCCTCGCGGTGGGCTGCCCGTTTGTTCTCAAACCGGCCAGCCGCACCCCCCTTGGAGCGCTCCTCATCGGCGAGATTCTGGCCGAAACCGACCTGCCCGAAGGGACCTTTTCCATCCTCCCCTGCCGCCGCGATGGCGCCGACCTCTTCACCACCGACGAACGACTCAAACTTCTCAGTTTCACCGGCTCTCCCGAAGTCGGATGGGATTTGAAAGCCCGCGCGGGCAAGAAAAAGGTCATCCTTGAACTGGGTGGTAACGCCGCCTGCCTTATCGACGAGGGAACCAACCTCGACGATGCCGTCCAACGTCTCATCTTCGGAGCCTTTTACCAATCCGGCCAAAGCTGCATCAGTGTCCAGCGCATCCTCGTGCATGAAAAAGAAGCCGCTGCCCTGGAAGCCAAACTGGTGGCCCAGGCGAAGGAATTGGTCAGTGGCGATCCGCTGAACGAATCCACCTTCATCGGCCCCATGATCTCCGAGGGCGAAGCCGAACGGTTGGAAGGATGGATCAACGAAGCGCGCGATGCCGGGGCCGAAATCCTCTGTGGCGGAAAACGAAAAGGCCCGATGCTGGAGGCGACGGTGCTGAAAAATGTCCCGCGCGACCAGAAGCTCTACCGCGAGGAAGCCTTTGGTCCGGTGGTCTGCCTGGAAACGTTTGCCGACTTCGACGAGGCCCTGACCCGGATCAACGACAGCCGATTCGGCATTCATGCAGGGGTGTTTACTCCCCGGATCGACCGCGCCATGCGCGCCTGGGACCGACTCGAAGTGGGCGGCGTCCTGATCAACGAAGTCCCCTCCTGGCGCGTCGATAACATGCCCTACGGAGGCGTCAAAGACAGCGGCATCGGACGCGAAGGCCTCCGCTACGCCATCGAAGACATGACCGAAATCCGCACCTTCGTCTATCGGGAGGTTTAGGAGGAGCGAACCCCTAAATCCGGCCCCAACCGTGCGCAGGCACTTTGGACTGCGGTAACACGATTGCTAAACAAGAATAAACTTCCGTCCATGGGATTTTTCATCAGCTCTCACGTTTGGCAATGGCGCAGAGGCCACGATTATGTCACCTTGGTTTACCAAATCGACCAAGGGTGTCGACGGCTCTTGTATGTCAGCCTTAAGCGCAATGTTCGATCCTTGCTGAGATTCTTCCATCAACTCGGCGCAGAGAAAA
>JAIUMY010000133.1 GCA_022565335.1 Opitutales bacterium
AAGCCCAACCCTCTCAGGTCTCGCTCTGCGAGACATTTTGATTTTTGCTTGGGGGTTACGTGGATTGCCATCCACGCCTACCTTCGGGCCGTCCCTCCGGGACTTAGGTTTCTTTTCACCTCTTATTTTAGGACTTGCCGGTATTCACTCGCGAAAAGGACTTCATTTGCCGTTTCACACGATCCATCAGAGCAGAGCCTATCGTCTTGCGCTTAAGTCTTTATTCAAAAACAACTTGAAATTTTCGATGGGGGATTTCCGGGAAATGTGGGTCAGGAGTCCTGAGACTAGGTTTTTGCGTTGCCCAGCGCATAGGAGGGTTGAAAGCGAGGAATATTTCCTGCTGAGAAAGTGTTCCGGGCGACCGCTGAAACGGCCGCCCGGTGGACCGGAAATCGAAAACTCAGTCCTCCAGACGACGGAGATCAAAGGCGTATATCCCTCCGTTACCACGGACGATGAGGCGGCCCTCGACGATCGCGTCGGTCAACTGCGTATGATGATACCCTCCCGTGGTATTCGCCGGAATCGACCAGCCATCGGAGAGGCGGCGCAAATCCCCGCGGGTATCCACCATACGGTATCGGTTACGCGGGAACATCACCCGGTCTTTCCCTACCCCAAAGGGGGCGGCCATACTGCCAATATTCTCTCCCATATCTTCCAGGGTCCGCACCTCTCCGGTTTTCAAATGAACCTGGTGCAAATGATCATGTTCACTGCCTTCCTCTCCCATACTGTAGGAATAGCCGTCTTGGATCATGAGAAAGCGACGGCCCGTTTTATCCTGGGGTTTTTCGAGGGTCCAGAGGCGTTCCAGACCCTCCGCACGGATACGAAATCCGGCTAAGTGATAATCTTCTCCAGTCTCCGCCTCGACAATTGCGGTCAGGTAATCCCCCTCCACCGGAACAGGGTAACCCCGCGGCAAACGAGCCACGTCTTTTTGCCAAAGCACTTCGCCTTCGGCAACGGTCACCGCACGAATCGTTTCATTCGTCCGCACAATCACCACCGATTCGGTATGCCCTTTCCATAAGGAAGGTGTGTTTTGACTGGCAATCACATCCTCCACGCGCCAGCGCAATTCACCGGTTTCGGTATCAATCGCCACCAAATCATCACCAAAATTGGTGCCGATCAACAACCCATCCACGACAATCCGGGTACCGGCATGAAAACTCCCTGCTCCCGGGCGGGTGTTTTCTTCCAGGGAACGAGCCCGGTTACGCTGCATGCCCTCATAAAACCCGGGTAGGGTGGATTCCCATACCACTTCGCCAGTGTTCACATCCATAGCCCACAATTTTCCCGCCGAACCAACGGCGAAGACCTTTCCGTCGCCCACCGAAGCGGAGGTGCCGGGCGCTTCCTTCCAAGTGTTGTAAAGATTAAGACCGGTTTCGGAAAAACGTTGTTTCCAGAGAGTCGCTCCCGTCTCCAGGTCAATACAAACCACGATATCGTCGGCCAGAATTTTCCAGGTTTCATCCAACTGTCGCCCTCTCTCCTGCGCAACCCTCTCCGCCGTGGAAGCGTCTCCCGAGGGTTCGTAGTAGTAAAGAAACACCTTGCCATCATACACCACCGGCGAGGCAGCCCCTCCACCGGGGCCACCCACCAGATTCCGGCCGATATTGCTGCGCCCATATCGTTGAATCTGCGAACGGGCCGGCGGGGTTCGTTCACTCTTCCAGAGTAAACGGGCCTCCGCAAAATCATCAATCAAGGGAACCTCCGAAGGGGCCGCACTCAAGGAATGCCTCGGACCGTGCCAAGTCGGCCAATCTGCGTCCGGAGACGGATTGGCCGCCCGCAATTCTTCCGTAGGCACCTTGCGCCCCGAAACCGCTCCCGAAGTTTCGCGCAAACGATGGTGGCGGATATGATATTCACCGGCAATCACTCCCTCCTCCACTTGCAGATCAAAGGAGTAAGCGATTTCATTGGTTCCCCATTCCTCCGGAAAACCGGGGTTATTGGGATCAAACCGCAATTCCCCATGCAAGCGATTCCCTTCCAATTGCACCCCGGCCTCCAGAACTTCGACGACAAAGCCCCGTCCGCCGCCCCGAAAGATCGGCTCCACCGACACCCCCGACAGCTTCCCGTCCACGATTTCGATCAGCACTTCCACCTCACGGTCTACCCCTGCCGAAGGTTTGAAAGCTATCCGATAAACCGCGTTCCGTGGATCCAGAGTTTCCCCGTTGGCCCGCTCGGCCGTTCCCCGAACCGCATGCCCGGTTTCCTTGGTTCCATGATAGCCGTGGGGCGTTTCATGAAAGGTCGTGTTTTCGCCCACCACCAGATTGTTCTCCACTCGCCCTTCGAAGGTAAATTTGTATTCACCGCTGTGTGGATAGCTGGCCTCGATATTGATCGTCGCCGTTCCCTGAACACGCTCTCCGTCGAAACTGGCCTCGGCGTCAACCTCCTCGACCAAACGCCAGGGATTCCCTCTCACCGGGCGAGCGTCCACTGAAATCAATTCGTCTCCCTTGACCACCAAATCGAGAAAAACATCCCTTTGCCAGGTCGCCGAAGGACCGCGCAGAGGCTGCCCCATATCCAAAAGAAAACGAACCGGCACTTCCGCACTTATCGGCGCCTCAAGGGCTCCTTCAACCGGACCCGACCACTGATCGCCCGAACGCAAAAAACGAATTTGATCCATCGTCGTCACGAGCGTGTCGTGAGCCCGGGTCGGATCGGTGAAAATGTACCATCCGCCCCCATAGGTGTGCCCCAGTTCCAAGCCGTAGGACACTTCATGCTCTCCGGAGACCCTACCCTTTTCATCCACCGAAGCATCGAGTTCGACAACGAAAAAGCGATTGTTGCGGCGTCCACTCTGGAGGACAATGTCCACCGTGCCCCGCAAGGCATTCTCCTCCCAAAGGAGACCGGAGACATCCACCCGGGAACCGGCGAAAGCCTCCCCGACATAGACCCACCCCTGAAGGAACGTTCCGTTCTGGTAAGTCAGGTGCAGAGTCATGTCCTGGTCATCGCCACCGTGGGCCTGACCCAAGGTGAGTTCGAAACGTTGAAAATCCTCCGGTAAAGCGTTTCCCGCAACCGGCAACATTGCCGTGAAGAAGCTCACCAATAGCATCTTCGAAAGGAGTTGGATTCGGGGTTTTTTATCAGTCATATTTTCAAGTTTAAATTAATTCTCACGGGGCAAGGTTCTTAAATCGTATCAGTCCAAACGATACGCCTCGATGCGGCAGCTCTCCTGGGTGCGGACAAACATCTTGTTGTTGGCAAAGGCCGGGAAGATCAGGACAAAATACGGCTGTGCCAAATCCATTTCGAAAAATTGCCTGGTCTCCTCCATTCTTTCCGGATCCGCGGCCAAAACGAAAATCCCCTCCCCATGCTCCGCACTGCGGGAACGGGTAAAGATCCACCCCCCGTAATGCGCAATAAAAGGGTTGCCACCGGCCGGACGGATATTACCAACCGGCACCTCGGTAAGGGTTTCACCGGTTCGCACATCAAAAGCACGCAGGCGTTCGTTAATGTGAAAATAACCAACTTCGCCAAGAATGAGGATATTACTGCGATATTCCGAAATATCTCCCCAGCTCCAAAGCTTTTCCAACCCATCAATGCTCAACGCATAACCGTTCAGTGTTCGGCCCCGGGAACCTTCCTCACGGGCCGCTTTGACTACATATTCGCTGCTCACCCCCATATTGAAAACACAGGTGGGCGATTGGTGCCCGGAGTCACTTTGCCAAATGGTTTGTCCATTGTCCGGGTCGATCAGGGTCAGATTGAATAAACCAACGGCCAGGATATAGGTCTTTCCGTTCAATTCGACCAACTTCGGATTGGATCCACCGGACCCTACCTCCGGAACCGTCCAACGAACCTCTCCGGTATGAACGTCAAGGGCTATATACGTGTTGAATTCATCATAGTGATACGTAGTTCCGCTATCGGTATCCACCCGGTGCCAGCGTTGGTCATTGACAATGACCATGCCATCGATGGCCACCAGGGCCGTCAGCATGTCCCGATTGAAGCGGGCCGCCATACTTCGCTCCTGCAAAGCCGCTTCCAGGTACTGCTGATGACGACTGTGCCGGGGCTCCACCTCGTAAGTCCAGCGAACTTCCCCTGTTCCTGCGTCCACCCCAAAGACTTTTCCGGAGGTGCCAAAGGCGGCCACCATCCCATCGTGGTAAACCGGCGTCGGCCCTCCCGCGCCTTTCCCGAAAAAGGCAAAGTTCAACCCCCGGTCGGTGAGCTCGGTCTGCCAAAGGGTCTGTCCCGTTTCCTGATCGATGGCAATTAGGTTGTCCGTCGCCGCCACCAACCAACGCTCGTGACCACTGACCAGGTTTCCCAATTCTTCCGGGGCCTGGGTTCTTAACTCTTGCTGACTCATCCCCAAAGCCCGGGCCCGGGGCCGGTCATAAACATCACCGGTGGGACGGTAGAAAAAATGGAAAACCTTGCCCTCCCCCGTCACCGGACTGGAATACCCTCCGGTAAGAATAAGTTCCATATCCTCCAGCCCATCTCGATTGCGGCCATCATCGCCACCACCCCGGCGCCCCGGGGGAATATCCGCCTCGCTTTCCCATAAGCGGGTCTCGGAAGTGATCCGGGGATTCTGTAATTGAATTTCTCCCACGGTGGTTCCCACCTGACTGTCCCAGCGCCACATCGGCCATTCCGATTGCCCCGCCCTCTGCTCCCGACGCCATTCTTCCATTTCTGCAAAAATCCCCGCATTTCCACGAACAAATTCCTGGTCAGCTTCCGAGAAGCGTTCCAACGGGAGGGTAAAGGGCAATTGATCGACCTCTCGTTCAAGCCGAACGTTTTCTCCGTCGAAATGCAGAATTCTGGCATCAACCGTCCGCCCTTCAAAATCGGTCCACTCCCGAACGGCGGTGATTTGCGCGAAGCGTTCTTCAAGTTCGCTTTCCCCGGCCCCGGCTTCGGGAACAAACGGCCCCGGGAAGACAAGAGCCAGCACATATACAGACAAACAAATTTTTATACTAAGCAGGGATGGAGAGAACATGGATTTCCTTTGGTTGGGGTTAAAGCGGTAGAAAGAAAGACCGAAACAGATTTACAAAGTAACAAAAATTCGCTCTTCACGGTAGACCCTTAATTCGGTCAAAATTACGTTTCCGGCCAATTCCTTCCCCCAATACCTTTCCAAAGAGGTGATGTCGGGGTGCCTTTCATCGGTTGGAAGGTGTTTTCTAATGCTTGTCGGAGATCGGAGGTCAGCGCGGCCCCCAGCGGAGCTGGAATATGCAATTAAGAGACTCGAGGGGTCGGAGTGTTCCGCCGCAGCCGCTTCCGCCTTCGCTAAAGCTGCGGCGCGACAGGGGAAGCGGCCGTGCGGGGTGGTGGGGCGTGTCTCATGTCCTGGCTTGAAGCCCTCCGCGCAGGGACACAAGGTCCCCGCTTGGGACAAAAAGGAACAGGGACCTTGTGCCCTTTTCGACAGCGAGCGGGGACTTTATGTCCCTGCGCGCAAACCTCCGGAGGCCTCGGAAACACCTTAGTCTCACATTAGCGGGGCCACCAGCGGAGCTGGAATATGAAGTTATGAGACAGGCCGGGTTGGAGTGTTCCGCGCAGCCGCTAAAGCGGCCGCGCGGTGTGGTGGGGCG
>JAIUMY010000134.1 GCA_022565335.1 Opitutales bacterium
CTCTCCGCGCTCTTTGCGTCCTCTGCGGTTTGATCGGCTGTTTTTGGGCGTCGAGGTCAAGGTCGTTCGACGAGCTCAGACCAGGACGGAGCTTGACCTTCCAATCCGGGGAACAGCCGGATCGCGGGGTAAACCCGCTCGCTACGGGAATGGCGGGACTCCAACCTTATGCGATCTGAACCTTTTCACTACTCCAATCGAAACGAGGGCGGATCCCCAATCCCTCTCATCCAAAGTCTCACGACTTCGGCTACGAAACAGCCGTCCAAAGTCTCACGACTTCGGCTACGAAACAGCCGTCCAAAGTCTCACGACTTCGGCTACGGACGGCTGCGCCGGCGGGCGGCGGGAAAACGTTTAGTGAACCCGCAGGCGAAGATCGCGCACGAGCAGTTCACCCACTTGCATCCAGAGGTAAATATTGACCGTCTGGGCCTCCGTTTCGACTTCTGCAGAGACCGCCAGAGGACGCCATCCTCCATCCCGGATGGTCTTTGAGTGACTTTCCAGCTCTTCTCCGGTTTCGCTGAGAAACTGCATGCCCACCCAGGCGCGCTGGGGACTGCGGGTCAACATCTTGGCATCAAAATACAAGGTGATTCGCTGGCCTTTCTCCAAAACGAGGCCCTCCACTTTATTCATCAGACCGCTGCGGCTTTGAAGGACCGCATAAGGGCGTCCCAGTTCGTCGGTGCGAAACTCCGTCTTGTCCTCTTTCCCGTCCCAACCGGTCATGCCTTCGGAGAAATCAGGGTTGACGAGTTCTTCGAAGAAGTTCGCCTCGGTGACAAAGCTGGCATTGATTTTGAGCGGATGCGAGGGCATCGTCAGACGCGTCGCCGGCGAACGGGAGTTGGCGAGAAGATCGGTTTGGCCCACCCATTGCTCAAAAACCATTCCTTCGGGCACCTCGGCGGTAATCCAGATTTCCGATCCCTCGGCAATTTCCCCACTGCCGGAGCCCCCCAAAACGCGGAGGGAGTATTTTTCCGCCGGACGAAAGGTTGCCTTGATTTCTTTCTCCCCGACCAGCGAGGCGATTAAGGTGGTTTCCGCTGCGAGGGGATCCTCAATGGTGTCCACATCACCGGCCCAGCGATCAAATACATAACCTTCGGGAGCATTTTCGGCTTCGATACGAATGCCTCTCGAACCGGTCAGATACTCCCCCGAACCAGACCCGTCGCGAATGGTCAGGTTGGTTATTTGGCGATCTTCCGTATTGCCAAGGCCGAAGGGCTGGAGGAGTGTGCGGGTGCCCTCTTCGCCTTTGAGAACCACGCGCACATAATCTCCCAGATTGGTATCCAGGGGAAGGGTATGGCCGCGATGAATTTCATACCCTTGGGTGATCCAGACAATATTCTCTTCAGCGGTATCGATTTCCAGGCGAATGGCCTCGTCGTCAAGGTGAATGGCCTGGGGAGTGAGAATTTGCGAGGTGTCGCGACTGGGATTGTGCACGGCATAAAACTGTCCCCCAACAAACGCTTCGCGGAAGATGTCCTCATCCAATTCCCCCGGAGGCATAAGGAAGATGGTCATGCTGCGGGCAAAGTGTTCCAAACGGTGAAAATCGTCGTTGCCGGTTCCCCAAACCGGCCGGTCGGGCATTAAGCGACTAAGCACGTTATCCCACAATTCGCGGTCCCCGGAGTGCCGGTCATTTTGATTGTAAACCTCCATGCCGATGAGATGGGGAAAGGTTTCATACAGATCCACATAAAAGTCGACATCACGGCGATTGGAATAGCGCCCAGGGTGAAACATAACGGCAAGTCCATCGCGTTCACCGATCTCCTGCAAAGCGTCCGGGACGGAGGTTTGGTCGGGGTCACCGTAGTCGTTGAAATAGCTGCCGATATGATCGGGCCGGGAAATTTCGTTCCCTTTGATCGGGAGCATCCCGGTGGCTTCCACGTCAATGCCGTAATCTTCCCAGGGCCAGGTGGGATGGGCCGGTTCATCGGTATCATGCTCGGTAATGGAAAAAATGGTGTACCCGGCCTCGCGATACATCTCCACCACTTCGACAGGCGTCAGGTCGCCATCGCTCTCGGTGGTGTGGGTGTGCAGGTTGGCTTTGTGCTCGGCAAAAGATCCCCAAATCACCTCCTCGTAAGGGTTCAGGACAACTTTTGCGGGATTGCCGGCGGCCGTGGCCGGGAGACCCATAAGGGACAGTAAGAAGACGCCACAAAAGGTCACGGCGAAGGCTGGGGAGAGGGGGAGGATACGATTCATGGTTGCTGAGAATTTGCGTGGATTCGGATCTGGGAAGACCAAAACTTCCGGTTTTCCCAAGGTAGTAGTCACTGAATGACACGAAATTGTTGCAAAATTGTCACAATTTAATGGCGCGACGTCAATGAAACCCCGGAAATGACGGAAGCGCTAATAAACTACCTCAGGGTATCTTATAAATTTCGGTCGAGCCTTTTGGATTTTCGTAAAGGAAACTTTCCGCAAGGCTTTGCTTTAGCCCCTTAGGGGAATCTGTCGGGTCTTCGGAGGGGTTTTTGATCTTCTGAGGGAAATTTTTTCCTTCTAGACCCAGGGCTTCTTTTCTTTCCATAGTGCTTTCATGCCCTCGACTATAAAAGAAGCCCCCACGGAGGAATTCCGTCTCCTCCCCTACGATTTTTACCCGGTGATCACCAAAAGAGACGGGACCAGTGTCCCCTTCTCCATTGAACGGATAACCCAGGCCATACACAAAGCAGCCCGGGCCGCCAAAATCGATGATTTCTCCTTTGCCGAAACCGCGGCTTTCCGGATTGCCTCGAAATTTGCCAACCGGCACCAGGCCTGCATCACGGAAATCCAAACGGCCGTCGAAAACCATCTGATGGAGGGCCCCTACAAGGAGGTCGCGCGAAAGTATATTGAATACCGGCACGACCGGGATTTGTCGCGGGAAAAGAAAAGCCGCCTGAACCGGGAGATCGAAGGATTGATCCAGCAAAGCAATCCGGAGTTGTTAAACGAGAATGCCAACAAGGACGCCAAGGTCATCCCCACCCAACGGGATCTTCTGGCGGGCATTATTGCCCGGCACTACGCCAAGCAACAGATTCTCCCCAAGGACATCGTAGCCGCCCATGAGGCGGGAGAAATCCATTACCACGACCTCGATTACGCTCCCTTCTTTCCGATGTTCAATTGTATGCTGATCGATTTGGAGGGGATGCTGCGCAACGGTTTCAAAATGGGCAACGCGGAAATCGAGGAACCGAAATCCATCTCCACCGCGACCGCCGTCACGGCCCAGATTATCGCCCAGGTGGCGAGCCATATTTACGGCGGGACCACCATCAATGGGGTGGATACCATTCTCGCTCCCTACGTCCAGGCCAGCTACCAGAAACACCTGACGGTGGCCCGGCGCTGGAAAATCGAAAAGGCCACCGAATACGCCACCGAGCAAACCCGCAAGGAGTGTTACGATGCCTTCCAGTCCCTGGAATACGAGGTCAACACCCTCCACACCGCCAACGGGCAAACCCCCTTCGTCACGTTTGGCTTCGGACTGGGGGAGAGCTGGGAAGCCAAGCTCATTCAACAATCGATTTTGGAAAACCGCCTGGCCGGCCTGGGACGGAAACAAAAGACTCCGGTCTTCCCCAAGCTGGTGCTCGCCATCCGCCGCGGCCTGAACCAACAACCGGAGGACCCGAACTACGATATCAAACAGCTGGCCCTCCGCTGCGCCTCCCTGCGAATGTATCCGGATATCCTCAACTACGAACAGGTGGTGCGGGTCACCGGTTCCTTCAAAACCCCCATGGGATGCCGCAGCTTTCTCTCCGCGCACGGGGACGGCAACGATCACGACGGACGCAACAACCTCGGCGTGGTGAGTATCAATCTCCCGCGAATCGCTCTGGAAGCGGACGGCGATGAATGCCGTTTCTTCGTTCTTTTGGAAGAGCGTCTGCAGTTGGCCCGCCGGGCCCTGGAAACCCGCATTGCGCGCTTGCAGGGGGTGAAGGCCCGGGTCGCCCCGATCCTCTACATGGAGGGCGCTTGCGGGGTCCGGCTCAAGGCCGATGACGAGGTCGCCATGCTGTTTCAAAACGGCCGGGCCTCCATCAGCCTGGGCTACATCGGCCTGCACGAGACGATCAACGCCCTCTATGGGCAGGAACCCCATATTTTCGATGATCCGGTGAAACAGAAAAAGGCCCTGCGCATCCTGGGGGTTCTGCGCGAAGCGACTCTTCGCTGGAAAAAGGAAACCGGCTATGGGTTCAGCCTCTACAGCACGCCCAGCGAAAACCTGTGTGACCGCTTTTGCCGGATCGACACCAAAACCTTTGGCGAAGTACCGGGGGTTACCGATCGCGGATACTATACCAACAGTTTCCATCTGGACGTCGAGAAGAAGGTAAACCCCTACGACAAGATCGACTTCGAACAACCGTATCCGGAACTCGCCACCGGAGGATTCATTTGCTACACCGAATTCCCCAATATGCAAAACAACCTGGAAGCCCTGGAGGATGTCTGGGACTACAGTTACGACCGGGTGCCCTACTACGGGACCAATACCCCTATTGACGAGTGTTACGATTGTGGATACACCGGCGAATTTTCCTGCACCCCGAAAGGCTTCACCTGTCCCCGTTGCGGCAACCATGATCCGGAAAAAGCCTCGGTCACCCGCCGGGTTTGCGGATATCTTGGCAGCCCCGATACCCGGCCGTTCAATGCCGGGAAACAGGAAGAGGTCAAACGCCGGATCAAACACCTGTAGAAAAGCTTTCTCCTAATGCAATACCACCAGTATTTTCCCATTGATGTGGTCAACGGTCCGGGTACCCGTTGCACGCTGTTTGTGTCCGGCTGTGAACATCGTTGCCCGGGTTGCTACAACCCCGGCACCTGGAATCCGGAATCCGGTCATCCCTTCGACGAAGCGATGGTGGAACAAATCCTCAACGACTTGAACGACACCCGCATCCGCCGCCGGGGACTTTCCCTCTCCGGCGGAGATCCCCTCTTTCCGGAAAACTGCGCGGCCATCGAAAACCTGTGCCGCCGGGTGCGGGAATCCTGTCCCGGCAAGGATATCTGGCTCTGGACCGGATATCTCCGTGAGAATCTAACCCCCGCCCAGGAACGAATCCTCCCCTACGTGGATGTGCTGGTGGACGGCCCGTTTATCGCCGCCGAAGCCGATCCGGCGCTGGCTTTCCGCGGTTCCCACAACCAACGTATCCTCACCCTCGCCTAGTCCGCGAACGGAAGAGAGAAAAAGGGACCGCATAATGCAGGGGTCGGGGTGTTCCACGCAGCAGCTCACGCCTTCGCTAAAGCTCCGGCGCGACAGGGAAAGCGGCCGCGCGGGGTGGTGGGGCGTGTCTTATGTCCCTTGCTTGAAGCACTCCGCGCAGGGACACAAGGTCCCCGCTTGGGGCAAAAAGCGAGCGGGGACTTCAATTCTGTTGAGCCACAGCGAAATCCCGCCTTAGCGGGGCTCGCAACACTCCGAAGGCCTCGGAAACACCCTAGTCTCACACAAGTCGCTGCCCCCAGCGGAGCTGGAATATACGATTAAGAGACTCGTGGGGTCCCCGCTTGGGGCAAAAAGCGAACGGGGGCCTTGCGCCCCTGAGCGCAATGCTTCGGAAAAC
>JAIUMY010000135.1 GCA_022565335.1 Opitutales bacterium
ACGAATTGCTGTGAAAAAGGACCTAACCCTTCTGGCCCGCTCAAGTCACAAAGAGTAGGGAGACCAAGGAGTGGCTGCATTCTGCTGCCATGCGGGAATCGGTAATGGCCCGGCCTGCGCATTTGGTTGTTTGGGGCAGCAGGATGCAGCCGCTCCTTGGGGTGGGCAACCCATGGGGCCGGGGAACCTGATGCGTGAACACAGGGACTGGCAAATCCAACTAACTCTAGAGGGGGTTTGTGAGGTTTAGGAAAATGCGCCGAAAAATCGTCCCGAATGTAGGGGATGGAGAATATTGGTTCTCAAACCGCCATTTTGCGCCACTTCCCAGAATTAGACATAATGTTTATTGTGCGAATTTTGTCCAGGGGGTTATTTCTGGGGGATGCGGTAATCCGGACAGTTTATGCGGTCACGGCCAGAATGGTTCATTGTATCTAGTCGCCTTGAAGGATTTTCAATAATGGGCTCAAAACCCGGACTCCGATAAACGCCACCAGTACCAGGAGCAATCCCCAGACCGCCCATTTCTTCATGCCTATCAAGGCGCCACCCCGGTCTTCGGGAATTTCGTTTTCATCGTCCTCGAAAGCTTCCCACTCGGAATCTTCTTCTTCATTTTGCCAATTCGCCATAATCTTAAACTACCATAATTCCTGCGGAACTACACGCTTGATTTCCGGTTCTTAATTGGTGAACATAAAATTTCTCCAATTATTCATCTAATCAAAATAACTACTTATTTATGAAGCTTCCTAAAATCCCCACCGCGCTCTGCGGCTCTCTGATTCTCTCTTTCTCGCTGTCTGCCGAAACGCCGGACACCTCGGCTCTTCCTGCGGTCTATCTTGATGACGCGGTTCTGGCGGTCGATGTGGATATTGCCGGGGTCAAGGCCTCCGGGTTTTATCAAGGTTTGGTTTCCCGCGGTTTTATTGAAGAAGACGAACTCCTGGCAGAGGAAATTGCTGAACTCTTTGAAGGCAGCGATCTTTCCACTGATAGCCTCGGTCGTCTGGTGGTCAACGTCGCCGGCTTGGAAATCGACCCTGACTTGATGGATGTGGACCCGGCCAATCTGCGCATTTCCGGAGGCCTCGAATTGACCACCGCCTTTTCGGCTGACGAATTCAATAATTGGGTTCAAAGTTACGAATACGAAACCGGAGAAGAATTGCTAATCCATGAACGTCATGGCTATACGTATTACGTAAGCCCTGAGGAATTTGAGGATGAACCCCAATTCTCCGGCGGGCTTTATGATGGTGCGGCTTTGAGCGTAATGTTTTTCGGCGACCAGGCCAGTGTTGAGCAGTCCTTTGATAAAGCGATTGCTGGTCGCGGAGAATTGACCGCCAGTCTGGCCGCCGCCCGCCCCATCATGCTGGGCGATAGTAATGTATCGGTGCTTTTCACCCTCTCCGACGAGATGCGGGAAATGATCAGCCAAGGCATCCAGGAAGATCCGATGATGGGTGGAATGCTTCGCCCTTTGGCCAACTTGCAGACTCTCGGCCTTGGGTTGGATGCCGATGAAAGTCTTGGCCTTACCATTGCTGGACAATTCCCCTCCGAGCGTGAAGCCTCGCAAATGCAAAATGGTTTGCAGATGGGTCTGGCATTGGCCATGGGCTTTGCCGGGGAGCAATTGGGTGAAACTCCCGCGCCCCTGCAAAAACTTGAGATTAAAACCGAAGGACCGATTCTGCGGATCACCACCAATATTACGCTTGAGGATGTGGATAAGATGGTTGCTGATTTAGGCGCAATGTTCCAATTCTAGAATGCTCGTCGCCGAGGAGCTTTCGGTTTATACCCGGACCGGCCAAAAGCTGGTTGGTCCGGTTTCCCTCGGCTTTGCCGAGGGAAAAATGCATGCCCTCATAGGGCCCTCTGGTTGTGGCAAGAGCACTCTGTTGAAAGGCATTATGCACCTGCTGCCCAACGAGGGGCAAGTTTCCCTGCGGGGGGAAAAGATAGCCAGCACTGAGGATTTGGTGGGTCATTTGGGCTTTGTCCCGCAATTCAGTATCGCCCAGCCACAATTAACCGTTGAACAAAACATCCGCTTTGCGCGCAAACTCTTTGCCCCGGAAACGTTCCGAGAGGAAAAATACCATCATTTGCTCGACGTTATCGGCCTGACCGCCCACCTGGACAAACGGGTCAGCCAGTTGAGCGGCGGCCAATTGCGACGCTTGGGACTGGCTCTGGAGCTGATCAACAATCCTCCTTTTCTCTTCTGTGATGAAGTCACCACTGGCCTGGACCCGGCTTCGGAGCAAGAAATTCTTGAGGTTCTGCGCTTGTTGGCGGAAGAAGGCGTCACCATTGTTTGCGTGATTCACAATCTGGCCCAACTGCAAAGTTTTGACCAAATCCATCTGCTCAGCGAAGGCCAACTGGTTTTCCAAGGTCCGCTGGAGACTCTGAAAAAACATTTCCAAATTGAAGATGCAACGAAGGTTTACACTGCCTTGAAAACCGTCCGGGAAAGGCATCTGGAACCCTTGCCGGAAACTGAAAAACCGCCAAGGTCCCACGCTCACCCCCAACAGCCTGGCCTGTTCAAGCAATGGCTGACCTTGATTCAGCGGCGTTTTATTCTCTTTTATCAAGACCGTGGTTATTTGGGCCTCACCCTCGCCCTCACCTTTGGCTTCCCCTTCCTGGTGGTCATTTTTGCCTGGAATGGCTTGCCCGCATTCGAGGCACTGGCAATTGTCCAGGACGGCGATTTCATTTCCCGTCTACAGAGCCAGATCGACTTTCAGAAAGAGGCCATGCGCACCGGCAGCCTGGTCAGTGGGCTGATCATGTTTCAAGTCATTCTGCTCACTTTGATGGGAGCGAACAACGGCGCACGGGAAATTGCCGGTGAGCGGGTTCTGTTTGAAAAGGAGAAACTTTCCGGACTGAAACCACTGGCCTATTTGGGCAGTAAAGTGGTCTTCTTTCTTTTTATCAGCATTTTGCAAGGGGTTTGGATGACCTTTTTCGTAAAATACATCTGTGGGTTTCCCGGACCGTTTTTGCCGCAGGCCTTGATTCTTACGCTGACGGTTTTTTCGATGACCCTGATTTCGTTGGCCCTGTCCTCGATTTCGGGAAGCGGCGAAAAGGCCTCGCTGATGTCCACCTATATTGTCGGTTTCCAACTTCCCCTCTCGGGAGTCGTTTTGGCTTTGCCGGAAGTTCTGGTATGGGTGTTTCGCCCCTTTATCGCCGCCTATTGGGGCTGGAGCGGTTACCTGGACACCTTCCGCAGCAATCGTTTTTACGACGCCGTGGAATTGACCGTCGATACCAATGTCATGGCCACCTTTATTTGCCTGATCATTCTATGTATTCACAGTCTTCTGGCTTTGGCCGTGGTTGCGGTCGGAGTTTACCAGAACCGCTTCGCGCGCTGAAAATTGCGTTGACGAACCCGCCAGGAAAGAGATTTCCTAAAGGTTTCGCTTTATGGCCAACGCTCTTCCCGAACACCAACGACGCCGCACTTTTGCCATCATCTCCCACCCTGATGCAGGAAAGACTACCCTGACCGAGAAATTTCTGTTGTATGGCGGAGCGATTCACTTGGCCGGTTCGGTACGTGATCGCAAGCGGGCCAGTCAAACCTCCTCGGACTGGATGGAGCTGGAAAAGCAACGTGGCATATCAGTCTCTTCAACCGTTCTACAATTTGAATACGAAGGATTTCGGGTCAATCTCCTGGACACCCCCGGGCACCGGGACTTTTCCGAAGACACCTACCGCGTTCTCACCGCCGTTGATGCGGCCGTCATGGTTCTGGACGTGGCCAAAGGGATCGAGGACCAAACCCGAAAACTCTTTGAGGTCTGCCGTCAACGGGGGATCCCCATTTTCACCTTTATCAACAAATGTGACCGTCCCGGCAAGGAACCGCTGGATCTGCTTGATGAGGTCGAAACCACCCTGGGCCTGAAAACCTTTGCCGTGAATTGGCCTATCGGCACGGGACCGGATTTCAGCGGGGTCTATGACCGGCTCGATAAAAAAGCCTACTGGTACGAAAAAGCCAAAGGCGGCAGCGAACAGGCGGTCGAGACCATTACCGATTTAGATGATCCGGCGTTTAAAGAAAAAATCCCCACCGATGTGCAGGAAACCTTTTCCGACGAACTCTCCCTTGTCGACGGAGCCGGTGACGCCTTCGATCCGGCAGAGGTCCTTTCCGGCGAACTCACCCCCGTTTACTTTGGCAGTGCGGTCAACAATTTCGGGGTCCGGCTTCTCTTGAACGGTTTTCTTCGTCATGCCCCTCCTCCGCAGCCCAGGGCTTCGAATAACGGGAAAATCAAACCGGAAGACGATCCGTTTTCGGCTTTTATATTTAAAATCCAAGCCAACATGGATCCCCGGCATCGCGACCGCTTGGTTTTCATGCGGGTCTGTTCAGGCAAGTTTCACCGTGATCTGCAGGCCATTCATACGCAAACCGGCAAAAAAATCCGCCTCTCCTTTGCCCATCAGCTCTTCGGGCAGGAGCGCGAAACCCAGGATGAGGCGTGGCCCGGCGATATTCTGGGGATTACCGGACAAAGCGGCCTGGGCATCGGTGATACGCTGAGCGAAAAAGCCGACCTGGTCTTCACCCCTATTCCCCGGTTTGCGCCGGAAGCCTTTGTTTACCTGCATAATCAGGAAACCAAAAATTTCAAAAAATTCCGGACTGGACTTGAGCAGTTGTTGCAGGAGAAGGTGGTACAACAATTCTTCCCCTTGCAGTCAGCCGCCCAAATCCCCTTGCTGGGGGCTGTCGGCCCCTTGCAGTTTGATGTTGTTCGTCACCGTCTGGAAGGCGAATACGGTGCCACTACAAGGACCGAGCCGGCACCCTGGAAAGTGACCCGCTGGATCGATGCGAAGGTAGAGAAAACGGCGTTGGAAGGGCTGTTTTTAACCGGCGCTGTCCTGGCCGAAGATGAGGACGGCAACCTGGCGTTGCTTTTCGAAAGCGAATGGAACTGGCATTATTTTGCCCGCGAGAATCCGGATATCCCTCTCCTCACGACCCCACCCAACGCCTCCCTTGCGTGACGCCGGGACGGAGGCCGCACCGGAGGTTGTGGAATAAACGTTTATTCGGCCAGATGAAACTATGACCGGATCGGGATTACCCCCCGACACTGGCGAAACGAGGAAAGCATCCGTTACGGCAATACCTTTCAAACAGCCTAATCGGGATGTAAAGTCTCCTCCGACCTTCGACCTCGGGGCTCCGGGACGCAGGCTAAAGCCAGCGCTACTAAAACAGCCTAATCGGAGCATAAAGCCCCTCTGACCATATCTGTTGACCCATAGCGAAATCCCGCTAAGCGGGAATCTCTGTTTTCACTGGGGCAGCACAGCCATCCTGACGGTGTTGGGCCGTTCGGGGACACAGGCTGGAAGCCTGTGCCTCGAGTTTGGTTAATCTAGATCAGCTCTCTAGTTCTTTTGCTTGAATTCCTGTGAATTAAAGCATTTAACGCTGGACAAACATCTAGCATATACGCTAGATGTTAACTGAACCATTAACCAAAGG
>JAIUMY010000136.1 GCA_022565335.1 Opitutales bacterium
GCCCTTACAGGGCTTGGGGTTTTCTTGTATTGCCAACACCGGGGCGTTGCCCCGGCCTTTGTTCTTTTGCCCCGTTGGGGCGGGAAGGTGCGCAGCTTGAACAACCACGCGGTGGTCCTTGGACGGCGGTTTACGTAGTCGGGCTGATTCATCGCCCGATCCACGGCGGAGACGACCTGGCGGACTTTCGTACGCATCCAACGTCGGGGGAGATCTTCGGAGGTTCTTAAATTTCCGACCGATTCGTTCGGGCGCTTCCATCCGTCGCTCTTCGAGCTATGGAGGACGATACGGAAGCAGCCCGATTACGGCAGAGGGGGTGCGTTCCCAGGGAGGGCGAGGGTCTCTCCGAGCTGGCAGTTTTTGGGGCGAGGACGTGTCCCCCTAAGCGGTGGTCTCTCCAGTGTTTTTTGCCTTAGGCCAGAAGAAGGGTCAAAAAAGCGAGCAAGGCCCCATGAAGAAGAAAGAGGGGGGCCACGATTTTAAGAATGGCCCCTTCTTTGTTGACCAGACCAAGAACCGCGCAAACGGCGACGATGTTGTGGATACAGACCATATTGCCCATCGAGGCCCCGGCACACTGCAGGGCCAGAAGCAGGGTGGTCGGCAAACCGGCTTCCGAGGCGATGGAGTATTGGATCCCACCAAAGGTCAGATTGGAAATGGTGGTGGAGCCCGAGAAAAAACTTCCGAGGGCGCCGAGAAACGGGGCCAGATACACCCACGTATCGCCGGCGGCACGGGCAAAAAATTGTCCCATGACCATGGTCGGCGCTTGCTCGCCGCCAATGGAAAGAAGATTTACCACCACCAGGGCGGCGAAAAGAGCGAGTACGGGCCGGGCAATTTTTTGTTTGGTCTCGCGCAGGGCCTCGAGTCCTTTGGTGCGAAAATCGCCAAAAAGCCACAGGGCCAGGGCCGCGCTGATGAAAAAGGGCACGAAGGAGGGGACGTAAAGAATCGCATGCGACCAGCGCAGGCCCTCCTGCCAGATGTTTTCCAACCCTATGACCAAGCTTGGGCTGAGGAAAAATTCCCCCAAGGGGCCGAGGGGAAACTGCAAGCCCCCTTCGGAGCGGGTGAGGAGCGAGCGAAAGGGCAGCGCAGGAACTCTGGTAACCAGAAGAATTGCTACGGTTAAGGCAATTGGTGCCAGGGCCTTGGCCAGGACTCCGGGGGCGACCGGGGGTGGCGAAGGGGTTTTCTTTGTGGGGGCCTCCGGAGTTTCTTTGGCCAAGCCAATTCCCATCCTGGCCGCGAGGATGCTTAAACCCAAGCCGATCGATCCGCCGACTACGGTGGGGAATTCATAGTTACTGAAGGCCAGCAAGGTCATGGGGCCCACTGAGAAAGCCACACTGAGAAAGGCAAAGGGCAGATTGCGATACAGCGTTTTCCCGTCGACAATCAGCAGCAAGGCGGCAATAGGGAGGACCAGGGCGGCCCCGGTTTGCCAGACGGCGGTCTGAAGCCCGACCGCCAGCATCGCCTCTTCGGTCAGTTGTAAATCCTCAAACCCAAACCACAAAGGGGTCCCGACCGCGCCAAAGGGGGTGGCAATGGCATTGAAGACCAGGCATAGAGCAGCCACCCGCAAGGCCGGAAAACCCAGTCCCACCAAAATCGGGGCGGTCAGAGCGGCGGGGGTGCCAAAACCACTGGCCCCTTCCAAGAGAAACATAAAAGACCAACCGACAATCATCAGTTGGGCCACGGGGTTGGGAGAGATATTATGGAGCCAATCCTTGATCGGCTGCATGGCTCCCGATTTTTCCATGGCGATAAAAAAGAAAATCGCCCCCAGAACGATGGTGATGGGGGTGAGGGCATTCAGCAACCCGGTGGTGACAGAAGCCAAAAGGAGAGAGCCCGCTGCGCCAAAATAAAAGAACTGCAACCCCAGCGCCAACAGGGCCGCCAAGCTAAAGGCGAGGGGGGATGACAAAGGGTGCGGTTTGGTGAGAACCACGAGCAAAAATAAAATCGGTAAAGCGGCGAGGAAAAAGTCCAACATACAAAAGTTTCTTTCGCGGGTGAAGATCCGGGCAAAGCCGGTTACTGTATGAAGAATTGGGGTCAATGTATAGCAGAACCCTTTTATTTTTTAAGCCTATCTTGTCCTTTGCCGAACAACACCAGTGCAGTCCGGTTTTTGCTTTTATTCGCCGGGAAAGCTCTTTAGCATTTTGCCAATGGCTGCCAACTCACCGAATGTTCTCTTAATCTTGAATGATGATATGGGGTTTTCCGACCTCGGTTGTTATGGGGGAGAAATAGAGACTCCGCATTTGGATCGTTTGGCGTCCAACGGTTTGAGGTATACTCAATTTTACAATACCGCCCGGTGCTGCCCCTCCCGTGCCTCTTTGTTGACTGGTCTGCATCCCCATCAAGCGGATGTCGGCCACATGATAGGTAATGACGATATTGATGGTTACCTGGGAGATCTTTCGCGACGGGCCGCCACCATTGCGGAGGTTTTGCAACCGGCCGGTTATGGTACCTATATGTCGGGCAAATGGCATGTGACGGGGTATTATGAGGAAAATCGCCCCGACAATTGGCCCTGCCAGCGGGGATTTGACGAGTACTATGGTATGCTCTGTGGGGCGGCCAGTTATTTTGCCCCCAAAACCATGCGCCGAAACAATACGCCCATCGAAGCGCCGCAAGGTGATTTTTATTTTACCGATGCCTTATCCGATGAAGCGGTGGAGCAATTGCGGGGGCATTTTTCGCGAACTCCGGAAAAACCTTTTTTTCAATACCTTGCCTATACCGCGCCCCATTGGCCATTGCATGCGCGGGAGGAAGATATGGCGAAATACCGGGGACGCTATGACGGTGGCTGGGACCACTTAAGAGAGGAGCGGCTGGAACGTTTACGATCCTTGGGCATTTTGGAGGAGGAGTCCTCACTCAGTCCCCGGGACGCCTCGCAGGAGCCTTGGGAGGAGGTATCCGACAACACCTGGCAAGCCCGCCGGATGGAAGTGTATGCGGCGATGATTGACCGCATGGACCAGGGGATCGGACGGGTGCTGACCTTTTTGGAGGAAAAAGGGGAACTTGACAATACGCTGGTGCTCTTTTTGTCCGACAATGGCGGGTGCCATGAGGAAATTCACCCCGGAACTCCCTGGGTGGACCGCCTCCGCAAGGGCATTTCCGCACAATCGCACACTCGTAACGGGCGTCCGGTGCGTTTTGGCAATAGTCCGGACATTATGCCCGGGCCGGAGGATACTTACGCCAGTTACGGAATTCCCTGGGCCAACGTCAGCAATACGCCTTTCCGTAAATACAAAAGCTGGATCTACGAGGGCGGCATATCCACTCCGCTCATCGTACATTGGCCCGAGGGGCTGGCGGCAAAGGGAGAGTTGCGCCGACAACCGGCGCAGTTGCCCGATATAATGGCGACGGTGCTGGAAGTGACCGGAGCGGCTTATCCCGAAACGATTGGAGACCGGAATATTCTTCCGCTTGAGGGTGTATCGCTGGTGCCTACCTTTTTAAATCAACCGCACCAAAGAGAAATATTGGCTTGGGAACATGAAGGAAAGGCCGGGTTGCGAAAGGGGCGTTGGAAAATCGTCCGCGATTTTTACCTACAATTGACTGCCGGGCAGGAAGCCGCCGGATGCGCCCGCGGAGAACAGCCTTGGGAATTGTACGACCTGGAATCGGACCGCTCGGAGTTGCACGATTTGGCGGCGGAAAAGCCCGAACAGGTTCGGATTCTGGCGGCGGAATACGCATCGTGGGCGCAGCGTTGCGGGGTGCAGCCGTGGGAAACGATTTTGCGCAAGCGGGGTCAATGGTGAAAGTCAAAGCTTATGTCTTGGATATTACCCAACGCTAAACGATGGTTTTAGCGGATTCCAAAGTATTTGTTTTGAGATTGACGGCGAAAAGCTTCTCATTATAACATTATTTTCAAGTTAACTTTGAAAACCTACCCCTGACCCTATGGCTGATTCTACTCTATCCAAACTCGTCGGAAAACGCTTGTCTTTGGCGATTCTTATTTCGGTGATTGTTCACTTTGTTCTCCTGATCCTTCTGGGCTTATGGACCGTGTACCGATACGTCCAGGAAGGGGATCCCGGTATGGAAGTGGCGATGGAGCAGGGGGAGGAGATGGAGGCTCCACAGGAAATTGTCGAAGAGGTTGAAGTCACCGAAATTCAGCCCGAAGTGGAAATTGATCTGGACCGACTGACGGTGGACCCGCTACACGATGTCGCCTTGCCCGAAATCGTTGCCGAGACCCAAGCGGTGCCTACCCCTCCCACCCCAACCGTCCCCACCACGGTGGCTGATCGGGTGGCCTTTACGCAAGCCACCACTCGCTTTACGGGAGGCATTTTTGGTTCAACGGAGCAGGTTGATGGCACCTTGCAAGGCTATCTTTTTGATCTTAAACAAGACGCCAGAGGCAATTCCCGTCGTATCAGCAATACGATTTTTGAAGATCATATTGCGTCGTTCATTCGCGACCATGATTGGGACCGCAGTTGGCTGCAAAAAGAATTCTTTCAGGCCCCCAATTCACTGAACACTTCGCAGATCTTCTTCCCTACGGTTCGTGCCGATGCCGGCCCCGCGTATTTCGGGGCGGGTGATATTGTCGATGAAAGACAATGGATCGTTCATTATGAAGGGCGCTTCCAGCCACAACGATCCGGGAATTTTCGCTTCGTCGGGTATGCTGGAGAGGTGGTGATTGTTCGGTTAAACGGAGAAGTTGTTCTGGATGGGTCCCACCCGTGGCTGAGAACACGTAGTGCGTCCCCCGTTTATGGGGAAGATCAGGGGCAAAGAAGTGGTAGAGCGATGACGGAGTGGCAGGAAGGCGGAGAAGATGATCATGGCTACGACCATAAGGTGTTCTCTGGTGGTCGCTGGGGCAGTCATCGTTTTTATTATGGCGATGTTATGAATTTTCGCCAAGGCCAGGTTATGGATCTCGAAATTCTTATCGGCGAGCGCGGGGGAGGGGATTTCAATGCCTTTCTATTGATCAAGGAGGTGGGGAAGGAAATTGAAATGGACGACGATGGTCGGCCGATTCATGACCTTTTCCAAACCATGCCCAGCGATCAACATAAGTCGATCGAGCCTTACCGCAGTCGTCAAGGACCCTATTTCAAAGTTGATGGGGAACTCTTTATTCCATCGGAATCCGAGGATTGATTGGGGAAAACATTCAGCAATTCTCCGCCAATCGGGGCGTAAAGCCCCTCCGACGTGAACCGTCAATCGCGACGTAATCGGGCTGCTTCCGTATCGTCCTCCATAGCTCGAAGAGCGACGGATGGAAGCGCTCGAACGAATCGGCCGGAAATTCACGAACATTCAGAGATATCCCCCGACGTTGGATCCGTTTGAAAGTCCGCCAGGTCGTCTCCGCCGTGGATCGGGCGATGAATCAGCCCGACTACGCAAACAGCCGTCCAAGGACCACCGCGTGGTTGTTCAAGCTGCGCACCTTCCCGCCCCAACGGGGCAAAAGAACAAA
>JAIUMY010000137.1 GCA_022565335.1 Opitutales bacterium
GAGCAGTGTCCGGTTGGAGTGGTGTAGTGTTGGGGGTTGTAGTAAAACGCTATAACGGTTAAAATTGTCTGGCAAACGTTGTGGAGACGTGTGATTTGCGTAAGGTTGGAGTCCCGCATTTATGCGGTCTCCGCTGGGTTGACGACGTCTGGGATAGCCCCGCCATCCTTGGCCGTTTTGTTGGCATGGGGGAAACAGGCAGGAAGCCTGTTTGACTCCTGGCTGCGGGTGAATGACGAAGTCCGCAACCCGCTGAGCGGGCAAGGAACGGGAAGGGGGTTGGTCGTTTCAGGCGCTCTAAACCGCGGCTGAAGTCCGCGGCTACGTTAGGAGCGAATACATGGTAGCGCGGTGCTTGGCCCGCGTCGGGGGCAGGGGGAGGTTCGGGTTGGGGGTCGTGGCCTGAAGGACCCCGCGCAGGAACCCGAGGTTCCCGCTTTGGGCATAAAAGTGAACGCCCTTTTACGACGTGGTCCTTTTATACACAGGTTCCGTTAATTTTCCATAAAACCACCCCGAGGTAATCAGAAAAAGGGGATTATGGCTACAAATCCCGGAATCGGCATCTTTTAAGCTTGTCGCTTAGTATGGAAAGGAGAGGCTGCCAGAAAAAAGACTGCGAATTGGTTCATTCCGGTCCGAATGTGGATTTGCTTCATGGTTCCTCAGTCGATCAATGTCGGTCGGTGCAGGAGCTGGGCTTGTTGTTTTCCATCAGCCAGACGATGGAGAGTAGTCTGGATCTGACCACCTTGGTGAAGCCGGTTTTAAAACGATTGCAGGACGTCCTGGGGTTGGAGCGCGGAACGCTGACCATTGTCAACCGCGATACCGGGAGCTATTTGATTTCCGAAGCGGTGGGGCTTCCCAGGGGGTTTGGGGCAGATGCCTATTTGCATCTTATCCGGCCAAAACTGAAACGGTGTGTGGAAAAAGAGGAACCCGTTATCGAACCGGCCTTTTATCAATGGGGGTTGCAGGAACACCAGGAAACGGACTGGGTGGATACCCTCAAAATCACCAAACAAACCTGTCTTTTGGTCGTTCCTTTGAAGTTTGCCGATGAGGTTGTGGGTACGCTCAGCATTGAGCGGCACAGTCGCCCCAAGGATGGTTGGGAGCCGGATCTGCGGCTCTTGACGATGATTGCCTCGGTGCTGGGACAAGCGGCGCTCCTGCGGAGGGAGGCGGCCGAACAGATGGAGAGTTTGCGGCGGGAGAATGATCGTCTGCAGGAGGAGATCGCCGCTAATTTTCGACCCCGCGATATGATTGGTTCAGCGGGGTCAATGCGCACTGTGTTCTATCATGTGGAGCAGGTTGCCCGAAGTGTAACCACCGTTCTGATACGTGGAGAGAGTGGAACCGGGAAGGAATTGGTCGCCAAAGCTCTGCATGAAAAAAGTGATCGCGCGAACCATGCCTTCGTGAAGTTTAATTGCGCGGCGCTTCCGGATTCAATTATTGAAAGCGAATTGTTCGGGCACGAGAAGGGGGCTTTCACCGGGGCTCTGGCGATGCGCAAGGGCCGTTTTGAGGCTGCTCACCAGGGAACCATTTTCCTTGATGAAATCGGTGATATCTCTGCGCCCACACAGGTAAAGCTATTACGGGTTCTGCAGGAGAGGGAGTTTGAGAGGGTAGGGAGTCAGGAAACCATCAAAAGCGATGTTCGGGTCATTGCCGCTACCAGCCGGAATTTGGAAGAAATGATAGCTGATGGACGGTTCCGCGAGGATCTGTATTACCGACTGAATGTTTTCCCGATATACGTGCCGCCGTTGCGGGAGCGAAAGTGTGATATTTTACTTTTAGCCGATCATTTTATTGAAAAATATGCGGCCCAAGCCGGGGTGAAGCCAATGCGGGTTTCCAGTGCCGCCATCGACCTCCTGCATAGTTATCATTGGCCGGGCAATGTGCGGGAATTGGAAAATTGTCTGGAGCGGGCGGTCCTTCTGGCTAAAGGGCAAAGTATTAAGGCCCATCACTTGCCGCCTACCTTGCAAAAGAAAACGATTACCGAAGAGCGGGAGGAGTTGACCCTCGCTGATGCTATCGATGCCTTGGAAAGGGAGATGATTGTCGATGCCCTGAAAGCTACCCACAGTAACATGGCCGAGGCTGCGCGGAGACTGGGCCTGACCGAGAGGAAAATGGGTTTGCGGGTTAAAAAATATCACATCGAACTCGACCGATTTCGCTGAATGAAAAGGCCGCCGTTTTCACCCTCATTTCTCTGAGATGCCATGAACGTGTCCTTTTCCTTTCCTTTCGCGTGTTTCCGACGAAGTTCTGTTTTTATCCCGGCTCTTTGGTCAAGACCCCGCCTTTTCCAGACCCTCGGTCCTCTTCTCGCTACTCTTGCCTTGAGCTTCCTGACCCTTGGTTGTGGCAAGGGGACCAAGGACTCTGCGTCCCCTGTTGCGGCGAATGCAGTGACCGTGGCGGCGGCCGCTGATCTGCAATTTGCCCTCCCGGAAATTCTGGCCCTTTTCCACCAAGAGCATCCGGAATTTCAAGTGCGGGTAACCTATGGTTCCTCCGGCAATATGAGGGCTCAAATCGCCCAACGCGCCCCTTTTGACCTGTTTCTTTCGGCCGATATCGAATTTCCGAAAAGGCTTATCGAGAGTGGGCACGGAGTCGCCGATTCGCTCTTTCCCTATGCCGTGGGCCGCTTGGTGCTCTATGTATTGAACGACTCTCCGCTGGACCCGGAGAGAACCATGGAACAAACCCTCCTGGATCCCCGGGCCCGCCGGATAGCCATCGCCAATCCCCGTCATGCTCCCTATGGGCAGGCTGCCGTTGCGGCCTTGCAAACCGATGATCTTTACGAACAAATAGCGGATCGTCTGGTGCTGGGGGAAAACATTGCCCAGACCGCGCAATTTGTGCAAAGCGGGGCTGCCGACATTGGCATCATTGCCCTTGCCTTGGCCCTGGCCCCCAGAATGTCGGAGGCCGGCAGGTTTTGGGAAATCCCCCTCGAACGGTTCCCGGAGATGGTGCAGGGAGGCGTCATTGTTCGTCATGCCAAAAATCCTGAAGGGGCCGAGGCCCTGCGGGCTTTTCTACTTTCTGCGGAAGGCCAGAGAGTCTTGCAGGACTTTGGTTTTCTCATGCCGGAGGCCTTGCCATGATCACTATTGATTGGCAGGCCTTCTGGCTGACCGCGCGGTTAGCTCTTATCACCTCCCTTATTTTGATTCTGATCGGACTTCCCCTGGCCTGGTGGCTTGCGCGGACCCGTTTCCGCGGAGCCGTCTTTGTGGAGGCTCTGGTAGCGTTGCCCCTGGTCCTTCCTCCGACCGTTTTGGGGTTTTATGTTCTGATGTTCCTTGGCCCATACAGCCCTCTGGGCAGCGCTTACGAGGCCCTGGCCGGAACCTTGCTGCCCTTTAGTTTTCCGGGCCTGGTTATCGCCTCGGTTCTTTTCAGTCTTCCCTTTGCGGTGCAACCCTTTCTCTCCGGATTCCGCTCGGTGGACACCCGCTTGCTCGATGCGTCGGTTTCCCTTGGCGCAGGTCGCCTGCCAACGTTTTTTCGGGTCGGTGTGCCCCTCGCCTGGCCGGGACTCCTGGCGGGATTTGTTCTTAGTTTCGCCCATACTCTCGGCGAATTCGGGGTGGTTCTCATGGTGGGGGGCAATATTGCCGGAAAGACCCGGACGATTTCCATTTCGATTTATGACTCGGTGCAAGCGATGGATTACGCCACCGCTGGCTGGACCTCCGCTTTGCTTCTGGTTATTTCCGCTTCGGTCCTTATCCTTACCTACACCCTTCAACGCCGTTACACGAAGACATGGCTAAGGACCTGAAGATTGATTGCCTGGTTCGTTTTCGCGGGGACCTCACCATTTATCCGCAAGCCACCTTTTCCGGGGAGGGAAAGGTGACCGCTCTGTATGGTCCCAGTGGCGGCGGAAAAACCACCATTCTACGCCTCATTGCCGGCCTTCTGCGCCCCGACTCCGGAACCATTCACCTCGGGGCGGATATTTGGCACGATTCCCGAAAAAAAATCTTTGTCGCGCCCCAAAAGAGAAAAATAGGTATGGTTTTTCAGGACTATGCTCTTTTCCCGCATCTCAGTGTCATGGCCAATGTTGTGTACGCCATCAAAGGGGATCGCGAGGAAATTTTCCATCGCGCGGAACAACTTATGAAAGCGCTGGAGATCAGCGATCTACAGCGGCGAAAACCCTCCTGTTTATCCGGCGGGCAACGTCAACGGGTGGCCTTGGCCCGGGCGGTGGTCCGGCAACCCGACTGGTTGCTCCTGGACGAACCCATGGCGGCCCTTGATGAAAAGACCAAACGCCGGGTGCGGAGTGAGTTGCGGCAGTTTTTGCAAACCACGGGAATTCCCAGTCTTCTCGTCACGCATCATCCGGAAGACCTCGACATCCTCGCGGATCGCATTGCCATCGTGGAAGGCGGAAAAATTCATCAACACGGCAATCGTGAGGAAGTCATGCAACACCCACGAAATGATCTCGTAGCGGAAATCCTCGGCTATGAGAACATCCTAACCTCCCTGTGCGAGCTTCCGGACCCCTTGAAAAAGTTGATCCCGCAACAAAACGGTGAATCCTGTTCTGGTCTGGCCTTTCATGCGGGGGATCTCAAAATACTGGCCCCCGGAGAGACTTTTCCCTCTCCCGGCCATCGTCTGCCGGCCAGCCTCGTTCAGACCGGTCAAACAAATTCCCTGTACCGGGTCACCCTTGAGTGCCACGGGGTTCTTCTGCACGCCCTCTCCCTCGAACCACCCCCACCAGGCCCTCTTGAACTAGGTCTACATCCCTGCAATATTCGTGCTTTACCAGCCCCCGTGTTCTCCGCACCGTGATATAGCCTTTTGGTCCGCCGTTTTGGGGATTATGAAAAGAAGAGTTACCTCAAAGGCACCATTGACCGAGGTTGACATAGACTGCCTTGTTTCGGCGGCCTTCATGCACAGTGCTTTGTGAAGAGGTTAAGTGTACCCTGTTGGTTGGACAAGTAGGGGGGTTGGTTTGCATTGTGAATGATGGTTTGACGACAAGCACCGGCTCTATGAAGGGAAATGAGAATAGGGGGAGGAAGTTGAGAACTGGCTGAGCCCGACTGGTATCTGAAAACAGTCTGAGGAACCACTAATTCCCGTTGAGAAAGGTAGCTTTTGTAGGGCCTCCACTTGTGGAGTTCCGCCCGTGAAGACTTACGTTCTGGCGAGAGATTTCCGCCGGCCAACGGAAAGGGGCGTTACCCCTTTGAAACCCTTCGCTTGTTTTCCCCGCGACGGCATTGCGCAAGCGCAAGCCCTACAGGAAAGATGAAACGAATTTTCCAAATTCGTGTTCATTCGCTGTGCTCAACTTGCCGCCTTCTCCAGCCGCAGTCTCCGGACTGCCCCTATCGGAAATTTCAAGATGTTTTTGAATAAAGACGTAAGCGCAAGACGATAGGCTCTGCTCTGATGGATTGTGTGAAACGGCA
>JAIUMY010000138.1 GCA_022565335.1 Opitutales bacterium
CGCGAAAGCTCAGAGGGACCTTCGCCCTCCCGGTGGGGTGCGTGTGTTTTTTGGGAGGGCGAGGGTCCCTCCGAGCTCGAGTGGTCGGAAAGGCGTGCGGGTTCTTGGCGGACGGCCATCCACCCGGCGGTTGCGTCCTTGGGAGGGCTAGGGTCTCAACGCGAAAGAGATGGTGGGTATAGGTGCGGATTCTTGGTGGGCCTTCGTCTAACAGGCGGGTCCGGCTGGGAACGATTGGTCGGTCACCGCGCGAAAGCTCAGAGGGACCTTCGCCCTCCCGGTGGGGTGCGTGTGTTTTCTGGGAGGGCGAGGGTCTCTCCGAGCTCGAGTGGTCGGAAAGGCGTGCGGGTTCTTGGCGGACGGCCATCCACCCGGCGGGTGCGTCCTTGGGAGGGCGAGGGTCTCTCCGAGCTCGGGTGGTTGGGTTAAGGTGCGGTGTTTTTGTTGGATGTTGATTTATAAGGAGCAAGGACATTTCTGTCCTTGGGGAGACGATAAGGCGACCTGACGCCGGTTCCAGTGGTTTCTTCTTTGCGCCGGAGACTATACCGGGTAAGGTAAGGGGTATGGAAAGAAAACAAATTTTCACTTTTGGGGAAGCCCTTTGGGATTGTTTGCCCGCGGGCATTTTTTTGGGCGGGGCTCCGGTCAACGTGGCGTATCACCTTTCTTGCCTGAAGCAGTAAGACAGGGGCTCAATAAAACTCATGAAGCTCCGGTCAACGTGGCGTATCACCTTTCTTGCCTGGGCGAGAAAGCTGCCGCCATCACGTCTCTGGGGCGGGATCTGCTGGGAAACGAGGCCATGGAGAGGATGGAAGGTGCGGGGATCGACGTATCCCATGTCCACTGGGACAATGAATGGCCCACCGGAGCGGTTAAGGCCAAGTTGACCGATAAAGGCAATGCCACCTATCAGTTTCTATCACCGGTGGCCTGGGATCGCATTATTGTCACCCCCGCATTGGAAGAGGCCTGTACCGGGGCCGATGCGCTGGTCTATGGCACCTTGGCGCAGCGAAGCGAACACAATCAAAAAGCCCTCTTTCAGCTATTGGAAAAAGAGCATTGGGAAAGGATTTACGATGTGAACCTTCGCCCTCCCTTCGATGACCCGAAGTTGGTTTTTGCGTTGGCGGAAAAAGCCGATCTGCTCAAATTGAACGACGATGAGACCTTTACGCTCAGCGGTCTAAAGGAAGGCCAAGACCCTCTGCAAGAGGCGGTAAGAGCGTTGGCGGAAAAAATACCCGCTAAAAAAATCTGTGTTACCCGGGGCGGGGAAGGGGCCTTGCTTTGGGATCGGGCGAACGATTCTTTTCTGGAGGAAAAGGGGCGGTCCATTACGGTCGAGGACACGGTGGGCGCGGGCGATGCCTTTCTGGCTGGTTTGGTTGGTTCTCTTCTACACCAAAGACCCCTTGACGAATGCTTGCGTAAAGCCACGCGTTTGGGTGAATATGTGGCCACCCAGCGGGGAGCCATGCCTTCTTACCAACTAGAGAAAATTCCGGGTTTTCAGGAATAGGCCCCCTTTTTGCTCACTGATTTTCAACCAAGTATTATCACAACCAATGAATGATATCTTCGAACAGATTCTTGAAATCGTAAATTGGGAAACCCTGATTTCCTCGGCCTTTCGAATTACTCTGATTTTCGTCCTGGCCTGGATTTTGATGTTGTTCGTCAAAAAGGGTCTCGCCCGCTTGGAGCGGCGTTTGCAAAAGCAGGAGCAAGCCGAAGGAGAACCCCCTTCGGAATCCTCGAAGCGCGTTGAGACCATTGTGCGACTGTTGCGCCAAGCCTCGTTCATCGCCGTTTGGGTGACGGTAATTCTGGTCGTTCTCCGGGAAATCGGGGTCGAGATTGCCCCGATCATTGCCAGTGCGGGGATTTTGGGATTGGCGGTTGGCATCGGTGCCCAGAATCTGGTCCGGGACATTATCGCCGGATTCTTTTTTATTCTGGAAAACCAAGTACGGGTCGGGGATGTTGCGGTGGTCAACGGGACCGGAGGCTTGGTCGAGAAGATCAATTTCCGCACCATCGTCCTGCGCGACCTTGGTGGGGTCGTTCATGTTTTCCCAAATGGAACAGTTACTACCCTTAGCAATTTAACCAGTCAGTGGGCGGCCTACGTGTTTGATATCGGGGTCGCCTACAAGGAAAATACCGACCGGGTGATCGACATCATGAAAGACGTCGGCCGGGAGCTCAAAGAGGATAAGGAGTTCGGGCGTTTTATGCTGGAGGAGCCGGAGGTTTTCGGGGTTGACCAATTTGCCAATTCGGCAGTCGTAATTAAAGGACGCATCCGGACCAAACCCATTCGCCAATGGGCGGTCGGCCGCGAGTATTTGCGAAGGGTAAAGCTCGCTTTCGACGCCAAAGGCATCGAGATACCCTTTCCCCACCAAACCCTGTATATTGGGGAGAAGAGCAAACCGCTGGATCTGCGCATCCTGGAGAATCGCGAAATCCGTGATTCCGGCGAACGGAGCAGCCGCGACGAATCCTGATGAATTGCTTTATCTTCCCCGTTCTTTGGCTAGGCTGAGATGATGAAATGTGCCCGTACCCTTCTTCTCTACGCGGATTCTGAAAATTCGCCCGATATGCGTTATTTGTCCGGGTTGGCGATTCCCGATCCGTTTCCGGCGATGGTGACTCCTTCGGGGGAAAAGGTCGCGCTGCTCCATCCCCTGGAATTGGCCCGGGCGCGTAAGGAGTCACGATTCGACCGCGTGGTGGCGACCGAGACCATTCGCAAAAAAATAAACCCAAAGACCAAGCGTCCCCCGATGTCGGCTTTGTTGGCGACCTGGTTGCGGGAAGAGGGGATGCGACAGGTTCGGGTGCCCGCAGAGTTTCCTCTCGGTATGGCGGAGGCACTGCGCAAGCGAAAGATTGCGGTGCAGGTGAGTGAAAAGGCGATTTTTCCCGAACGGGAGCAAAAGACCGAAAACGAATTGCGGGAAATCCGTCGGGCCAATCGTTGCAGTGCCGCCGGGTTGGCCCGGGTGCGGGAAATTCTGGAGGCCGCGAAGATCGGCAAGGGGCGTTCTCTACGCTGGGGAAATCGAACTCTTACCTCCGGGATTTTGCAAGAAGAGGTGGCCATCGCCTGCCTGCGGGCCGGTGGTGAGGCGGGTCGGATCATCGCCGCCGGAGGGGATCAGGCTTGTGACCCGCATTGTGAGGGGCGTGGGCCTTTGGCGGCCGATCAATTGATCATTATCGATATTTTTCCCCGACTGGTGAGCAGTGGGTATCATGGCGACATGACCCGGACCTTTCTTAAAGGCCGGGCGAATGAGGCCCAGAGAAAATTGGTAAAAACCGTGCGGGATGCCCAGCGAAAGGCCTTGCAGGCGGCCCGGGAAGGGACCACTGGCGAAGCGGTCCATGCTGCGGTGGTGAAGTATTTTAAGGAGAAAGGGTATGAAACCAGTTTGGCCGGGGAGGTGCCCACCGGATTTTTTCACGGGACGGGGCACGGTTTGGGCTTGGCGGTGCATGAGGCCCCCCGGGTTTCCCCCGGTGCTCCGGCCTTGAAGAAGAACCAGGTCATCACCATCGAACCCGGTTTGTATTATCCCGGAATCGGCGGTTGTCGGATCGAAGATGTGGTGGCGGTGGACGAAAAAAGGGCCAAACGGCTCTCAAAATTTCCCTATCAGTGGGAAATTTCCTGATTTTATCTTTCTTTTAACGATCAAAAGAGGCAAAACGCGATTGTTGGAGAAAGATTCGGAGAATTTTCGGAAATTTTGTCCCATAATGCGAAAAAAATTAAAATTTTTCTTGCCTTAGGGTCACGAATAGGTGATAAAGAAGTCTGCCAAATTGGCAAAATATTAATACTAACCCTACAATATTATGAAAAATTATACCTCCAAGAAGGGCTTTACGCTCGTCGAAATTATGATCGTTGTGGTGATCATTGGTCTCTTGGCCGCGATCGCCATTCCTGCGTTCCAACGTGTTCGCCAAACTTCCCGTGAAAACGCCATCACCAACAATCTCCGTCAAATCGGTGGAGCGGCCAACCAATACTTCCTCGACGAAGGTAGTTCCACAGCCGATATTACCAAATTGGTCGGTCAAGGGCTGTTTATCGCCACTGTCAACCAAGTTGCCGGTGAGTCCTATGGTTCCGGAGTTGGTGACCTAGAAAATTCGGATACCGGTGATGCATATGCACCTTCTGAAGGAAACTTTAACGACTTGAATGAAGGTGACTGGGCAATCGACGAAGTCGATGACAACTACATCTTCGCCGTTGATGTCGCTGGACGTCAAGACGACGATCCCGCGTTGAAATACACGTTCTAAGTCATTTGAGTAAAGTCTCATTTCCAAAACCCGCCTCTTTCGAGAGGCGGGTTTTTTTGTGAATTCCCTTTGTCTCAAGTCTGTGCTTTCGCTAGGGTGGAGCCATGAAATTGGTTTTTGTTTCGGATATTCATAGCAACATCAGGGCCCTGGAGGCGGTCCTGCACGCGGAGGCAGATGCCGATGCGTTCTACTGTGCGGGGGATTTGGTGGATGTGGGGTTTTCTCCCAAGGAGGTGGTGACGCTGATTCGGGAACGACAAATCCCCTGTGTGCAGGGAAATCATGATCGGAAAATTATTGAAAAATTCCGCGAGGGGGTGGACCCGGATAAAACACCGGAGAACTGGGTGGAGTTGAATGCCCAGTTGTTGGAGGAAGAGGATATCCGCTATCTGGAAAACCTTCCGGATCGTCTGACCTTTGCCCACGACGGTATTTCCTGGCTGATGACCCATCTCTACCAAGGGTACGAAGTGATTACCTCGGATTATGCCTTCGACGAATTCTGGGGGGAAAGCCCGGTGGATGCGCAAAGCCCCATTCGCGCAATGGTCATGGGGCACACCCACTGGCAGGGCCAAATGTGGGTCGGCAATACGGCCTTTTGGCTCAATCCCGGCAGCGTTGGATACAACCGCCCGGTGGACCCGTCCATCGCCACCCGCTACGCGACCGTCATCGATGGTAAAGTGACCTTCCACCAACTTGAACACCCTCATTGCCAACACCGCAAAGCCAAACAACAGGAGTTCCGGGAACGGTTTGGGGGGTAGTTTGGTGGTGGAGTGGTGGAGTCCCGACGGCGCTTCGCTTGTTTCCCTCACTGCGTTCGGCGGGATTTCGTTTCGCTCATTGGAAACGGGGAGTTGGTTGAGTGGTGGAGTAATGGAGGGGGGGCCGTTGTAGGGCTTGCGCTTGCGCAACGCCGTCGCGGTGGGGATTATCGGAAACGTTGTGATGGGAAACGCCTTTTCCGTTGGCCCATGAAAACCTTTGGCCGGAGCGCGAATTTTCTCGGGCGGCGCTTCGCAAGCGAAGGCCCTACCGAGACACCGGTGAGACGGCGGTTTCTTGTCGGAGGGAGTTTACCTCCCGATCGAATCGGTCGGGAATTTCCGAACCTTTGATAATTTTCCCCGACG
>JAIUMY010000139.1 GCA_022565335.1 Opitutales bacterium
GGTTGATCGTCGCGTGTTGAAAGCTTGGCAGGTAGTTCAGCCATTCCGGGTCAAGGTCTTGGGGCAAGTCGAGGAGGTCGCGGAAGTGAGGCGATGGGGTCCATTCGCCCCGGTCCTGAAAGAAGACGATGGGAAGAATCGGGGGAAGGCGTTTGGCCTTGGGATGATCCTTGCGGAACTTTTCCCAGATGCGCACTTGATAAGAAAGCAAGCGGAAGGGCATCCATACGTCGAGAGATTTTTGATGCTCGAAAAGGAGGTGAAAAAAGAGAGGTTTGTCCCTAAAACAGGCGGCAAAGAGGAGATCGGCGTGACGATGATGAAGTTGTTCGTCGAGGAAGTTTGTGGATTGAACTTCGAGCGAGGACCAATCTACGGAAGAGGCCAAACCGGCGGGCAAATACGCTTTCAGAAAGCTTGCCATTTGGCGTGGTTCGCCGAGTCCGGCTTTGATAAAGGCATCGTGTGGATTATGCAGCGGAGTCTCGTCCATGTTGCTCAGCAAATGCACTGAGGCTGAAAATGTTAAGACTAAAAAATTGCGGCGCGATTTAGTCGTGGTGGATGGCCCGTTGCCGGGTGAGATGGGATTACGAAAAAATCAAGGCGGAGTGAAACGAAGGTGGCGGAGCAATACTTGACCTGACCCCTGCGGCTGTCTCTTTGGCCTTCACGTACGCCCTGGGTGACGGCGAAAGTTTTTGGGATGGTCAAGGGTTGTCTCCGCTGCTGGGGGGGGCGTCCGCAAGCGGACACACTACGGTTGAGAGTGCGGAGTTTTGGTCGTAGTGTGCCCACTTGCGGGCGCTTGCCTTGCCGGATGTCTCGCACAATTCAGATCGCAATCTGTCAAAAATCGCCCCTTGCCAGTGAGCTCCCTGTCACGGCGTAGCCCGAAGGGCGAAGACGGATGCGAATGCCGACAGGTTCCCGGGCGATATTGGGCATAATGCGAATTGTGCGGGACAGCAGGCCGCCATAAAACAAAGGGGCTGAATCGGGCGAGACGAGGTCGGGAGGGGCGGTCGATTTGCCAGGATGGAGCAGCATGCCCTCCGAAGCCTCCGGCGAAGGACGGGACGGTGCGGCATTTTCTTTGAGGGAGCCTAAGCGACCAACAGCAGATGCCGTGACGGAGCGGTTGGTGGCAAGTTGCCAGAGGGGTTGGGATTGCGGAAAAATCATGATTTCGTGGACTGACACCTTTGGCTGTTTCTGACCCTTTTGGCTGTCTCCGAAAAATCATGACGGAGTGAAACGGAGATGGCGTAGCAATACGTGGACTGACTTTGAGCGGTAACACGTAACACATACCCGACCGTCCCTTTTTAATCTGGTTTTATTGGTTGATTAATATTTGTATTGTCATTCCACTCCCATCTTCTTTCCTAAGAAAATCTGCATCTATCTTATGTTCATGAAGCATGTACTTTAAGAGAGTCACTTCATGAAGTAAAACCTCATCTCCTATAAAAACTTTAGCATAATCCCCTTGGTTTTCTGAGATTCTTTTATAGTTATAAGAGAATTCTTCTTTCACATTAAACTCGAATTTGTTTTCATCATTACCCATATATAGGGCCCTGCTCCGTTTTTTATAAAATGAAAACGGCGGAAGAGAAAAAGAAACGCCATTTATAACTACAAATTGCCTGTCACTCCCATGCTCATTAAGTGAGTTTGTTATTTCATCTGCTACATCCCAGAACTTCACTTTTGGATTAAATGAAAAAACCGCACCTGCATTTACTTCATTAACCTGAATCGTTTCTTCACAAAGCTGAAACTTCAAAGCCACCAAAATAATGCAACTTACAACAAAAAAACAAATAATTATTATTTCGTTTTTTTTTATTTTCCTCATTTTCACTATTTGAAAATCATGCGTATCCGAACAAAACCCTAACGCTTACATCTACACAGCATGGCAAGCATTTTAAAGAGTTCAATTCATCAATAATATTGTTAAAACCGGCGTTCGCGGCAATTTCTCTATCAGGATTTCCTGGAGCAAAGCATCCGTGAATTGATACGGAATTGTTATTACGATTAGCCAGATTCTTAATAGCATCATCCGAAAATGATCTAGTACCATCTGGTCGACTTGGATCAGCTAACTTACGCCGATGCGAACCATCATCTGGCCCATGAGCGACAATAATAGTATGATCACTATCTCTTAGTGATTGTGCTAAGTCCTCACGTCTTGCATCTCTATCTTTTAAGACACTTACATTGAAGCAATTTTCACCATCGGAGTTTATCAAATTATTCGCATTTTCAACTGCTGTCCAAAACTCTTCAATCATTCTCTCTGTTGGGAATCCAAAACCAAGTGGCGGAGTGCTTATATATGTTCTGTTAGCCTCAAGTCCCAGCAAATCCCAAACATTCACCCCATCATTCCCAACAAACCCATACAGGTTCAAACCTCCCCTTTCCTCAATCGGATCACGAGATGGCCAAAATGGCTGACCCGATACGATTATCGTAACCGTATCGGCTTTTTCCTGGCGTGGTTGTGGGGCTGGGAGGCGATTCGCCGGGCGCGTTTTTCGGGTCGCCGAAAAATTTTTCCAGACGCGGTTTTTGGCGTCGGGAGCGGGGTTTTTCAGGGCATAGTTTTCGATGAATGCAACCATGGGGACGCTATGAATCTGCCTTCGACCGAGATGTGTAGCAAGGTTTTTTTCTGTGCAAAAAGCCGCATGACAAAGCGGCTTACGGAAGCGGCTAAAGAATAAAATCAGCCAAACAGCTCGCTGTGCGAGCCAGTTCGGACCAGGAGTAGCTCCGTTTGCGTCGTTTTGTAGATCAAAAGCCAGTCCGGGCGAATGTGGCATTCGCGGCAACCGGCGTAATTCCCAACCAGAACATGATCGCGAAACTTGGGATCGAGAGATTGTTGGCTTGCCAATAAATCAATGACGGTAAGCAACTGCTCCTCATCCCGATTCGACGACTTTAGCTTCTTTAAGTCCTTCTTAAAACGGCTCTTAAAAACAACATTAAGCATCACGAACGAGATCCTTGACGGCGTTGCGAACCTCACTCATATTGTGGTACCGCGGCAGGCCTTCAAGAGGCTCGTTGATCGCTGCGATGGTCTCCGCATTAGGCAAATGACGCACGAACTCCACTACCTTCCCTTTTTCATCCTCGGGAAGCCGGGCGATTTCTTCAATGATTTCAGCGGCATTCATTATCCCAACTATGAACCATATCGCTAAATGAATCAAGACAACAGTCATGCCCTCCAATCCACCTACAAACCCTTCCCATCGTAAAACGAGGATCGGAAGAAAAAAACTCCCCGCGAAGTCGTAGCTTTTGGTCTTTTTCGGTCATTGGTTCGGTTATTTTCCATGGCATAAGCGCCATAGAATGTGTTACCGATGTCTCCAGTGGAAGTGTTACCTATGTCTCCCACTCGTACCTGTTCTCCTACCATAATGGCTCTATTTCGATATCATCAAAATCCATTATAGAATACGATCTAGCGGGATAGCCTCCCATTTGCAGACTTCCTCTAGTCCAAGGCCCTTTTAAAGTGATCGTATTTCCATCAATAAAGGTCCCGTAAAAATTCTCATATTTCCCTCTAGGGTATCCCAAATACATTTCAAGAACAACTTCATCTTCAACAACCTGAAAGTATCCAGCAAGCCCCGCATTCATGTTTTCAATATCCCCTAATGTTGGAGGATTGGTTTGAAATGAACTTAGAAACGCCTCACCCGAAGGCCAAAGAATAAGGAAATTGTACCTCCTATCCCCATTCCATGGTATTTCTCCCGAAAATACATAGATTGACTCAATCTCTCTATCCTTCCATCCGGAAGATTCTTTTAATTTGAAGACAGGATTTACCGGGAATGATACAACAGTATTTATGCGTTTGGCTGGAGTCGTACATCCTGCAACCGCTAGCAAAAAGATAATGACAAATAATTTCATTATCGCTCTCATCTTGAAAGTCGGATTTGATGTTTCAGATCAATTCCAAATGCAGCATGGTCATGAGGAACGCGCAAAGAATTTATCAGATCATGCCAAGGGTTTTGCACGATTCCGTAAGTATCATCAACATACAAACCAATTGACTGAGAAGATGCCCTAAATGTCAGACTAGTTTGGGAACGATTAAATGCACGCTCAGAAGCAGGTTGGTCGTAATATCCTGGATTGGTTGGGTCTTCACCAAAACTTTTCGTTTCTCCGGTAAAATTGTCGTGAGCCAAAGTAATATTGCCATCATTAATTCCTCCTACACTTACAAAAACACTTGATGAATGGAGTCTGTCAGTTCCAAACAAAACGTCGTTTTGAATGCCGACCATTGTTTCATTTGATCGAAGAGTGAGATAATTAAATCCGATGCCACTTCCTAACCCGGTGTGGTAATTACCACCAACACCAAACCTTACTGAACGGGCGGAGTCATCTGTTAATGCGGATTCATATCGACCATGAATTCGTATTGGCATGCTTGCACTTTCACCATCATGAACGGATACATCTACAGTTCCGTTAAAATCATAAACCCAACCTGAATTAAGCCTTGAAGTGCCATATCCAGACCGATAAATACTTAAACTTCCTCCAACTGTAAAATCAACATTTTCGCAAATATCACTTCTGTGTGCAACACTTAGTTCAACTGACCTCAATAATGAAAGTGGATTGCTTGAATTGTTTAATTCCCCACCAACTGAAAAACTGAGGAAAGCACCGATTTCATTTAAACCCAAAACATCCGCGGCGTTAACTCCATCATTCCCGACGAACCCATAAAGGTTCAACCCACCCTCTTCCTCAATCGGATCACGGTTTGGCCAGCGGCCAGTCTCGGGATCCATGTATCTGAAGCCGTAGTAAGATACCTGCAAAACGAATTCTTTCTCCGGGGGGATCGCGCCCGGCGGGTGGTAGTGAAGTGTCGCCGGAACCAGGCCTCGGCGAACATTCATCTGAAGCACATAAGCTGTTGGTTCTGAAAGGGAAGGAAGTACGACGACGAAATTCCCATCACCGCATCGTAGGCGTGGGTTGGGGATTGGGGGAAAGGTAGGGATTTTGTTTCTGGGGTCACAAACTTCCCCTGCGGCGGCTTCGAACTCAGCGAACGAACGCTTCCAAGCCAGGGAAAAGACATAGGCCAAAATCAAGGAAAACTGGAAGGGGTGCTGCATCGGTTTTATCGAAGAGAACAGTAGCCTTTCACTTTGGCTGAATGCTGTCGAGTTTTTCTTTTTATGTTATATCTTTTTACCTCAACAGTCCTCCCTCGCACAAAACATAGCGGGTTGATTTTAGGCTTTCCCTTCAGACGCAAACTTTCTTCAATCACTATCCATGGACGAGACGCCGCATCAGCCGCATGATAAATTGTTCAAACTCGGCTTCCAGGACCCGGTCAATGCGGCGGGGTTTCTGCGTCATCAATTTCCACCGGAA
>JAIUMY010000140.1 GCA_022565335.1 Opitutales bacterium
CGTCATACTTTGGACGCCTGTTTCTGGGGCGGGGCAGGGTCCCGTTAGCCTAACTCCTCAGACTTTGGACGGCTGCTTCAGGGGGGTGACCAAGGTTCCTGTAGCCGAAGTCGTCAGACTTTGGACGGCTGCTTTCACAACCACTGATGGCACTGATTCACACTGATAAGAACGGCCGAAGCTCACCAATGCACCACGGCGCAAAGGAGGGAAGGGAGAAACCGCCGAAAATCTGGTGGATTTGTTTGTAGCGAGCAGGTTTACCCCGCGATAACGATTGAACCGCAGAGGACGCAGAGAGCGCGGAGAGGTAGCCGAAAACGTGAGTTTTTGGAGGCTGCAACCACAGATGGACACTGATAAGAACCTAAAGCCATTCGATCTGTCGGGGACCAGGGTTCCTGTAGCCGAAGTCGTCAGACTTTGGACGGCTGTTTCACAACCACTGTTGGCACTGATTCACACTGATAAGAACGGCCGAAGCTCACCAAGGCACCACGGCGCAAAGGAGGGAAGGGAGAAACCGCCGAAAATCTGATGGATTTGTTTGTAGCGAGCGGGTTTATCCCGCGAAAGTAGGGTAGGGGAATCGGTGAGACTGTGATGTAAAGATTGTTGGTTGTTAATTTTTGAAGGAGGGAAGGATGGAACCGCAAATAACAATTAAAATGCTCTGATCTTCCAAAGTTTGAGGATGCTTTTGGTAAGTAACGCCAGTCGAGGGTTGCGTTCGGCGGTGCGTTTGCGCCAGATCGGTGAGATTTCAATGCTTCCGGGAACAGGAATGCGCTGGTAGAGAGAAGGTCCCTCCTTTGGTCGGGCAAGATCGGGTAAAACGGCAGCGCAGGCTCCGCTACGGAGGGCCTCCAATGCTTGCATGTAGGATGAGCACTCAAGAATAAGATACAATGGGGTTGAGCCTTTTGCGGCCAGTGCTTCGATCTTTTCCCTCATTTAACAATCAATCGGCAAGGCCAGAGGGAAAAGGGGGAGCGCCCTTTGGAGGCTGTACCGGGCGGGGAGACGCGAAACCATTTGTTTCGGAACGTAGAGGCCATAAGTCAATTTCCCCAGAGAGGCGATTTCCAAACCGGTTAACCTTGAACGCTCCTGGCGAATCACGACCAGGGCAATTTCAAAAAAAGATTCCAACTCGCTGATCTGTCGACTCACCAAAGCCTGGCGGGCCGGATCCCCACCGGTCGCCGCCACAATGGACCCGTGTTCGGCAAATTCACAAAAAGCGGCCATACGCTCCAGCGAAAGCCCTTTGCGGTCAAATAAAGATCGAAAACGCATATATAACCTTTGAGTTAAGTTACTTGTATATAGTTAATTTGCAAATAGGGTAATTTGGCGCATGATTGGAGCAGTTATGAGATCATTCAATATTCCTGAAATCAACTCCGGCCTCGACATCTTTGGCGACATTCACACCCATGTCGATGAATTGGAGCAGATGTTGCAACGGTTGGGCTATCGGAAGCAGAAGCGCCACGGGATCTACGGGCATCCCAATGGGCGAAAGGCTTTTTTTCTCGGCGATTTGCTAGACCGCGGACCAAAGATCCGGGAAACCGTTCGGACCGTGCGGGCAATGGTGGAAGCAGGGGAGGCCCTGATGATTCTGGGCAACCACGGGATGAACGCCCTGCGCTTCCATCATATTGTTCAAGGTCAACCGCTTCGCGCACACTATGGAAGTAAACTTCGGCAGCATCAACAAACCCTCGACCAATTTGCCAACCCCTATCCGGAGGAATGGTTCAAAACCCTCGATTGGATGCCTGAATTGCCCCTTGCGGTGGATCTGGGACCACTGCGTTTTGTTCATGCCTGCTGGGACTGGTCGTCAATTTCCCGACTGGTTGATCATGTCCCCTTGAGAGGTGAAAACCTGGAGCGGTTGAGTCGAAAAGACTCCTCTGGGGCCAACGCGATCGAGCGCATCCTCAATGGTCCCGAAGCCCATTTGCCGGAGGGACATGAACAAGTCTCTTTGATGGCACGCGGCGGAAGGAAATCCGGGTTCGCTGGTGGGAGGGCTACACCGGTCAGGTCTGTCGGAAGTGGATCTTTCCGGCCAATCCGGAGATTCCCGATCTCCCCCCGGTTCCGCCGTCCATTCCGGAAAGCAGACCCTATGGCGACGAAGAGCCGCTTTTGTTTTTCGGTCACTATGCCCTCTCCCGCGAGACCCTTGGTTCCATCCGGCCCAACATCGCCTGCCTTGATTACGGCCTCGGCAAAGGAGGGGACCTCGTGGCCTCCCGCTGGAACGGGGAAAAGACCCTGCATCCCAACCATTTCATTCAATTAACCCCAAACCAAAGGAAATCCAATGAGTAACAAAAACGAAGAATTGTCACAAGGTTATGCGGTGATCGTCGCCGACAACTTTCACTACATGAATGAGGACGAATCCTACCTCCACGGACTCTATGCCACCTACGATGAAGCCCTGGGCATGGCCCGGGCGATTACCCGGCGTTCCCTGGCCGAGGCTGGTGGAAACAATCCGGAGGAAATAGTCGAACGCTACAAACAGGTTGGGGATGACCCCTACATTCTTCCCTTTGGCGGAGCCCAAGCCCCGGAGCATCGGTTCTCGGCCTGGACCTACGCCGAAAGCATTGCGGCGGAAGTTTCGGATGCGAAAAATGCCAGTGAGGATTCACCATGAACGGAGAAATTGAGACAGAAGATTGGGAGGATTTTCGGCCGAATTTGGGGTTCCATGAAGTCTATGGAATCCGTGCGTCATGGGACCACCATTTCAAGGTAAGCCCTTTGGATGGGGTAGGTCCAGTGAGGCGTGATGAACCATTGAAAGCCTCGGAACTTTGGGATAAAGATGCCTACCAGGGGTCTTATATGTGGATCACCGCCTATGAGCCGACTGGGCGGGTGGGAATGCTCTGGCTGGGAAAGCAAGAACCGGAGTGGAGGCGAAGATGTTGACCTGTCGGTGTCGGGTTCTCCTGAAATGGGATTTATGATTTTTCTCTTTTTTCCTAATTTCAATCGTAATGGAATCGGACCATCCGGGTGATTGTGAACGGATGGAAGGTCCATAGATATTCGATCCCTTCGGGAAGTTTAATGTGCACGTCGATGGGGAAGACGCGTTTGCTTCCCTTGTCAGCTGTCGAAGTAATCATGTTATGAGAACCTGCATCGATAACGATTGAACCGCAGAGGACGCAGAGAGCGCGGAGAGGTAGCCGAAAACGTGAGTTTTTGGAGGCTGCAACGGAGAGGTAGCCGAAAACGTGACTTTTTGGAGGCTGCAACCACAGATGGACACTGATAAGAACCCAAAGCCATTCGATCTGCCGGGGACCAGGGTTCCTGTAGCCGAAGTCGTCAGACTTTGGACGGCTGCTTTCACTGATGGCACTGACTCACACTGATAAGAACGGCCGAAGCTCACCAAGGCACCACGGCGCAAAGGAGGGAAGGGAGAAACCGCCGAAAATCTGGTGGATTTTGGTGCAGACCGGGCTCAATATGGCACGGGTCTGTTAAATCGAGGCAGATCACTGGCGCAGGGGTGCGCATGCTGGAAAGGATGCGCGTATTCTACCTTACCTACCCACAATTGGCTGAACAGATTTCGTCACCACCGGTGACGATTTCAGAGTTCCACGCCAATTCTCGGGTTATTGCAAATTCGTCACCGGTGGTGACGAAATCTGCAAACAACTCCAAGCCAACACCTTTACCATCAGAAAAGCTCATCCTCATTTCGTGGGCCCAGGTCATCGAACTGCTTGCGATTGACGACCCTTGGAAACGTGCCTTCTACGAAAACGAGTGCCTGAAAGGCAACTGGTCTAAACGCCAGCTTCAGCGCCAAATCGGCTCTCTCCTCTACGAACGCACGGGACTTTCAACCGACAAACAAGCCGTTATTGAACACGCCCGCGCGCAAGCAAACGACAGCCCAAAAGAAATTTCCGACATGATTCGCGACCCCTATCTTTTGGAGTTTACCGGACTGATCGACAGGACAAATTACCGGGAATTGGATTTGGAAAAAGCCCTGCTCGACCACTTGCAGGCTTTTCTCCTCGAACTTGGCACGGGCTTCTGCTTCGAAACTCGGCAAAAACGTATTACCGTCGGTAACGAACACGACTACATCGACCTCGTTTTTTACAATCGAAAATTGCGTTGCCATTTGCTCATCGACCTGAAGATCCGCGCGTTCCAGCACGGCGATGACGGTCAGATGAATTTCTACCTCAACTTCTGGAAAGATAAAATGATGGAAGAAGGAGATGATCCTCCGGTCGGCCTCATTCTCTGCGCGGGTAAAGAAAGTGCAAAAGTCGAATACGCTACCGCCGGCATGAGTGAACAACTCTTCGTTTCCCGCTACCTCGTCGCACTCCCCAAGCCTGAGGAACTGCAAGCGCTTATCGAAAGAGATCAAGCCGTCTTTGAAGAGCAAGCCACCTACAACACTAAACCCCTTCACGCGCAACCATGAGTGCAAAATCCCTGAAAGCTATCCCCCTTCCCGGACTCACCCCCGATACCCTGGGACATTACTTCGCCGCGCTCGGTCTCCTGCGCCTGTTCAGCCGTAAATGGCCCCAAGTGCGCGGCTGTTGGCGAGACGGGGTTTTCACCCTGATTGCGGGTCGAGATACCTTTCAGGAACTGGAAGCCTTTGTTTTCGATGTCGCCGTTAAGGACCAATGGAGCCAATACGGTAAACCTTGGGATGCTCCACAAAAGAAAGACACCAAAGCAGCCCAAGGCAAAAAACCTGTCACTGCTGTCGCCCTCTGGCGGTCGCAAGCGGATGAGGAGCATTTGTCTTTCCTTGCCTCCCATCTTGTCCCGGGAGAGAAACGCAACAGCTTCAATCCTATTTTCGGCACGGGCGGGAATGCTGGCAGGCGGGTTTCAATCTGCGCCCCCGGGTGGGGGCGATCTAAAACCCCTCAAATAAAGCATTGGATGCCGGAGTTTCAATCCGCGCCCCCGGATGGGGGCGACAATAGCTTTACATGTATCATATAAGATATCATGGTTTCAATCCGCGCCCCCGGATGGGGGCGACATGTGACATGAAGATAACAAAAAAACGATTTGATGTTTCAATCCGCGCCCCCGGATGGGGGCGACAGGGGGGCGCGATGAATAAGTACACCCTAGATAAGTTTCAATCCGCGCCCCCGGATGGGGGCGACTCCAAATCGGGCAGCGATTGCGGCAGCGGTCGGAGTTTCAATCCGCGCCCCCGGATGGGGGCGACTGGGGATCATGTTTACGTCGAGGTGGACGACGAAGTTTCAATCCGCGCCCCCGGATGGGGGCGACGCTGCGGC
>JAIUMY010000141.1 GCA_022565335.1 Opitutales bacterium
CTGAAAAGGCCGCCACCTTGTGTAACATTTTGGCAAGAACGGCTTTCTCCTTCTCGCCAAAAATCTTTTCTCCATTCACTGTCCGCGACATCACATGATAAACCGCCGGACAGTCCGTAAAATGTAAGCGTTTTCGTTGCACACCTCCCTTAAAAACGAAAATCCACCACCAGTCAATAACTAAGTTCAAAGAACGTAAATTTATAGGTTTTCAGGTTTTCGTTAATTTGAGGAGGTCGTTTTCTTCGATGATGGTGATGCCTAATTTTTGGGCTTTGGTTAGTTTGGAGCCGGCGTCGGTGCCGGCGAGGAGGTAGTCTGTTTTCTTGGTGACGCTGGAGGTCACTTTACCTCCGGCTTTTTCGATGAGGGCGGTAGCTTCCTCCCGGGTGTGATGGGGCAAGGTTCCGGTGAGAACGAAGGTTTTTCCTTGCAATGGGCCGTTCGTCGTCTCTTTTCCGTCGTCACCTTCTTCCCACTTGAGCCCACGGGCTTTGAGTCGGGCCAACAACTCACGGTTTTGCTCATTGGCAAAATAAGTAACAATGCTTCGAGCCATTACATCCCCCACCCCATGCAACTCCGCCAACTCGGACTCATCGGCATTGGCTAATCGATCCAAACTTTTGAAATGGCGAACCAGGTCTTTGGCCGCAGTTGCTCCTACATGCTGAATGCCCAGTCCATGCACCAACCGCCACAATTCCTTTTCCCGACTTTGGTCAATGGCGCGAACCAGATTTTCGGATGATTTCCTGGCAAACTTCTCCAAACGCTCAAGGTCCTCCGCTTGCAGGTCATACAGATCAGCCAAATCCTTAACCATTCCACGATCCACCAATTGATCGACTACCGCTTCGCCCAAGCCTTCAATATCGAGACAGACCCGCGAGGCAAAATGGCGAAGGCGACGTCGCACTTGGGCCGGACAGCTTAAATTGGGACAACGGGTGGCCGCTTCCCCCGGCAGGCGAACCAATTCGGTACCACACTCCGGGCAATGGGTGGGGAAGGCATACGGCTCACTTTCCTGCGGGCGTTTATCGATGACCACTCTCACCACCGCCGGAATGATTTCCCCGGCCTTTTCCACCACAACGGTATCGCCCAGGCGAACGTCTTTTCTTTCAATCTCGTCGCGGTTGTGCAGGGTGGCCCGTGAAACCGTAGTCCCAGCGAGCAAGACCGGACGCAAGTTGGCGACGGGGGTTACGGCTCCGGTTCGCCCTACTTGCACGACGATTTCCTCCACCACAGTTTCGGCCTGTTCGGCGGAAAATTTGTAGGCGATGGCCCATCGTGGGGCCTTGGCAGTGGCACCCGCCTCACGCTGAAGATCGCGGTCATTCAACTTCAGAACGGCTCCGTCGGTCGGAAAAGGCAATGTCCGCCGCAACTCATCCAATTCCTGGATCGCGTTCCAGGCTTCCTCAAAATCCCCGGCCAAATGGGTCCAATCGGCCACTGGCAAGCCCCACTCCCATAGTTTTGGGGCAATCTTTGCTTGCTCGGCAAAAACTTCATCAGACAAATACCCGAGCCCGTAGAGCACAATCTGCAAATCCCGCTGGGCCACCTCCCGGGCATCCAAGAGCTTGACCGTTCCGGCCGCTAAATTCCGGGGGTTCGCATAGAGTGCTTGCCCGTTCTTTTCGCGCTCGGCATTGATGCGGGAAAACTCGGCAAAAGTCATAAAAATCTCCCCGCGCACCTCCATTACTTCGGGCCAACCGGAGCCTGCCAGACGATGAGGTATTTCCTCAATGGTTTGGACATTTTTGGTAATGTTGTCGCCCTCAACTCCATTGCCCCGGGTGACCGCTCTAACCAATCGACCCTTTTCATAGGTCAAGCTGACCGCAACGCCATCCAATTTCGGCTCGACAAGGAATGCACAGTTTTTTGAGGGGAAGAGTTTCTGCACTCGCTGAAAAAAGCTCTTCAGCTCCTCCTCACTGTAGGTGTTGTCGAGACTCATCATGGGTTCACGGTGCCGATAGGTTTCGAAGCCCTCAGCCCGATCGTCCCCGACCTGTCGCGTGGGCGAGTTTGTATCCTGCAATGAAGGAAATCGTTCCTCCAATTCCGCCAGTTCCTTTTTCAGGCGATCGTACTCTTGGTCGGAAATTTCCGGGGAGTTTTGGCGATAATACAATTCATCATGCCGTTGAAGGTCTTCCCGTAAACGTACTACTCGCTCTTTTGCCTCGGCGTAAGTCATGAATTATTTGATAGGTTTATTTTTTGAAAGGCTCGCATCCCTCAGGGTCAGGAGCGTTTTCGCCAGTAGAGAAAATAGAAGAGTATCGCGAGAATAGAGATTTCAATAACAAAAAAAGCTATGGTGAAATTGGCACCGAACTTTTCGAAATACCCTAGAGCTCCAGCCACAAACCAACTGGAGACGAAGATGAGAGCGACCACGATAAAAATCACCAATCCCTCGCGTGCGGCAGCAGGGTCCAGAGTCTCACTTTTTTTGTCTGATTGATTAGAAGGGGATACCGGCATAGGCATAAGAAAAAATCTTTCCCCTCAACAGGTCAATTCTTCCTTTACCGTTGTTTTTATGCTGGAAAAGGCCACAGTAAACTTATTTCCTACCACCCAGCGCAAACCTATGAGTAAACCACTGAACCAATGGCTCACCACCCGCTCGGCGGGCGTTCTTCTTCACCCGACCTCTCTGCCTGCTGAATTCGGTATTGGGGATTTAGGAAAAACTTCGCGAACCTTCGTTGATTTCCTGACCTCCGCCCGCTTTTCCTACTGGCAAATGTGCCCACTCGGACCCACTGGTTTCGGAGATTCCCCCTACCAGAGCTTTTCCGCCTTCGCCGGAAATCCTTACCTAATCGATCCCACCGAATTGGTTGAGCTTGATCTGTTGCCCCAGGAAGAACTCAGTCGCTTGCTTTTTCTCCCTTCCGACTATGTGGACTACGGGCAACTCCACGAAAAAAAATGGCCCCTTCTCTTTGCAGCGTACAAAAACTGGAAAGCCAACCCTGGCCCGACCAGGGAACGGCTCGGATCTTTTAACGATTTCCGTTCGGGTCATCAGCATTGGATTGAGGACTACGGATTATTTCAGTCACTCAAAGACCATTTCGAGGGAAAACCGTGGTATGAGTGGCCGGAAAAAGCGCGTAAGATCGAAAAAGCGCGTGCTTTTATCGAAGAAAAAGAGATCGCTGAGCGGACGGAAGCCTACATCTTTTTCCAATACCTGTTTTTTCATCAATGGTCCGCCCTGAAAACCTATGGCAATGAGAGAGGGGTCGAAATCATCGGGGACATCCCTATCTTCGTCTCCCGCGACAGTGCTGATGTGTGGAGCAACCCGGACCTGTTTCTCCTCGACCGCAAGAGCCTCAAGCCCCTGGAGGTCGCGGGATGCCCCCCGGACTACTTTTCCGAAACCGGTCAATTCTGGGGCAACCCGGTATATGATTGGGAGCGGGCTGGGGAGGATCTCCTGGAATGGTGGAAAAAACGATTCGCCCTAAACTATACTCTTTATGATGTGGTAAGAATCGATCATTTCCGGGGACTTGAAAGCTACTGGTCGATCCCCGCCGACTCCCCGGACGCTTCCTACGGACGCTGGATACCGGGTCCCGGGAAAGCCTTTTTCGAGGCCATGCAGGATGCCCATCCGGAAGGAAAAATCATTGCCGAGGACTTGGGCACCATCACCCCCGAGGTCCGGGAGCTTCTGGCGGACACCGGATTGCCCGGTATGGCGGTGTTGCAATTTGCCTTCGGAGACGAGTCCGACAATCTGTATCTCCCTCACCAGCACGTACCCAACCAGGTTGTGTATACCGGCACTCACGACAACGACACCACCCGCGGTTGGTATGAAAAAGCGCCCGAAAAATGCCGGGACCACGTGCGCCGGTACTTAAGGGTGAGCGGCGACGAAATTGCCTGGGATTTCATCCGAACCGCCTATCGCAGTGTTTGTCGTTTGGCCATCGTACCCTTTCCCGATCTTTTAAGCCTGGATTCCTCGGGCCGACTCAACACTCCCGGCACATCGGAAGGCAATTGGCAATGGCGTTTTGCCCACCATGAGTTGGAAAAACTCGCGGCCGAAAGCGCGGACTACTTGCGCGAACTGGCGGAGCTGTACAATCGGTAAATAAAAGGTTCAGGTAAACGATTTTTCTAAACCTTACTGGTCGCTTCCGAAACTGGAAATATCGGAAACCCGACTGTTTGACTGGCCACTTTTTCCATTTCAAGGATTGCCTCCGGGAAGCGGGTCATGAAGCGAATAAAATCACTTTTTCCCACAGTGAGGCATTGCCCGGCTTCAATTCCGACGACGTTACCAGCTGGCAGTGCGTTTCGTAAAACGCTCAACTCCCCAAAGAAAGCCCCTGGTTTAAAGATGCGGTTATTTTTCTTGCGCGAATTTTCCGGCTCAAAGGAGAGTTCTCCCTCGTAAACAATGTAGAAAAACTTATTAGCCTTGTCAGTTTGCAGGACTTTTTGCCCTTTGCGGAAGTTGAGAACTGAAGCCTCCGAGGCTAATAGCTCCAGTAGCTCAGGAGACCAACTGGCAAACGGCGGGGTGCGGGCAAGGAAGGCCAGATAGATTCCGACCTGCGAAGAGTTCATCTTCGTCAAAACCCGGTCCAGTTCAGGATTTTTTTCGCTCTCCGCAACAAAAAAGGCTGATTTGGGGCGGCACCGGTATTTGCGGGGGGCTTTATCTTCCACGCCCTTTGCCGCTTTGTTGATTGAGGCCCCGCTGCTCAATTGGTCCAGTTGTTCTTTTCGAAAACGGCCCTTTTGCCTGAACACGTCGACCTTTCCATAATATAGGATTTTAAGATTTGAATCTGGATGGGCTTCGTCGAAAACGATCTCCTTACGGGCATGATACACAAAGGACGTTTTGTTTGCCAGGACTTCCAAATCCTTATCATCCAATGGTCGACAGACCGGAGCCTCGCGAAAAAACAGCTTACGCTCCTCTGGGGAAGGAGGGTTATTTTCCCGGTAACGGGATCTTTGCTTCTCCACTTTGATTTTCCTTTTGCGCTCCTGATTCCGCTCTCTATACACCGAAATAAAGTCTCTTTGAATAATAAACAGCGGGTAAATCACACTAAGCCAGACAAATATCACTAAAAGTCCGTAAAGTACCTGCTCCTCGGGAATATCATGCCACCACTGCGGAAGAAATTCACCGATGGTAAAAAACACAAACAAGGACAAAACGGTCAACCACAGGACCGTAAACAAAGTTCGTACCGAAGCGTATCGAAAATCCTCATAAAGAAGATCAGCAAAC
>JAIUMY010000142.1 GCA_022565335.1 Opitutales bacterium
CATTTGCCCCGTGGGTTGTCACCCACGGCTACCGTCTGGCCGCCCCTCCGGGGCTCGCAATCGATTCCTCTGGGATATACAAACCGATACCCACCGGGCTCACCCCCAAGGTCCCGTAGGGACCGCCCGAGGGTAGGCGTGGATGGCAATCCACGTGACCCGGTACCCTCCCTCCCCATTGTCTCGCAGAGCGAGACCGGAGCCGCTCGTGATGGCCGCGTCCTTCCTTCCGGCCTCGCTCTGCGAGATCTTTACTACCTTCCATACCAAAATATTCGTGTCTATTCGTGTTCATTGGTGGTTCTTTTGGCTTTTTATAAGAGCTCTCTCAGCGCAAAGACAGATTAAACCCATTTGCGAAAGAATTCGGACACTAACACGGCATAGTCTCCAGCCTCGCTCTGCGAGGCATGGTCTTGGGGGTGGGGTCCATTGGCCCCGGGGGTTGTCACCCACGGCTACCGTCTGGCCGCCCCTCCGGGGCTCTCGGTTGGGTTGCGTATTCTCGATTCCGTAGGTTGGCACCCATGGCTATTGCGCCCCGCCCCTCCGGGGCTTACCAACAAGGTCCCGTAGGGACCGCCCGAGGGTAGGCGTGGATGCCAATCCACGTAACCCAGTGCCCTCACGCCCCAATGTCTCGCAGAGCGAGACCAGAGCCGATCGTGAAGGCCGCGTCCTTCCATCCGGCCTCGCTCTGCGAGATCTTTACTACATTCCCTAACAAAAATATTCGTGTCTATTCGTGTCCATTGGTGGTTCTTTTGGCTGTTTCCTTCTTTCCCCTGCACTTCGTCCGCTTTTTCCCTTGTCTTTTTCCCGTAATAGGGCCAAAAAAGGGAAAGTAACCTTACGTAACCCGCCTAATGACAAACACCTACAGGCTTCCCACGAAAATTCGAAAAAAGTTCCCCAAATTCGAAAAAAAGTTTGACTTACCCCAACTGAAGACCGAAAATGAAGGTGCAAATCAAGAAATATCCCCATTCCTATGAAATCAAAATTTCTTATCTTCTCTCTCTCCGCCGCCCTCGCCGCACCCCTCGGCCTGAACGCAGGCGATGTCTCCGTCGCCACTGACCCGGTGGGGTATGTGACGATTGAAATCCCTGCTAATTCTGATGGCCTAATAAGTGTTCCTCTTTCTCAGTCCTCAGAGTTTGTTGGAACCATTAACGCCTTTTCATCCGGGACTATTTCGGTTGAAGGCGATCCTGATTTTACCGAGGATGTTTTTTATGACAACGGCCATCACTTTGTGGTGTTTGCATCTGGCGATGCTGAAGGCCTCTACGCTACAATAAATGGCAACGAATCGGATGAAATAGATATTTTGTTTCACTCGCATGATTTTTCCGATTTGATCAGCCCAGGGGATTCATTCAAGGTTGTTAAGGCACATACTTTCGGTTCGGTTTTTACAGATATACCTGATGGTGTTCAGATCTTGCTATTCAACTCCGATTCAACTGGTATAAACAAATCTTCTTCAACGGTAGTCACAAATTTTGAAGATTTTGGTTGGTTTTCAGGCTCTGGGGAAGAGAATGATTCAGCTATCTTTCCAGGCGAGGGATTGATTTTACGAAATAACACCTCTACTTCCTTAAGTGTTACATTTCAGGGGGCCGTCGAAATGAATTCACAAGGTCAAGTCTTGTTTCATGAGAATTTAAGTTCTCGGCAGGATGTTCGGTTTGGTCTCCGAACTGGGGCTCCTGTGGAGGTTGGCGAAATTGATTTTAATGCAGTCGAAGGAGATCAGATTCTAATTTTCTCAAATTCAACTTCAGGCACCAATAAATCATCAAGTTTAATTCTAACATATTTTGATGGATTTGGTTGGTTCTCTGGTTCTGGAGATGAAAACGATTTTCAGCTTGAGCCGGGCGTGAGTTACATTTACAGATTAGCTCCAAATCCAGAGGGGAATGCAGAGAGAGTTATTAGAGTTTCACCAAATTACATCACACAAAATTAAATTATCTTATTTGCAAAATTATGAATGCTAAAATCAAAATTCTTTCGACGGCATTAATTTCTTCGTTGTTGTTTTGTGGAGTTGCCTCATCGCAAAGCGTAACTCTTGAGATTAATACTGGAAATTTCACTAATGAGGATCTTGTTGTAACCAATGGGATGCCATGGGGCATTTTGATAGACACGGAAGGAGATGGATTTGATTTTGGCTCTAGCACTTTAGATCCCTTTGCTCTTCCCGGTGATGGAAATGGAGCATTTTTATCATTTGGGGGAAGCCAAAGTACTTTGTATTTTCATCAAGTAAATGAAACCCTTGAAACCCTTGTTCCCATTCGTCCTGATGATGGTTATATGACAGTTGCAAATACTGTTCCAATTAACGATGGTAGTTCAAATAATGTTTCCACCGGTGACTCTTGGGCGCTTATGTGGTTTACATCAACATCCAATCCTGGAGAACTTGGGACCTCCTTTGGATTCTTGGATGTTGGCGAAACATTACCGGCAGAAGGGAGTACTGTAGATTTTTCGGGTTCTGTCGATCCTTCTGGCTCCCAATTTTATGCCATCCCCGAACCCTCCACATACGCCGCCATCTTCGGTCTTGGGGTTCTTGGCTTTGTGGTTCTTCGTCGGAAGTTCACCAAATAAACAAATTTCCCTCCTCCATCCAAAGGCCCGCGAGCAATCGCGGGCCTTTTTTTGTGTCCCCCACAGCCCTCAAACCCGAACCGCTAACGGAATTCCCCCTCACCAGGCCTAGAACAGGCCCGAGGCACGGAGGCATAAAAAGGCCAGGGAAGGGGGAGAGGAAATAAACAGCCCGTTGAAACTACGAAACACGCGAAACAACGCGAAAAAGAAAAAACAGCCGGAACCACGAATGGACACGAATGAACACGAATCAGAAAGAAATCTTAGGATCAAAATAGAGGGCTAAAGAAAACCTCCCCTCGTACTTCTCCGGCCCTCCCACTCCAGACCTTCCTTACCAAAAAAAATCGTGTCTATTCGTGTTCATTGGTGGTTCTTTTGGCTGTTTCCTTCTTTCCCAGCACTTCGTCCGCATTTCATCAGCGCCTGGTAGCGGTCTCCGGCTTTGCCGGAAAAACCGTCCGCCTCCTTCCTGTATGGCTTGCGCTTGCGCAATGCCGTCGCGCTGGGACCGTTGAAATGTTGTGCTGAGGACCGCCCTTTCCGATAGCCGACGCAAACCTTTGGCCAGAGGGCGTACGTCTCCCCGGGCGGCACTTCGCAAGCGAAGGCCCTACAAAAGAGACCTTTCTCAGTAAAAAAATTCGTGTCTATTCGTGTCCATTGGTGGTTCTTTTGGCTGTTTCCTTCTTTCCCAGCCCTTCGTCCGCTTTTCCCTCAGCGCCTAGTAGCGGTCTCCGGCTTTGCCGGAAAAATGAATGAGAATGATATAGCGGGACGTCTCGGTTACGGCGTTTCGTTTCCTGTAGCCGAAATCGTAAGATTTTGGACCGGGTGGAGGCGAGATTTCCGCGTCGTCCAAAGACTCACGTCTTCGGTTACGGCGTTTCGTTTCCCATAGCCGAAATCGTGAGATTTTGGATCGAGTGGGAGCGAGAGTTCCGGCATCGTCCAAAGACTCACGTCTTCGGCTAGGGCGTTTCGTTTCCTGTAGCCGAAATCGTAAGATTTTGGATCGAGTGGGAGCGAGACTTCCGCATCGTCCAAAGACTCACGTCTTCGGCTAGGGGTTTCGTTTCCCGTAGCCGAAATCGTGAGATTTTGGACCGGGTGGGAGCGAGCGAAGGTTTTTTAAAAGGCGCTAACGCTCAACGCAGGCTGCGGCTGGAGAAAGCGGCAAGGGAAAACGAAGGAACGATTCGTTATCTCCGCGCTCTCGCGCTACGTCAGCATTTTTGTTTTTCCCCCTTTCCCTCTCAGGCTGGGCGCTTGACGCGGACGGGCTTACGAATAGACTGAAGGTATGAGCTTGGTATCTGATAGAGATGAATTGAAGTCGATCATCAAGGAGTCGTTCTCGGAGATACTGGAACAAAACCGGGATCTTTTTGCACAGATCATTGAAGAGGCGATTGAAGATAAACTCTTTATGGAGGCCCTGCAGGCCGGGGAATCAACCGATTTAGTTTCCCGGGAGGCGGTTTTTGAAGCCCTCGACAATGAAAGTTGAGTTTCACAAGTCCTTCGAACGAGACCTGCGAAAAGTTCGGGACCACTCCCTTTTGGAGCGTGTGAGAACGGCCATTATAGAATTGGAAGAAGCCGAAACCCTGGAAAATCTTTCCCAAGTCAAAGCTATGAAGGGACATCCTGAATACTTTCGGATTCGTATCGGTGAATACCGTCTCGGCTTGAAGCGAACCGAGCACGGACTGCGTCTCATTCGTTTTCTAAACCGCGGCCATATTTATCAAAAATTCCCGTAATCTTCTCCCGGATGACCTCCGAAGTTCACCGAACGTACGTCTTCCCGGGCGGCACTTCGCAAGCGAAGGCCCTACAAAAGCGACCTTTCACAGCAAAAAAATTCGTGTCTATTCGTGTCCATTGGTGGTTCTTTTGGCTTTTTCCTTTTTAGCTCGGCTGTTTATCAGCGTTTTCTCAGCGCCCATTAGCGGTCTCCGGCTTTGCCGGAAAAAATGAAGAAGAGAAAAAACAGCCGGAACCACGAATAAACACGAATGAACACGAATCAAAAAGAAATCTTAGGATCAAAATAGAGAGCTAAAGAAAGCCTCCCCTCGTACTTCTCCGGCCCTCCCTCTCCAGACCTTTACTACCTTCCTTACCAAAAAAATTCGTGTCTATTCGTGTTCATTCGTGGTTCTTTTGGCTGTTTATCAGAGCTCTCTCAGCGCAAAGACAGATTAAACCCATTTGCGAATGATTTCGGACACTAACACAGCACCGTCTCCAGCCTCGCTCTGCGTGGCATTGTGTTGGGGGTGGGCCCCATTTGCCCCGTGG
>JAIUMY010000143.1 GCA_022565335.1 Opitutales bacterium
GAAAGTCTATATCTTCGAGTTCAAACTCGTCGGCGACCAGGCCGACGGCTCCGCCCTGCGGCAAATCAAGGAAAAAGACTACGCCGCCCCCTACCGCGGCAAGGGCGACCCCATCCACCTCCTCGGCATCGAATTCAGCAAAACCCACCGCGCCCTCCTGCGCTGGGAGGTGGAGACGGAAAGGTGAGACCGGAGGTCAGTGTCGCCCCCAGCGGAGCTGGAATAGGCAAACATGAGACTGGCCGGGTTGGAGTGTTCCGCGCAGCCGCTAAAGCGGCCGCGCGGTGGGGTGGGGCGTACTTTACGTTCCTGGCTTGAAGCCCTCCGCGCAGGGACACAAGGTCCCCGCTTGGGGCAAAAAGCGAACGGGGGCCTTGCGCCCCTGTGCGCAATACTTCAGAAAACAGAAACTCCGCCCCTTTTCCCCTGCGAACGGGGGCCTTGTGCCCCTGTGCGCAATACTTCAGAAAACGGAAATGTCGCCCCTTATCGACAGCGAGCTGGGGGCTTCACGCCCCTGCGCGCAACACTCCTAGAGCTTCGAAAACACCTTAGTCTCACACAAGAGATTGGCTGTTTTCAGTAGCGCTGGCTTTAGCCTGCGATCCGGGGAAGTCCGAGATCGGACTCTACGTAACAAGGGTTCTGTTTCGGCCCGCAACACCATCAACCCACTCAAAAGATACTTGCTAAAGCCGCGCACTAACGGAAACAGCCCCAGAAGTAGAACAGGCTGCCAGCCTGTTTCCCCAACAGACAAAACACCCATAACCCTCCCCAACTCAGGTCTCAGGTTTCAAGTCTCATCCCTCCTTTCTCTCCACTCTCCATTTCCTTCTCTGAACCGGAATTCGGCGGGGGTCAAACCGGTTTCGCTCCGAAATAAACGAATAAAGTAATTGGGGCTCAACCCCACCGCGTAAGCCACCTCGGAAATGGTTTCCGGCGATCCTTCCAGTAACATTCCCCGGGCGGCTTCAAGGCGGTACTCATTAACCATTTCTCCGGGGGACTTGCCGCAGGTCTCCTGACTCATCCTTTGCAAACTGCGCAGACTCATCCCCATCCGCCGAGCCAGCCAAGCCATCGTAAAGGAAGGATCCGTCAGATGCGTCAAAACCAATTGACGGAATTTTTCCAGGAACGGATGGTCCCCCTTGGAACTTCTTTTTGGCGGCGGCAACAACGTTTCCAAACGATTCAACAACTCTTTAATCAAAAAGGGTTTGCCCAAGTAGTCATTGGCCCCCGAACGCAGTCCCTCCAAGCGGTCATAGTGCGCGCTTTTAGCCGATAATAAAACCACCGGTAATATATCCGGCGGCCAGGTTTTTCGCACTTCCCGGCAAACCGAAAAACCGTCCAGTCCAGGCATCATCACATCGAGAAGCAGTAAGGCGGGGGTCTCACCCCGGTCCAAATAAGCCAACGCCGCCTCCCCCGAATCCTTCTCAATTACCCGAAAACGCTTGACCAAATGACTGACTAAAAAGGCCCGCATGTCATAATTATCCTCAACCAACAGCAAGGTGGGACGGAGATCTTCTTCACGACCATTTTCCTCCTCGATTACTTCCTTTTTCGTAACGCTTGGAAACGCCGCTTTCCCAAGGCGAAGACCCAACTCCATCCCCCCCTTATCCAACGAACTCTCCCCGACCAGGATATCCTCTGGCTGGAAGTGCGCCGACCCCAAGGGCAGAATCAGGCGTAAAAGGGCGCCCCCTCCCGCCCCTTCCAGGCAGACAATCTCGCCGCCATGCAGATCGACCAATTCCCGCACCAGAGCCAACCCAATCCCCATTCCCTCAACCGGTCGCCCGATGCCGCCACCCACTTGATAAAACCGCTCAAAAACCCGCTCCCGCTCTTCCGGCGGGACACCTTTTCCCTCGTCCTCAATTTCCAAAATCAAAGAGCCTTCCCCTCGTCCGGCTACCCCTGGGTCTTGCTTTAAGCGCACGGTAATCAACCCTTTGACTGGCGAGAATTTGATCGCATTGGAAAAAAGATTGAGCACCACTTTGGCCATTTTGCGCACATCCAGAAAAACCTCCTCCACTGGTTTGACCTCCCAACGCCAACGCAACTTTTTTTTCCGCATCTCCTCGGCGACTTCCTCCCCCCAACGCTTTAACCACAAAGTCAGGTTGATCGAACTCACCTGCAACGGCATTTCCGCCAACTCGAGATAGGAAAGATCAATCAATTCCGAAAGCAATCCATCCAACCTCGCCACATTGCGCTCAATAATTCCCCAGTGTGGATGGTTCGCCAAGTCCGGCGGGGCCATTTCCTGCAAATCGGCCAACGGCTGTTGAATCAGCGTAAAAGGGGTCCGCAACTCATGGGTCAGATTGGTTAAAAACCGCCGTTGAATCCGCTGCGACAATTCCGCCTTGTCCTTCGCCTCGCGCAGAACTTCCTCAATTTGCAAACGAGGGCCAATGTCGCGGAAATTGTTGATCAAGCCCCGGATCCTGGGCTCCTCTAACAGATTGATCACGGTTCCCTCAAAATGGATCCAATGCCCTTCCGCATGCCGCCAGCGCACCACCGCAGAATCGACCGCCCAAGGCTGGGCAACCAACTGTCCAAACTGCGCCTGCACGATGGGCAAATCATCCGGATGAATAAACTCAAAGAGCGAGTGTCCGACCAATGATTGACCATAGTGGCCATGCAGACGCTGGTTGGTCGGGCTCTCATATACAATGACTCCCCCAGCGTCAAAAATCGTAAAGCCCTCCGGCGACAAATCAATCAGAGCCTCGAAGCGATCCCGCTCCCGCCGCAGCGTTTGTTCCTGGATCGCCGCTTCGGTCTCTTCCCAGACCGCATAGGTCACCCCCTTCAGGTCCCCTCCTTCAGGAAGCGGCAAAAAACTCACAAACCGTTCTTCCGCACCGGGACCAACCACCGAAATCCTTTTTCGTTCCCCGCCCTTTGAAGTAGAAATTCCCCTCCCTAACTCCTCCGCTAGAAATTCGGTCTCCACCATCAATAAGTCAGCCAATTCCTGGAAGCCGGGACCGGCCTTCCAGCACCCGGCATTATTCCTTAGCAAACCTACTGGTGACATAAGCTCAAGAGCGTATTCCGAAACGGTCAAAAATCAATAAACATCCATAGACAAACTGATAACTGTTTTTTTTTGCGTTATTTCCTTCCGCCCACCCCAATCCCCCGGGGGAGGGCGAACGGGTATCCCGCTCAGCGGTGATCCCAGTGAGGCTTCGCTTCGGCGGACCTTTCCGGTTCCTGAAATATTGCGCACAGAGGCACAAGGCCCCCGTGCGCTATCAGTTATCCGAAAATCCCGTAGCCACTCCCTTCAGGCGCGGTTTGGCCGCCTACAACCGTTCCCAGACGGCACCCGCCGGGTGAATGGCCGTCCGCCAAGAACCCGCACCCCAATCCGACCAATCGAGCTCGGAGAGACCCTCGCCCTCCCAGAAAACACACGCACCCCGCCGGGAGGGCGAAGGTCCCTCTGAGCTTTCGCGGGGCAGCCGATCAATCGTTCCCAACGGCACCCGCCTGGTGAATGGCCGTCCGCCAAGAACCCGCACGCCTTTCCAACCACTCGAGCTCGGAGGGACCCTCGCCCTCCCAGAAAACACACGCACCTCGCCGGGAGGGCGAAGGTCCCTCTGAGCTTTCGCGCGGCAACCGCCCAATCGTTCCCCAAGGCACCCGCCCGGTGGATGAACGTCCGCCAAGAACCCGCACGCCTTTCCGACCACTCGAGCTCGGAGGGACCCTCGCCCTCCCAGGAAACCACGCACCTCGCCGGGAGGGCGAAAGTCCCTCTGAGCTTTCGCGCGGTGATCGGCCAATCGTTCCCAGACGGACCCGCCTGGTGAATGGCCGTCCGCCAAGAACCCGCACCGCAACCCGACCACTCGAGCTCGGAGAGACCCTCGCCCTCCCAGAAAACACACGCACCCCACCGGGAGGGCGAAGGCGTGAAACCATAACCATAAGTTCTTGTAATAGGGCGAAAACATATGGATGTTATCCGTAGATAAATCTCATTATCCTCATATGACTGAGAAAAAGGAAAGAAAAAGACCATCTCACAATGAGATCTTTTCGGTTCGCGGAAGACCTAATATTCTTTTTGTAACAGTTGGCTCAAAGAACCGAAAACCTCTGTTTGCCACCCCAGAAGCTCACCAATCATTGAAAAGAGCCTGGATGGAAGCAGACCATTGGTTAGTCGGTCGATATATGATTCTCCCTGATCACATTCATTTTTTTAGTTCGCCTAGCCAGTCTCCGGCTTCGTCGCTGCGGGTATGGATTAAATTTTGGAAAAGACTGGTTTCTCTCTCTGATACTTTTCTTTCGAAGAAAGACCTATGGTTACCAGATTGCTGGGACACCCAAATTCATAATGGTCAACATTATACGGATAAATGGGCGTATGTTCGTGAAAATCCTGTCCGCGCAGCTCTCGTGACCCGGTCTGATGAATGGCCATACCAAGGTGAATTGAATACCCTGTCTTGGAGATAGCAGGCCGGCAACCGGCCAATCGTTTCCAACGGCACCCGCCGGGTGAATGGCCGTCCGCCAAGAACCCGCACGCCTTTCCGACCACCCGAGCTCGGAGGGACCCTCGCCCTCCCAGGAAACACACGCACCCCACCGGGAGGGCGAAGGTCCCTCTGAGCTTTCGCGCGGTGACCAGCCAATCGTTCCCAGACGGACCCGCCGGTGGATGGCCGTCCGCCAAGAACCAGCACGCCTTTCCAACCACTCGAGCTCGGAGGGACCCTCGCCCTCCCAGGGACACACGCACCCCGCCGGGAGGGCGAAGGTCCCGCTGAGCTTTCGCGCGGTGATCGGCCAATCGTTCCCAGACGGACCCGCCGGGTGAATGGCCGTCCGCCAAGAACCCGCACGCCTTTCCA
>JAIUMY010000144.1 GCA_022565335.1 Opitutales bacterium
GCGGCGCTTCGCAAGCGAAGGCCCTACCGAGACACCGGTGAGACGGCGGTTTCTTGTCGGAGGGAGTTTACCTCCCGATCGAATCGGTCGGGAATTTCCGAACCTTTGATAATTTTCCCCGACGTTGGAAATGTTCCCCAAACCGCCAGGTCCCCGCCGCCGCGGATCGGGGCATCCGACTGTGCCAAGGCTGCGACGGAAAGGAAAGCACGCGGCCCCTTTTTTTGTCGACAGCCGAAAATCGTTTTTTTACGCAGCCTTTAGTCGGGGATTTTTTGGAAAAGAGAGGTTAATGCCGTGTGAAAGGTCGGCAATTCAGCGTAGAGTTGACGAGCAAAAACTTCGTTGTAGGTGTGAACCGCGTTATTGCGGGCGCGCATCATGCCAATCCAAATCGTTTCATCTTCGATCCATCCGAGTCGAAAAGCGGCTTCAAATGCTTGTTTTGGGCCATTGGCCAGTAAGCCGGCTTCTCTAGCCGCGTATTGAGCGGCTTTCCAAGCGGTTTCATAACAGAGTTCAAAGCGGAGTATGGCACTATCCCGGGTGGCGGGGGTTTCCGACCAATTCAAGGCCTCCGTGAAACGCTCCAAGGCGAGTCCGAAGTTTTCGGTGGAGCGGTTCATTGGTCAGCAAGGGGAAGACCGGTCCGGTGGACCTCGTCAATTAGCGCCGGGGTGGCCGTGGCGAGGGGCACCAGATCGACCGGACGGATGGTGGGAAGTTCTTCCAGGCGGTGTCTCAGTTCTTTTTCTGTGGCTTGGGAAAAACGACCCGTGTAAGCGATATCAAGATCTGATGTCGGCCAAGCCCGTCCCTCGGCAAAAGAACCAAAGAGAAACAACTCCAGGCCTTGGGGCCGGAGTTCTTGCGCCAGGGACTTCAGGGCCTCCCGCACCGGGGACGGTAAATCTGCCCATCCCATGTGCCCATTTCGCTTAGAGGTCGAAGGGGTCGAGAACTTTGCCGCTGCGCCTTTCATAGTTTTCAGTTTGCCTGATCAATACCCCAATGGCAAGAGTGGATGGTTGCCGCAGAAAAGGTCCATTCCACCGCTTCTTTCAATTACGCTCAGACGAAGGCCGGCCAAGGAGCCCCGTGCTTTCCTGTTCGCCATGATGTTAAGCCGAAGCGATGCAAAAGGGATGGCTCGAAGAGCAACGGAGGGTGCCGGCGAAAACCTTTGGGCGGAGCGCGAATTTTCTCGGGCGGCGCTTCGCAAGCGAAGGCCCTACCGAAACACCGGTGCGGCGGCGGTTTCTTGTCGAAGGGAGTTTACCTCCCGATTGAATCGGCCGGAAATTCGCGAATGTCGAATGATCTTCCCCGACGTTGGAAATGATCCCCCAACCGTGAGGTCCTTTCCGCCGCGGATCGGGAGCTGAAGCACCCCGACTACGCAAACAGCCGTCCAAAATCTCACGATTTCGGCTACCGACTACGCAAACAGCCGTCCAAAATCTCACGATTTCGGCTACCGACTACGTAAACAGCCGTCCAAAATCTTACGATTTCCTCCTTCGCCAAGGCTATGGCGGGACGTGTCGGTTACGGGGTTTAGGATAGCCGAATGCGGCAAAGTTTGGATTGTTTTCTGCTGTTCAAAAATGGAGGCTTTTCAACGGGCAAAAGTCTTCGTTTTTGTTTGCTTGCGACGCGGTTTATTTAAACATTGATCTTATGGTTAGTAACGATACTTTGCGGATCGGTGATCGGGAGCTGGAATCCCGTATGTTTGTTGGTACGGGAAAATTTTCTTCCCTGGAGATGATGCGCGACACGTTGGGCGGGTGCGGAACGTCCCTGGTGACCGTCGCCCTGAAGCGGGCGGATCTTTCGGGCAATAAAGACCGTTTTGCCAGCATTTTGGAGTTTCTTGAATCCGACAAATATTTGGTCATGGCCAATACCGCCGGGGCGATGAATGCCGAGGAGGCCATTCGCCTGGCCCGTTTGGCGAGGGCGGCTGGGTTGCCGGATTGGATCAAGCTGGAGATCCATCCCGACCCCAATTATCTTCTCCCGGATCCCCTGGAAACCTATAAAGCGGCCAAAGTGCTCTGCGAGGAGGGCTTTACGGTTCTTCCCTATATCAACGCCGACCCCGTTCTGGCGGTGCGTTTGCAGGAAGTTGGGGTGGCGGCCGTCATGCCTTTGGGGGCTCCGATTGGGAGCAACCGCGGGCTGGAAACCAAGGCCCAGATCGAGATCATCATCGAGCAAGCCCAGGTGCCGGTGGTGGTGGATGCCGGTTTGGGACTGCCTTCCCACGCCGCGGCCGCGATGGAAATCGGTGCCGATGCAGTCTTGGTGAACACCGCCATTGCGGTGGCCAAGGAACCTTTGCCGATGGCCCGGGCTTTCGCTTCGGCGGTGGAGGCCGGACGACAAGCCTATTTGCTCGGGGGAGCCGCCACCGAAACCAAAAGCAAAGCTTCTCCGACCAGTCCGCTGACCGCCTTCCTTGACGAATAACCCAATCTGCTGTCTGGGGCCTGACAAGATAGGCCCTTGATGGTAGGGTAGAGAAATTTCCTTTTCATTTATGTCCTTATCCGGTTACCAAACTTTCTCCGAATATTTTCCCCAGTTGCCTCTCTCTGAATGGGTCGCCAAAGCCCGTGAGAATACCTCAGCCGGGGAAATTGAAGCCATTCTTTCCCGTGGACACATCCGCAATTTGGAAGAATTTGCGGCACTCTTATCCCCATTGGCCGCGCGTGAGTATTTGGAGCCGATGGCGGCCCTGAGTAAAAAGATCACGGAGCAGTATTTTGGTAAAACGATTCGGCTTTTCGCCCCTCTTTATCTTTCCAATGAGTGTGTGAACATTTGCCAATATTGTGGTTTTAGCCGTCATTTGGACATTCCGCGTCTGACCTTACCGGTCAATCGGGTGGTGAAGGAGGCGGAGATTTTGGCCGAGCAAGGCTTCCGCTCGCTTCTTTTGGTGGCCGGGGAGCATCCCCGGCAAGTGTCTTCCGGCTATGTCGAGGAATGTGTGAAAGCACTGCGTCCCTTTATTCCCAGTATTGCCCTGGAATTGGGTCCGGTGCGGACGCCCCAGTATCTGCCGATGGTCAATGCGGGTGCGGAGGCCCTGATTGTGTATCAGGAAACGTATCACGAAGCGACATACAAGGAGATGCACACCTCGGGTCCTAAGAAACGCTTTCCGTTCCGTTTGGATTCACCCGAGCGGGCCTATGATGCTGGCTTCCGGCGGCTTGGTATCGGGGCGCTGTATGGGCTTTACGACTGGCTCCATGAAACTCTTGCCCTGGCGGCGCACGCCGATTACCTGAAACGCCGTTGCTGGCGTGCCCAATTGCAAATCAGTCTGCCGCGGATGCGTCCCATCGTGGGGGAGTTTAGTCCCCGGGACCAAATTTCCGACCGCTCCTTTGTGCAGGTTCTCTGTGCTTTGCGGATTCTGCTGCCTCATGCCGGTTTGGTGCTTTCGACCCGTGAGCCTGCGGCCTTGCGCGATTCCCTGATTCCTCTGGGGATCACCACCATGGCGGCGGGCAGTGTTACCGAACCGGGTGGCTATGAAGCCAGCCGAAGTCCGGCGGAAACCCAACATGCCGGGGAACAGTTTGCCATTTCCGATGAACGAAGTCCGGCCGAAGTCGAGGCGGTGATTCGGGCCAAAGGGTTCGAGCCGGTGTGGAAAGACTATGATGCGGCCCTGGGCGATTCTCCCGCTCCGATGCCTTCGCTCAAATCCCTGGCGGCGGTCTCATGAGGGTCCGCGACTGGGTTGAGGCGACACGCCCCAAAACGCTTCCGGCAGCCGTTGCTCCGGTGCTGGCGGGAACGGCCATTGCTTTTGGAGTCGGGGTCTGGCAACCCGTCGCTGCGGTGATCTGTCTGTTTTTTGCGCTCTTGTTGCAAGTGGGGACCAATTTTGCCAATGATTACTATGATTTCGTGAAAGGGGCGGACCGTCCTTCCCGGAGAGGGCCGACCCGCGCCTCCGCCAGCGGCAAGGTCGAGCCGGAGGTGATGCGGCGGGCGGCCTTGTGGGTTTTTGCCGCAGCCTTTTTGGTGGGCTTGCAACTGGTCTGGTTTGGAGGTTGGTGGTTGGTGCCTTTGGGAATCCTTTGTATTCTCTCCGGCTGGGCCTACACCGCCGGGCCCTTTCCCTTGGCTTATAATGGTTTGGGGGACGGGTTTGTTTTCCTGTTCTTCGGATTGGTGGCGGTCAATTTCACCTATTTTGTCCAGGCGGGAGGATTCAGCCCCGAGGCTTTGGCGGTTTCCATCGGGATTGGCGCTCTGGCGGCGAATATTCTGGTGATCAATAATCTGCGCGACCACGAAGATGATCGGCTTAGCCGGAAGAATACGTTGGCGGTTTTGTTGGGGAAGCCATTTGCCCTGGGGCAGTTTCTGTTTCAGACCTTTCTGGCGGTGTTGGTGCCGCTGGGGTTGGCAGTGGCCACGGGGAATGCTTTTCTGTTGATTCCTCTTTTGGCCTTTGGCCTGAGTGTGCCTTTGGGGCAAATTCTCCACAAGGTTGACCAAGAGGTTACCTTGGCCAACCGTGCCCTCGCGATGACCGGACAACAGTTGGCGTTGTATGGTATTCTCTGGTGGCCCGCGTATCTCTTGTAGGGGGGGCCCGGTGGAGGGCACGGAGCTCTCGCTCTCATCCGGTCCAAAATCTGACGATTTCGGCCACAAGGCGCAAATCCCGTAGCCGAAGACGTGAGTCTTTGGAGGGCATGAAGCTCGCGAGAGAATACCGGCAAGTCCTAGAATAAGAGGTGAAAAGAAACCTAAGTCCCGGAGGGACGGCCGATGGTAGGCGTGGATGGCAATCCACGTAATCTCCAAGCAAAAATCAAAATGTCTCGCAGAGCGAGA
>JAIUMY010000145.1 GCA_022565335.1 Opitutales bacterium
AGAGCCCAACTGCTGGCGCAGCCAGTCCCGCCGAAGGGCAATGAGCGAAGCGAATCGGGATTTCATTCCCCTCCTAACTTAGGAGGGGGGGACCGCGAAGCGGTGGGGTGGTCCCGATTCCCCCTCACCGAACTGCGGCTAAAGACCGCAGCTACTTTATTTCCATAGCTGCTTGCATTTGCTCCCTAAGCATTTCTTCCTCTGCGTACTCTGTAACTCCTGTTTAAAATCGGCTGTTTTCTTTCCCTATCAATTTGTGTTCATTCGTGTCCATTCGTGGTTCTCCCCGGTTGTTTCATTCCCCTCCTAGCTTAGGAGGGGGGGACCGCGAAGCGGTGGGGTGGTCCCGATTCCCCTCCCCTCACCGAACTGCGGCTAAAGACCGCAGCTACTTTATTTCCATAGCTGCTTGCATTTGCTTCCTTATCCTTTCTTCCCCTGCGTTCTCTGTAACTTCTGTTTAAAATCGGCTGTTTTCTTTCCCTGTCAATTCGTGTCCATTCGTGGTTCTTCCCGGCTGTTTTCCAAAATCTCACGCCTTCCTCCTTCGCCAAGGCTATGGCGGGGTGTTTCGGCGACCCTTCTTCCCTTCAGAGAAAAACCTTCGTTGGCAGATCAGGGAAAATTTACTAGGGTAGGCACTATGACCTATCTCCAGCGGTCGAAATTTGTTTCTCCGGGAACGCAGATGGCCTTTCCCGCGGTTCTTGGCCTCGTCTTGTTTGTGGCCCTGCCCTTTGCGCTGGCGGTGATTCTGAGCTTTTATCAATACCGTATTGGCTCTCCCCAGAGTCCGGAATGGGTCGGCTTGCGAAATTTCGCGCGGATCTTCGCGGACGATACCTTTCGCCGGGCGCTCCTTAACAATGCGGTTTTCGCGCTGGTGGTGGTTCCGGTACAAACGGCCCTCGCCCTGGCCCTGGCGTTATTGCTCAATCAATCCTTCCGGGGCCGAACCCTTTTCCGGACCCTCTTTTTCCTGCCGGTGATCTTCCCGATGGCGCTGGTGGCGATCGTGTGGCAATTGATTTTCTCACCGGAAGCCACCGGGCTGGCGAACAGTCTTTTGAGTACTCTCACGATGGGCTGGTGGGAGCCCACGGATTTTCTCCGGGACCCCCGCTTCGCCTTGCCCGCGATTATGATTATGTCGATTTGGCAAGGTTGTGGATTTCAAATGATCATTCTCCTGGCCGGCCGCCAGGGGATTCCCGAACACCTCTATGAGGCGGCGGAGATCGATGGCGCCAACCGCCGGCAGTGTTTTCTGCACATTACCCTGCCGGGGTTGCGGAACACTCTCATCTTTGTGGTTCTGGTGACCACCATTCTGGCCTTCCGCCTTTTCGACCAAGTGCATATCCTGACCCAGGGCGGCCCGCAAAATGCCACCACCACGGTCATGTTCGAAACCGTCCGGGCGATCTTTGACCGTGGTCAGGTGGGTCGTGGAGCCGCCATGACAGTGGTTTTTTTCCTCATTGTGGTGGGTATCGCGATGCTCCAAAGAAAATATCTTCGGGAAGAAAGGGAACAGTCATGAAACCCCGGTCCACTCCACCCTTCTGGTACCGTGCGCTGGGCTATGGGGCCTTGTTTTTGGGCGCGGTGCTTTTCTTCGGACCAGTCCTCTTCATGCTGATCGCCAGTCTGAAACCGGACCATTTGGTCCTGAGCGAAGCCGGGAATTGGCGGGCCTTTTTCCCGACGGAAGCGTCTCTGGACAATTACCGCTCGGTGTTTGACCGGGTGCCGTTTCTCCGTTTTCTATTCAATTCCCTCTTTATCACCGGGACCATCGTCGCGGCCGGATTGGTGGTGAATTCCATGGCCGGCTACGCCTTTGCCCGTTTGCCGTGGAAGGGGCGACACCTTTTCTTTCTTCTCGTTCTGGCTCTGCTGATTCTGCCCTTTGAGGCCATTGCCGCGCCCCTTTTCTACCAGATGACCGAAATAGGCTGGAGAAATTCCTACCAGGTGCAAATCATCCCCTTCATTGCCAACGCCTTTTCCATTTACCTCTTCTACACTTTTTTTCTCGGGTTGCCGCGGGAGTTGGAGGAATCCGCCATGATGGATGGGGCCGGACCCTGGCGAACGTATTGGCAGGTCATTGTGCCAACCGCAAAACCGGCCTTTGCCTCGGTGGCCATTCTCACCTTTCTTCTGCATTGGGGGAATTATCTCTGGCCCCTCATGGTGACGGTGGGCGATACCTACCGCCCCCTCCCGGTGGCCCTTGCCTCCTTTCAAACCCTCCCGCCAATTCAGTGGGGGGATATCATGGCCTTCGGCGTAATGATGGTGGCCCCGGTGATGGTCGTATTCCTCTGGTTTCAACGATGGTTTGTACAGGGAGTGGCGGCCAGCGGAATGAAAAACTAGGAATCAGCCTTGGCCTTTGGAAAAAAGGCCGTATTCTATTTACTTATGGTTCCTTATACTTTCGCCTACGCTGTAATTTTGATTCTTCTCGGAGTCCTTCTCTTTGGGACCTCCGACGATAAAAGCATGACCGCGCTGATTCCGACCTTTTTTGGAATCGCGGCTTTGGTGGCGGGGATTTTAGCCGTCGCCAAGCCTGATTTGCGAAAACATGCCATGCACATTGCGGCCGTGGTCGCGTTGATTGGATCCGCGCCCCTGATCATGGGCTTGGTTCGGGTTCTTAAAAATGACTTGGCCACCGGCGGGATGATTCTCATGGGTATCATCTCCATCGCTTTTTTGGCGCTCTGCGTTCGTTCTTTTATCAACGCCCGTAAAGCTGCGAAAGAACAACCTCAGCCTCCCAAGGGAACCGAAGTGGAGACGAAGTAGTCTCAATTTTCCTATGGATGGCATCGTGGTCAATTGGCGAAGGGTCCTACTTCCCGGAATCACCCTTTTGGTGGCCGCGCTGATTGTCTGGCAAAGCGGGGAGGATGAGGAGCCGATCCCGGAAGAGGAATCCGCTCCCGTTGAGCGGGCTCCCTACACCCCACCCGCCTTTGAGGCCGTGCCCGAAGAGGAAAACGACGACGAATTATCGAACGAGGAGCAATCCTTTCTACGCGAAAATGGCACCAACATCGTTGTCCGTTTTGCGGGCCAAGAGGAATTGGCCGCTTTCCGGCGTGCCTGGGAAGAAGCTCATCCGGGAACCAGTCGGCCCCTCGGGCAGCTTCAATCCTTGCGGGTTCACTTGGACAGCCCGGAAGCGTTGCGCCGTTTGCTGGAACAGTTGCCTCCCGAGGCAGAGACCGCGCCCAACACGCCGGTCCGGCTTCCCCAGGGGCCTGATTTTGAGGATATTGCGACAACCGATTACCAACCCTTCACCGAGGGTCTTCGCCGCTGGCTCGGCGCTCCCGAACGCGTCGAAGACTGGGGTCGCGGCATCACCGTGGCGGTTCTGGATACCGGTGTGAATGACCTCCCCGGTAACCAACCCTTTCGCCAAATCGATCTCTTGGCCGGAAATCCCGAGGCGCAGGAAATGTCCCCCCATGGCCGGGCGGTGGCCCTGCTCCTGGCGGGACAAGAGGGCCTGGCTCCGGCTTCGGATCTGCTGAGCATCCGGGTGCTCGACGGCAAGGGCCAGGGCGATGTCTTCACGGTCGCTGAAGGCATTGTGCGTGCGGCGGACGAGGGAGCAAAAATCATTAACCTCTCCCTTGGCTCGGCCCGGGATCATCCGGTCCTGCAAGATGCCGTCCGCTATGCGAATTCCCGTGAGGTATTGCTGATCGCCGCCGCAGGCAACGAAGGTCGTGAGGGCCTCCCCTATCCGGCTGCCTATCCGGAAGTATTTTCGGTTACCGCCATTGATGCCCAACGGCAACAGGCCCACTTCGCCAATCGGGGCTCGATTGATCTCGCGGCCCCGGGGGTGGGCGTGGCCATTCCCTGGTCGGATGATCATTTTCTGCAAATGAACGGCACCTCCGCCGCCAGTCCGATTGCCGCCGGGGCCGTTGCCGCCTTGCTCAGTGAAATTCCCGATCTCAGTCCCCGCCAAGCCGCCGAAGTTTTACGGCAAAACGCCGACGATGCCGGTCCACCGGGACCCGATGATCGTTGGGGGCAAGGCGTGATTAGCCTGGAACGGTCTTTACAGCACCGAAAACAGGGGATCCATGATCCGGCCATTGCCGATATCTATCTTCATTCACAGCCCGGCCCCGATGGTCATTACCAAGCCAGCGTAACCGTCCAAAACCGTGGCACCGAATGGGTTGGCGATCTGACGGTTTGGGTCAACGACGGTCTTAAAGACCATTCCTTCACCATTACCTCCCTGGACGCCGGTGAATCCCGGGGCGTAACCCTGCCCATCACGGCGGAGCGTTTGCGCAGCGAATCAGGGGTTACCCTGAAAACCCTTCTGGACAGCCCCACTGGCCTGCGCGACGACCGTCCGGAGAACAATGAAAAAGCTGTCCAATTTCAAATTGAAGGGCCGGAATAAGAGAGATTGAACCCCTAACCTTTTCCCCGTTAAGGAGGGGTCTATTTTTGGGAAAGGCGAGGGTCTGCCGCCTCAGCGGGTTTTCTTTCTTTGGACGGCTGTTTACGTAGTCGGGCTGATTCATCGCCCGATCCACGGGCTGTTTTATCGGTGGGGGGTACGGATTTTTGGCGGACCTTCATCTACCTGGCGGGAGCATGTGGGAACCGATTGGTCGGTTGTCGCGCGACAGCTCAGAGGGACCTTCGCCCTCCCTTTGGGGGGCGTTCCCGGGGATGGCGAGGGTCTCTCCGAGCTCGAG
>JAIUMY010000146.1 GCA_022565335.1 Opitutales bacterium
CGCGGATTTCGACACGATCCGCCCCGAGCCAAAACGAGGCGAAACCTGGCGCCACTGCAAGGGCAGTCTCTATCGCATCGACGCCATCGTCTTCGGCGCGGATGAATTGTTCGAGGATTACAAGGATCAGCGCTGCGTGGTCTACAAGAAAATCATGAACGGCGATGTCAGCGATCTGACCTTCGTGCGCTCCATGCACGATTTCATGAGGCTGCACAGCTCGGGAGCAGTGCGCTTCGTGCGCGTGCTCGACAAGTTCGCAAGGGAAGTCGCGTAGAAAGCGCAGGGAGTGCTCAAGAATCGTCGGGAGCGTGTTTCGCATAGCGTGAGAGCGCTTGAAGCATCCCGACGATTCTGACGCTTCCCAGAGCTTCGCGGTTTATGCCCTACAGCACATATCGGCCGAATATACCCGACAGCGCATAAGCCTTCATCTGCCAGCCGCTTTCCATTGAAGACTGTGCGATTATACAATCATCGAATAGCAACACGAGGCAGACATGAGCACGACCTTCAAGCCTGAAGCCGTCACCGACGAGCTGATCGCGAGCTGCGCCATGATCGACGACATCGATGCCGCGGTTCTGCCGATCCAGGAGCGCGCCGGGATCATGGACGGTGGCGTCGCCGCTATGTTCTTCTCGCCGGAGGATATCTGGGAGAAGTCCGATCACGAGGCGCGCAAGACAGCGCTGCGCGAATGGCTGAACATGGAAATCTCATTTCACCGGGAGCACGCATCATGATGCGCAACATCAACTGGCGTATGCGAATGCGCAACAACAAGCTGGGCTATATTGCCTGCAGCCAAGTCTATCATGACGCCATCAACGACGGTCGCGCCGAATGGTATGCGGAAAAGCTCGCCGATCAGAAAGCAGACAAAATCCAATCGGCTCGTGCAGCCAGGGAGAAAACTGATGCCAAACATCTATAACCCGTTCACGATGCTCGAAAACGAAAACCCCGGTCCAAACGACCGCTGGGTCGATGTCGAGGTCGCATCCTTCGAGAAACTGAACGCGATCGCCGACGGCACGCATGGTCCGATGGCGTTCGTCTGGCCCGACGAGGGCTCCTTCAACAGGGCAGGGGAGTGGGGCTTCAACGACAAGCATCCGCAGTTTCAGCCCCTGATGATCGACAAGACCAGCGCGTCAATGCTGATCGCGGTTTATGAACGGCTGTCGAAGCCGGAGAATGCCGAGAAGCTGAGGCGCATGGTCGTCAAGGATCGCGGTTCGTTTGGCGCGGTGTTCGAGATCGCCGCGAGAGCCGTCAAGATCAGCTTCGGGACTGTGAGCGTGTCATGACCTTCACCTTCTGGCAGATCATGCCCGACGGCACCGCCGAGCCCGCGACCGACGAGCGCGAGATCAACGCGGGCAGGGGAGAGTTCTACGGCTCGATCGAGGGTGCCATCATCAATGGCGGCGTGCAGGCCTGTGCCTTCGAGCGCAAGTCAGAACGGACTTATTGCGGCGATACCTGGTTGAAAACCAACCGTCTCAAGCCCACCGGCACCGTCATCATCACCAAGATCACAGCAATGGAAGGAAAATCCGTGCGAATCTATCACAAGCAGCATGTCGACACCTGGGAGCTCAAGCCCCACGACATCTACCACCCGCATCACCCGCTGCATCACATGATCCTCGACGAAGAGGAGATGTGGAACGAATTCACCCCGACCCTCAAAGGTCGCAGGCCCGGCGAGATGGCTGTGTTCGCGCATCGCGCCCGCGGCAAGTCCATGTTCGGGGCGTCGGTATGAAACCCATGCAGATCCGTCGACACGCGAAAATAGCCGCGATGATCAGAAGGAGGAAGTGATCTCATGAGCGAGACAATCGCACCCTGGCCCGCCGGCTGCCGCAAACCCAACGCGTGCGCTCGACACCGCGCCTGCGTCTATAGGCTCGGCACATCGAACTGTCCGCACGAGACGCGCTGGATCGACGACGAGGTCGGCCAGGCAATCCGCTCGCGCGGAACACGCATCATCGAGCCCAACGTCGATCCGTTCGTGAGAGGTCAGCCGACGCAATGGCGCCGGGCCCATGCCGGCGACGCGGGCATCAGCTTCAGGATCCTTCCGTTGACGTGGACCGAGGACTACGTCGATGGCGAAAAGGTGTGGATCTGCTACCCGCCGGAGAGTGATTCAGCGGTCATTGCTCGCAGCGACATCGAGAAAGCCGAATTCGAGCGCGACCGCGAGGAGCGCATTCTCAAGTCCCTGGAGCTGCCCAATGATTGACATGACGAAATTCGAGGTTCAGCGCGCCGATATCGCACCGACCGATCTCTATCATGCCGATCACCCGCTGCATCACCTGGGTCTCGACGAGGAAGAGGAGATGCGCCGCGCGGCCCAGGATTACGATTCGGAAGCGGAAGCGGGCTGGTATCGTCGGATGATTTCCGATGCTTGACGGCGCTCTTTTCACGCTGCTGATCGGCGCTCTCGGGCTCGGTGCTCTGCTCATGCTGGTGCGCCATTTCGCCGGCGGAGACGCGGCGAGCATCGTCATCGACCTGATCGTGGTCATCCTGACGCTGACGGCGGCCCTGGGCATCGCGATCGCCGGAATGCTCTGGGGCGAATACACCGTGGGCTGGGGCTTCATAACCGCGATCATGGTCGTGCTGATCGGGATCATCGTTCGCGCCGTCGCACCCTACACCCGTTTCGGACGCCGGCGGCACTGATCGCGCGGCGGACCCGCAAAACACTGGAGACACGCATGAAGACCATCTTCCAGACCAGCCGCTTCACCGTCGAGGCGCCAGAAGCACCCAAGAACGGCTATCGGCTCTATGTCCGTAGTGATCAGAGCAGCGTCACGTTCCGGGATAATGAAGCTCACGGAATCGCGACCGCCTTCGAGGAGATCCAGCAGCTTTTCATACCAGGGAAAACCTGGGTTGCGGTCGAGCGGGGCGAGGCGCTCTGCACCTCTTTGCTCAATCAGCGCGGCGATGGCATGCTGCAATCACTCGGGGAGCAGAGGAGAGACGGCATGACCACCATCTACGAGAGCGCCGACTACAAGGTCGAATCCTTCGCAACAGAATACGGTCTCGCCATACGCATAACCGGGCCAGAGGTCGTCGTCGACATAACCGGGATACGGGCAAAGGGCGTCGCGCAGATCATCAAGGATGCGCAAGCACAGAAGAAGGATGTGAATGGTCTTATCCGGGCCATCTACCAGACCTATCGCTAGTTGCTGGTTTTAAACGCTCTATACGGTATTTTAGAGAATTAGTTGATGGAAGTTGATAGCTGGTTTAAAAATCAGCCCCAAATAGAAATTTGACCCGTTTATCAAGCAATCGGAGCTGGCAGCCAAAAGAGGAGTCTTCCGGGCTCAGGCTACCGCGCATGCGTGTGTGAGGCCGTCCAGGAACACCCGGATCCAAATAGTCTCGAAAACGATTCCAAAACGCCCAGGGAAACGTCCCGGATCTTCATCGCAGACACACCTGATGAAGCCCAATCCACATCCCGGAGAGTGTTTTATCCAAGTCCTCTGCCCTCTAATATATAATATACTGTTAGGTGTATATCTTCTTAGAGGGCAGAGGCTTTGGAGATTTCCAAATCCAACGCTCCGGGCGAGAAGCGCAGCGCCACCAGATCCAAAACGCCTAAAGGAAACACCGGGCATTCTCACTTCCGCCCAGACACCACACCCGGAATGCATCAACCCATTTGCTACCCAAAGCGCAAACAGCTATAAACAATCATCGAGAGTTCGCGTCACCCGGACGCTTTCTCGCGTCTTGTGTTGCGGGTTCAATGTCTGCACTGCTCCCGGGTCGCTCTCATGCGTGGGCAGGAACGGCAACGAACCAAACTTCATGGAACCGTCAGCTTGAAAGAGCGGCGGTTCCTTTTTTCTACGCGGCTAGAGGCGTTCCATCCCAAGCCGCGCCTTCAGAGCGCCATGGACAGCCACGGGATTGTAGAAGGCGCCCCGAGAGATCTCACGGACAGCCAGAGAAACCATCGCCACATCAATCCAAGGGAAACGCGATTCACCGCGGAACGCCATGAAAAGAGAAAGGATGTTTGGAGATCCAGATCGCAATGGCCCGGGTGAGAGAACGCAGCAAAGGGAGATTGGGCGAGAGGGCAGGGCAGTGTGTGAGGTGATGAAGGTGTGATGGGTGTTCGAAGCTATAGGTGCGTGGAGAGAGTGGATAGATTTTGAAAGACAAGGTGGATGTGCGGGTGCGAATAGGTTTTCGGAGAGTTGGTGAATGTGCGGGGTTCTGGGCGCGGGCTATGGGTGCGTGTGAGTAGGTGGATAGATTTTCGAGAAGGTGGTGGATGTGCGGGAGCGCGCCACGGATCTCCACTCTCTCACCATCTCCCCACGCCTTGGACCACCAGCACATTCCAAAACGCCCGTTCCATCACATTCCGCCACAGCGAGCGCTCGGTCACGCCATGGAACCCCGGCACTTCCCATGGACCGCCAGCACATGCCGTGGGCAGAAATCACCCACGGACACCCGAGAATTGCCATGAATTGCCATGGGGCGGCGGCTCCCGCCAGTTCCACTCCCAGCAAAACATGCCACCAGCTGCCAATTTCAAACCATACCTCGCAGTCGTATTCTCTAATCATCGAAAGCGTAGATGCTTTGATGCTTCGCAACACGACACACGAGGAGACCGAAATGGCTCGCAAGAACACGAAGACCCAGACCG
>JAIUMY010000147.1 GCA_022565335.1 Opitutales bacterium
AAATGCGCTATCGTGGCGGCAATGCGTAAACTCATAATCCACATGCACAGTCAGCTGAAAAAAAAGCTCAATGAGACCGAAAAAAATGCAATTTGCGCTTGATTCAATCACAGTTGCTGCGGCAAGCCTCTTGCCGCTTTCTCCAGCCGCAGCCTGCTGCGGCGTTAACGAAACTTAAGGTTCGCCAGCAGGGCTAGCTCCCATACTGCGGTCACGTCAGAACGGAACCGCAGTCCAAAGACGCCTTCGCCGTCGAAGGGAATAGCATGTCCTGGAGCATCTCTATTCCGACGGAACAACAATATGCTGGCGCAAAGTTTCCTGGTTTCTCTCCGAGAGTTCCGGGGCTTCCATGACGAGGGAAAAGCCGTCTTCGGTCAGTTCATATTGTATCGGTTCTCCGGTAAAGGGGTTGGTTCCCCAGGCAGCGTCTTCCTGCCAAAGAGGCAGGTCCGCCAATTCCCGGGGCAAGGAGCCGTTTTGGGCTTCGTAAACCCGGATCGCCGAAGCCAGGGTAGCAAGGCGGGTCATTCCCTTAATGCTCAAGTTTGAAGTTAGCAACCTTTCGTACATTCTAGGGATATTATTGCTTAGCAAAAAATCCGAAGAATCATCCGCCTTTGCGGCTTCTTTCCACTCAACAAGAGCCTCAGCCCTTTTCTTCGGCGATAAAAGCAACAGGTCCGCAAAAGAGCTGTAGAGTGACAACATGCGTTTCAAATCCTTATGCCAACCTTCATCGGTGAAATACATTTGGTAAAAGGCCCTTGGGTTTTGGATTTCCGGGATCATACCCCAAGCTAAAAAAGTCTCCCCTCTCGCTGCTTGGATAAATTCGCGTCGGCTGGTCTCAAGGAATTTTGGTAACAAGCTTAAGAAATAGGAAGGTTCTAAACTGATTGCATCCCTCAGTTGATGCATTGTAGGCCTTCCGGTTAGCAAAGATTCCTTCCATTCATTCTCATCTTCGCTTGGCCAGGATTCCCAACCTAAATCCCAGAAGAGATTGATCGAAATTCCTGAAACAGCGACAAGGGTTAGCCCCTCAATAAGATTCACCGGACGAAATAAATGACCCCCCATAAAATGGGTCGCTTGTACGAAGCGCATTGCTTCCTCTGGTTTTTCGCTGATCAAAGCATATCTTGCCGCTTCCGAAAAATACCGGGCCAAATTCCGGAGGTTCCTTACCTCTTTAGTACGGTCAGAAAGATCATAAAACTCTTCGCTCTTTTCGGTAATCGAAAAACCCAGCGGGAGGGATTTCAAATTTAGAACCCGTTCACGAAAGGTTATCGCTTCTTCCCACCGGTCGTCGTCGAACCAATCGGCCATACGATTTTCCTCTTCATGGGCCACATGATACGCCTCCGACCAATGGTACTCTTCCATCGAGGCCAGAATCTCCTCCGCATATTCCAGAAAACGCTGGTAGCGCGTTTCCCCGATTTCCTCAAGGTAGGCGTTGTATTCTTCGACAAAAGTTTCCGGCCAAAAGGAAAAGTGCTTCGGCCCGGTATAGGCCGCGACGATATCCGCATACTTCCTCGGTACCTCGCCATTCAAGGAAGCCCCCAACAACCAAAGGGCACCCCCTATGGCGAAAACCTTTCTCCAAAAGTTTGCTTTCATCCACCAATCTTACTCACGGAAACTGTTTAAGCGCAAGCTTGGCCTTTTGTGTGGGGGAAACACTCCTTTCGCCAACGAACAACTTTATGATAAGTTGGACATCCTCGCGGGCGGCACTCCCCAAGGGGAGGCCCTACAGGAAGAAAGCCGGTCGTTGGTGAACCTTGAATCTATCCTTCCTTCCCCAACGAACTCTCCCGCTCGAGGAGTGTTGGGTGCGAGTAGTAGAATCCGCTAAAGAGCGGATGGGGGGTCAGGTTGGAAAGGTTCTTTTCGCTCAGCTTGCGCAGCGCGCGGATCATGGGGTCGCGCCCCTCGGCATGCTCGCGGGCAAAATCATCGGCCTCGTATTCATGTTTCCGCGACAGGATGTTAAACAACGGGGTCAGCCAGAAGGTAAACACCCCGGCCAACAAGGCAAAGAGCAAAAAGGCCGGGCCCACGCCGACGTTCCCGGCATCAAAGCCAAAGGCTTCGACAAAAACCGGCGTCTCGATCAACCAGGCCAGCACGGCGAAAGAGGCCAGCAACATGAGGGAAGAAAGCCCCAGCATTTTGGGGATGTGACCCCGTTTATAATGACCGATTTCGTGGGCCAGCACCGATTCCAGCTCATCTTCCTCCAATTGCTCGACCAAAGTATCGAACAGAACAATCCGCCGAAAGCGGCCAAATCCGGTAAAAAAGGCATTGGAATGTCCGGAGCGTTTGCTTCCGTCCATCACCTGAATGGTCTGGGCCTTAAAGCCGGTGCGATCGGCCAGGGCCATGAGGCGGTCCCGCAGATTTCCTTCCGGAAGGGGGGTCAGTTTATTGAACCAGGGTAGAATCCACATCGGATACACCACCATGAGAACCAATTGGAAAATAAAAACCAAAAGGAAGCCCCAGATCCACCAGGTACTCCCGGCCCAAGTGACCAAAAAGAGCAACAGGGTCACCAGCGGCACCCCCAGCACCAGGCCAATGACCAGACCCTTGATTTTGTCAGTGATCCAAAGTCCCAGCGAACTTTTGTTAAAGCCAAAGCGTTCCTCCAGGCGAAACTGCGAATACCATTCCAAGGGCAAACTGGGAATGCCCAAAAGCATCATTACGGCGATAAGAAAAAAGCTTTCCCGCCAGATAGTGGTATCCGCTCCTCCGCCGATGGCAGAATAAAACCATGGCAGGACCCCACTGAACAAGACCACCAGAAGAAGCACCAGCCCATAGACTTCGCCGAAAATTCCGAACTTCGATTTGGCCAGGGTATAGCGGCAGGCTTTGTCATAGGTTTTTTCATTCATCACCTCGCGCAGGGGCTCCGGTGGAGATTCCCGGTGCTTTTCGACTTCCTTTTGGTTGAGAAAAGAGAGAAAGATTTCCACCCCGACTTTCGCCAGGAGCAAAACCAAAACCACGGTGATCAAAATTTCCTGGGGATTCATTTAGGCTCCTCCTCTTCGTCTTCTCCGGCGTCCGGCATTGCCAGAACATTTTCAATAGCGTCCAATTCTTCCGCGGCAAAATCCGGTTTTTCGAAAGCGGATAAATTTTCCTCCACTTGCTTGGGGGAAGAGGCCCCGATCAGGGCACTGGTGACCCGATCATCCCGCAGGACCCAGGCCAAAGCCATTTGGGCGAGGGTCTGTCCGCGTTCCTGCGCGATTTCCGCGAGGGCCCGAATTTTGGGAAGTTTTTTGCGCAACGCTTCCTTTTTGAGAAAACCGCCCTTTTCGATTCGGGAACCGGCGGGAATTTCGTTCAGATAGCGGTCGCTTAAAAGGCCTTGAGACAGGGGACTGAAAGCCACACAGCCCACTCCTTTTTCTTCAAGGAGATCCAGAAGCCCCTCCTCTTCGATCCAGCGATTGAACATATTGTAGGGAGGTTGATGCAAAACCGCGGGCACCCCGGCGGCAGCGAGAATTTTCAACGCTTTACGGGCTTCCGCAGGGCGATAGTTCGACAGTCCCACATAGAGGGCCTTCCCCTGTTCAACGGCCGAGATCAGAGCTCCCATGGTCTCCTCCAGCGGGGTATCCGGGTCGGGACGGTGCGAATAAAAGATATCCACATAATCCAGCCGCAGGCGTTGTAAACTTTGGTTCAAACTGGCCAACATACCCTTCCGGGAGCCCCATTCCCCGTACGGTCCGGGCCACATGCGGTAGCCCGCTTTGGTGCTGATAATCAGCTCATCCCGGTAGGCCGACATCTCCTGCTGCAGGACCTCCCCCAAAAAACTCTCGGCCGAGCCCGGCGGGGGGCCGTAGTTATTGGCCAGGTCAAAATGCGTAATGCCCGAATCGAACGCCTTGAAGAGGGTCAACCGCGCTTCGCGGTGGTCATCCTCCTTTCCAAAATTGTGCCAGAGTCCCAGCACCAAGGGCGGTAAAAACAATCCACTTCGCCCGGCCCGGCGATAGGGCAGTTTTTCGTAACGTTCGGTATCAGCTTGGTAATCCATAGAGAAAGTAAATCTTAGAGGCACCTGATGGCACCCAAGAGGAAAAGATGCCGTACCCCGTTCGGTAAGGCAAAGATTTTCGCGAAAGGTTCCTTTTGCCGGGTTCGGTACGGGCCTGGCTGGGGGAAACAGACCAAGGACAGGACGGAGGCTCAGGACACTTGATTCCAGTGAAGTAAAGGTGACCCCAATGAAATTTTTTAAGGTAGAAGGCGCACGCATTTGGTAAGTCCCGGAGGGACAGCAAGAGGATAGCCGTGGATGAAAATCCACGGAATAGGCATCACACCCCCAATAGAATGCCTCGCAGAGCGAGAGCAGGAGGGAATTACGCTCGGTGTTGGGCTCATGGGAATGGCTCTCGGTTAAAGACGTAATCGACCGCCTTTTGCCTGAAGATATATGCGCCAACGAAAAAGGAGAGGCGTGCTTAACCGAGTGCCATTCGGGCTAATCGGAAGACCCCTAGCCCACCCCTCTCAGGTCTCGCTCTGCGAGACATTTGGATTTTTGCTTGGAGATTACGTTGATTGCCATCCACGCCTACCTTCGGCCCGTCCCTCCGGGACTTAGGTTTCTTTTCACCTCTCATGCGATAACTTGCCGGTATTCTCTCGCGAAA
>JAIUMY010000148.1 GCA_022565335.1 Opitutales bacterium
TAAAAAAACAAATCAACGGTTCTTGACAAACCATCATAGCAGCCGAAATCGTAAGATTTTGGACCGGACGGGGGCGGGGTTCCTATTCGTCCAAAGACTCACGTCTTCAGCTACGGACGGCAACGCCCCGGGTGTCCGCGGCTTCAGCTACGAAAACAGCAGGTGAATCGCCAGCCTTTCCCAAAATCCTTGCTAAAGCTGCGGGCTACGCCAAAGCCCCTTCGCTTTTTGTCACCACTCCACAACTCTCGTAGCGAAGCGCCTCTTTAAGGAGTAGGGACATTGCTTCGCCGTCTCCGCCTCCGTCCTGTCCTTGAGAATGGGAAGGATGGTGCATATTTGAAAAAATTTCCCGCCAATCAGGTCGCCTGATCGGCTCCCCAAGGACAGGAATGTCCTTGCTCCTTATAAAACAGCTAGCCAACAGAGTGGTTCGGCGACAGGGTGATATGAACGCCGCAGGAAAGATTCCTTGGATCAGGATAGGAGCTTTGAGGCTCGGGGGGGACCCTTCCCTCCCGGGAACAGCCGGTTCGCGGGATAAACCCGCTCGCTACGGGAATTGCGTAGTGTTGACCAAAATGCGGCCATTTTAAAACGGCTTTTTGGCTTTTCCTCTTCTCCGCGCTCTTTGCGTCCTCTGCGGTTTGATCGGCTGTTTTGGGCTGGCTGTCGAGGTCAAAGTCGTTCGACGAGCTCAGACCAGGACGGAGCTTGACCGTCCAATCCCGGGAACAGCCGATTCGCGGGGTAAACCCGCTCGCTACGAGGGGTAGACGGATTCGCGGGGTGAACCCGCTCGCTACGGGAATCGCGGGACTCCAACCTTACACCACCTGAACCTTCCCCCACTCGATTCGAGCTCGGAGAGACCCTCGCCCTCCCACGGAGAAATCAACCCCCTACTCCTCCACTCCTTTTCCATATTTCCTGTCAGGGAGCCGCAAAAAAGCCGGACACGTGAGGTGCCCGGCTTTGAGAGTTTTCGCTGAAAACAAGCCCTCCTCTGTCGAGAAGAGCTTAATTCGAGAAGGGTTTATTTGATGTCAAAACGATCCGCATTCATAACCTTATTCCAGGCTTTGACGAAATCGTGGACGAATTTCTCCCGGTTATCGTCCTGAGCATAAACTTCGGCATAGGAACGAAGGATGGAATTGGATCCGAAGACCAGATCAACCCGGGTGGCGGTCCAGTGGACTTCTCCGGTTTCCCGGTTGCGGATATTGTAGCTGTTCTTGCCGGTGGGCTCCCAAACGAAGTCCATATCCGTCAGATTCACGAAGAAGTCGTTGGTCAGGGTACCCGGCTTATCGGTGAAAACCCCATGGGCGGTGTTGCCGTAGTTGGTATCCAGAACCCGCATACCGCCGAGCAGAACGGTCATCTCGGGAGCGGTCAGGCCCAGCAATTGGGTTTTGTCGAGAAGCATTTCCTCGGGCTGTACGACATAATCCTTTTTCTGCCAGTTGCGGTATCCATCGTGGATGGGTTCGAGCGGCGCAAAGGAATCGGCATCGGTTTGCTCCTCGGTGGCATCACCGCGTCCGGGGAGGAAGGGCACTTCGACACTGACTCCGGCGGCTTCGGCGGCTTTTTCGATACCGACATTGCCGGCCAAAACGATGGTATCGGCAAGGCTGGCGCCAAACTCCCTGGCGAGGGGTTCGAGGACCCCGAGAACTTTGGCCAGACGCTCCGGTTCGTTGCCTTCCCAGTCTTTCTGGGGTGCCAAACGGATACGGGCTCCATTGGCTCCTCCGCGCAGGTCGGATCCACGGAAAGTGCGGGCGCTGTCCCAGGCGGTGGCAACCATCTCACTGATGCTCAGGCCGCTGTCCGCCAATTTCTTTTTCAGTCCGGCCACGTTGTAATTGCGGGGACCGGGGTTCACCGGATCCTGCCAGATCAGATCTTCTTTCGGACTCAAAGGCCCGATGTAGCGATCCTTCGGACCCATATCGCGATGGGTCAGCTTGAACCAGGCGCGGGCGAAGGTCTCGGAGAAGTACTCCTGGTCGGCGGCGAAGCGCTCGGAAATCTTCCGGTACTTGGGATCCATTTTCATCGCCATATCGGCGTCGGTCATAATCGGGTTGTAGCGGATGGAAGGATCCTCCACATCGACCGGCTTGTCCTCTTCCTTGATACCGATCGGCTCGTATTGCCAGGCTCCGGCAGGGCTCTTTTTAAGCTCCCACTCGTAACCGAGCAGCAATTTGAAATACCCGTTGTCCCATTTGGTGGGATGGGTGGTCCAGGCACCTTCGATGCCACTGGTCAGGGTGTCGCGACCGATACCCCGGGTTTTGTGGTTATTCCAGCCCAAGCCCTGTTCGTGCACCTCGGCTCCTTCGGGAGCCTCCCCGAGGTTGGCAACGTCGCCATTACCGTGACATTTTCCGACAGTGTGACCGCCGGCCGTCAGGGCCACGGTTTCTTCGTCGTTCATGGCCATGCGGGCAAAAGTTTCGCGGATTTGCTCCCCGGTTTTCAAAGGATCGGGGTTTCCGTTAACGCCCTCCGGATTGACGTAAATCAGTCCCATCTGCACCGCCGCGAGAGGATTTTCCATAGTGGAGGGCTCATCGACGTTTTCGTAACGGGCGTCGCTGGGGGCCAACCACTCTTTTTCCGAACCCCAGTAAATGTCTTTTTCCGGATGCCAGATATCTTCCCGACCAAAGGCAAAGCCGAAGGTCTTGAGACCCATGCTCTCATAAGCGACATTGCCGGCGAGGATCATCAGGTCCGCCCAACTGAGGCGGTTTCCGTATTTTTTCTTGATCGGCCAAAGCAAGCGCCGGGCCTTGTCGAGGTTGGCATTATCGGGCCAGGAGTTGAGCGGGGCGAAGCGCTGGTTGCCGGTGCCGCCGCCGCCACGGCCGTCGGAAATCCGGTATGTGCCGGCCGCATGCCAGGCCATCCGGATCATCAACCCACCATAATGACCCCAATCGGCGGGCCACCAGACCTGGCTGTCATTCATAAAGGCCCGTAAATCTTCGACCACGGCGTCAAAGTCCAGGGATTTGACTTCCTTGCGGTAGTCAAAATCCTCGCCCAGCGGATTGGTCTTGCGATCATGCTGGTGGAGGATGTCCAGATTGAGGCTGTTCGGCCACCAGGCCATGGGCTCGTCCGCCACTTTGGTGTTGCCACCATGCATGACCGGACATTTGCCTGCGGAAGAAGCAGCGTTTGAGGGTTCCCCGTGGGATACGGGGCATTTGCCAGAATTGGGTTTTTCGTTACTCATAGTTAGGTAGGTCTCAGTTTGCCGAGGCTATTTCAAATCGCAAAGGTTTACGCGGAATTTTGAAAAAGACCCCATTTTACCCTCGCGAGTTCGATAAGTAAAATATATATTTTCTACCTATCCATAGTTTAAACCTATCATGCTTGATTTGCAGAAACTCCGTTATTTCGTCGAAGTGGCCCGACATCGTCATTTCTCCAAAGCCGCCGAGGTTTGCCATGTGGCCCAACCTTCTCTCAGTCAGCAGATTAAAAAGTTGGAAGAATCGGCGGGCGGATCGCTGTTGGTGCGCAACCGAAGGGCGATCTCGCTGACCCCCTTGGGGGAATCTCTGCTGCGTCACGCGCAAAATATTTTAAGCGAAGTCGACCGCGCGGAGAATTTTCTGCTTGAAGCCCAAGGCCGGGCCAGGCGAACCATTCGACTGGGGGCGATTCCCACCATTGCCCCCTACCTGTTGCCCCGTCTGGTCGAGCACCTACGCCACCTCCTTCCGGAGGCGGAGTTTGCCTTGGAGGAAAACCGAACCGAGGCTTTGGTTGAAAATCTACTGGCAGGGTCCATGGATTACGCTCTTTTGAGTCCCCCGACCGCGGCTGATGAATTTTGCGAAGCCTTCGACCTGCCCGGGGACCCTTTGTATTTAACCCTGCCGACGAACCATCCGCTGGCGAAGCAGAAAACCATTGCCCCACCGGAGCTTGCCGGGGAAAACATTCTTTTATTGGAACGCAGCCACTGCCTGCACGGCCAGACCGCAGCCTACTGTGAGCAGATCGGCCTGAATACCAGCATCAACATCCAGGGTTCGCAAATCGAGACCTTGATACGCCTGGTGGAACAGGGGTTGGGCCTGACCTTCACGCCCGGACTGGCGGTTTCCACCTATACCGACCGTAAGGTGGTTTTCCGGCCATTGACCGATCCCCCTTGCCAGCGAAAGATCCAACTGGTCTGGCCCCGCTCCCCCATTTCCCCTTCGGTACACGAATGGATCCTGACCGCCGCCCGGGGTTTGGAAGCGTAGTTTGCTCTCCCGGGGCAAAGATCCGAGGCAGGCGATTGGCCTGGAGGGGCGGGTTCGCCGTCGAGGGACGGATTCGGCGTCCGTCTTGTCCCCTCCGCGACAGCATCGTGGCAGGCGCGAGCCTTACGGACAGAGGTCAGATGTCGGAGGGAGTTTACCTCCCGAATGAATCGGACGGAAATTCGCGAACATTCGAAGATCTCCCCCGACGTTGGATGCGTTTGAAAGTCCGCCAGGTCGTCTCCGCCGTGGATCGGGAGCTGAAGCACCCCGACTACGAAAACAGCAGATTCCCGTCAAGGTCCGCAAAATACCGTAGTCGGGCTGATTCCGTATCGTCCTCCATAGCTCGAAGAGCGA
>JAIUMY010000149.1 GCA_022565335.1 Opitutales bacterium
ACGCACCGGCATGGGCGCCCATTTCCGCTACGCCGAACACCTCAGCGCCGCCCTCCACCAATTCCTCGACCGCTACCCCGAAGCCCGGCCCCACATCGAAGAAGGCACCGCCGAACCGGAGTGAGGGGAGATGATACTCCCCTTTATTCTGAAAAAACCTTTCCCCAATCCAACCGGTTTTTCAGAGAAGAGTGGTAAACCAAATGCAGGGCAAAGAGATCTTCGAAAGAAATTCCATCATCCGAAAAACGGCCCGAGAAACCGTCGAAATCCTGAAGGTATTCCGGCAAATCCTCGGCATGCTCATGAAGGTACTGGTTGAACTCCAGGAAAGACATTCCCACCACTCTGGCAAAGGCATTACTCCAATATTCGGAAGAAAAAGGATCTGCCTCTTCGGTCCCATAAAAATCCTTTACGCTATCGAGTTTTTTCGAAAAATCCGCAGGATCGGGTATCCATCCTTGGGCGATCCAATTGTCCAAATCAATTTCATGCAGCGCATAGAGAAAAAGAAGCTCGACTGGCAAAACATCGGAATTGGCCATCTCTTTGTTGAGCATCGGGAGGATATCGATCGTGCCAATTATTTCACCAAAAAACCGCGATGTCCTATAATTCAATTCTACGTCAAGATTCCCCAGGCGATGCTCCAGAAAAACCCGCTTAAACAAGGCATACATCGTTGGAGTTTTCACTTTCAGCGTTTTATTTTCGGATAGAATATTTGTTATAAGGCCAGACCTTCTAAAGTGTAAATCAAGAATGATGTTTCCATGATCTATTATATGGGTAAAGGCTCTGAATTCCCCTTGCTTTTCGACAAGTTCAGGAAATGTGAAGATAAAAGAAAAAAACTGCTCGAAAAATATTCGGTTGTAGTGCTTTTCAGAATACTTTCCGTACCCCCATGGATCCATTTCCTGGGGTGGGAGAGCGACTTTCAAAGAATACCAGTAAAACCCCGGTTCTCGAAAATCCACATACTTTTTTTTAGTCGGATACCCCAACGATTTTTTCAGGAAAACTTTCGACCACTGAATAAAATCATTATCCTTATACTCATTTTCATTGAATCTATTTTCTTCAATTATGGTAGCTAAATCAAAATCGTATATCTTAAGAAATTCGAGAAACTCTCTTCTCTCACGGTGAATCGTCCGAAGCTCCTCTTTGAATTCCGGGAATTCCTGAAAAGGGGACCCCTTAAATTCCCTTTCCTCAGGAGGTGGCAATTCTTTACTTATTTCCCACGATAATTCGAGAATTCTTTCGAATTCAGATCGTATTTCATCGCTTTCTTCCCCGAACAATTGACCAGAGATGAATATTACGATTAGTTTATAAATTAATTTCTTTTTTAACATTTAATTCTCTTAGTTATTGCAACACATCTTACATGTACGATACGTCACATTAGTAATCTCAGGCCCAACTTTGAGTTCAACTACGGTCCAATCCTGAAAAAATTCACCAGTCAGTTCATCTTTATAATCCCAATATCCCTCCCATTCATATACTGTCCTATACCCGTTTCCAGATACTTCCACAGAGGTTAATGTTTCTTCAACATTATACGCTGTTGCATGCAACCAATAACCAGGGTGAGAGTCGGATCTATCACTATCAAAAATCTGAAATGTCTGTTCGCCTTGTCCAATCGTACCAGAAATACCCATCGAAAGAGGTCCAATACCAATTCCAACGCTCCACGGAATTTCCCAATTATCAATCGTTACAGGTTTTGAATCAATTCCCTCCCCACAACCTGTGCTTGAATCAAAACCATCATATTCGTCAGTTGATGTAAAGGTATACTTGGCCAAAGGGTTTCTGTAGTTGATTTCATCCCATTCCGTTTCGATGTAATATTCCCCGTCATGAGTAACTTCTCTACCTTCCTGCATTTCAACGAATCCACGAAAAGCAACATTTTCCCTGTCTTCAGGAGCCTCAGGTTCACACGGGTTCTGCGGATCATGGGGAGGGTGAACTACCACCGTTCGAATGACAGGTTCCGGATGATCAATCCCGCGAACAGTCCCGTGAGGATCTACCTCCTCATCTCGCCAAACATGATCATCGGTTCTCAACTCGCTAACTTCTATTTTGACTGTAAATTCCTGTGAGCTTAAATTCCCATTTGCATCCTCAAAGTCTTCCGTCGTTAGCGCTTTATAGTAGTTGGTCAGGACGAAAGTGGCTTCTTTAGAGTCTTTGGTTTCCAAGATGGGCTCTGCACCTTCGACGCCTGTATCTACTTTCCAGGTAATTGTCCGAAGTTCTTTTGCCTTAAGGTCATCATCCCAACTTGTATGCAATTCAACGTCGAAGCGTACTTGTTGTCCTGAGCATATCTCTAGATCAGAAGCTTCATGAAGGTCGCTGTTTCCCGCTGCCGTAACACTGTAATCAATCCCCAGCCCATGATACTTATCAGAAGAATAACCATGTAGGGGGTTGATCAGGCCACTGATAAGAATGGTTGTGAGATGTAATTGATAGAATAGTTTGTTTCTCATTGCTTTTGTCTTAAGGTATTAATGAATTTTTCGAGGTTTGGGATCCTGTCCTGTTTGTTTGTCTTTTCGTAAAACTTGATTAACAAATCCCCTGCTTCCAATTGAGATACCCATTTGTAACGTGGATCATTCTGATGATACAGGGGGTATTGAAGAGTGTAGAGCAACAGTCGGTGAATCAGTCCATTTTCTTCCAATCCTACGTCACGACGAATCGACTCCCGGGCAAACTGGTTGCTTATTTTAAAGAAGGTCCACGTGGTGATGGGGTTGACCATACCGTCTTCCTCTTGTTCACCTTGAGCCAAGAACTTATTCCACGTTGCCTCATAAATGGCTGAAAGGGCGGCGTAGTTTTTGCGGAAAACCTCTTCGGATAAAACCCACCTCCATGGTCTTCTCCCGGATATGTACATAATCGAAGCAACATAGCAGCTTTCACTTAAATCCAAGGCTTCGAAAAATGCAGAGACTTCCCCGCTTTCATCAATTAAAATACGCTCTAATATTTTAAATGCGTATCTCGCTCTATATTCATTATTAATAATCCGATACAGTCTTCTAAAATTTCGGTTTTCTGCGAAAAAGGGTATAAATTTGGGGTCGCTAGTAATAAGATCCAAGTGGTAAACAATCACATCTACCACCATTCGGCTTCGCCAATATTTTGTGGAATAGAGAGTTTTTAATAGTCGGTATACGAGCTCCTCATCAAGATGCTCTAGTTTATCGTAAACTTGTGTTGATTTATATCTTGTAAATTCAGTCGATTCATCAATATCGCGTATTAGGTGCACCATCTCAATGAGTTTCCGGTAATCCTCCGGACTTCGATTCTTCATGCCAACCATGTAATCACGCAAATCAAAAGTCGCTTTGGGAATAAAAGCCTTAACATGTTCACGGATTTCCGGCATATCGATCTTTTCTAAAGAAAATGTGACATCGCCTTCGACAATACTTTGGGCCATTTCAACATCCCCATAAAATAAACTCACAACGTACAAATGAAGTAACCGTACGGCCAAATCCGCATCATCGGGCAATAGGACGGCTGCAAGAGCTACGTCCAGTGCAGTCCGGGTATCGTACCTCTCCATAAGAATAGACCCTTCCATGAGCGCGTGATCTCCGGGATTTTCAGGGTCGATGGCGGCAAAAGTCCTATCCAATGCGAAAAGCTGTTTTTCAAAAGGGTAGTGACCATCAATCTTATGGTAGAACATGGTGTACAGATCCCACCTTGTTTCCTCTTTCTCATTCCATTCGGTTTGCAGAACAACCCGATTAAATTCGCTTCTGCCAAGTCTGGTATTGTCAAAATGTATATCCGGTAAACGTAAATAGACATTCACAGAGGAGTACAGCGTTTCATAAAACAAAATGGCCTCAAGCTCCTTCGCCTTAGCGTCTTCATACGACATTCCCAATTGAACAAGCGGATACCTGCGACTTTGCTCATCAGGAAAACCCCAAAGGAATAAAGGGTAAAGAATTATAAGGCTAACAAACCAAAGACCTCTCATTCTGTAGTCTTTAAAAACACGAAACCTACCTTTCCCCATTTGCCTTATAGGCCCGGCAGTCTTGCCCGGCAGTCTTGCCCGGCAGTCTTGCCCGGCAGTCTTGCCCGGCAGTCTTGCCCAGCAGTCTTGCCCAGCAGTCTTGCCCAGCAGTCTCTACGATAATTTCCATAAAAAATATTACAATCGAACGTGATTCTTTATGTCAAAGGTTTTTTCTTTTTTTTATCCATCTTGTTTAAAATTAGCGTAGCTCAAGCATCCTACTTCGCGCCTAAGGCCCTTTCACCCCTATCCAATTTTTGGTTCCTCAGACCTTCCGCAAGTCTTCATCTTTCCTTAGCGGGATGAATTCTGGAAGCCCTCCTGCGCGAACTCCTCCAGCGCCAATGCGCCGCCTACCCCTACGCCCTCATGCTCGGGAGCCAAAGCCCCTTTGAGCACGTCACCACGGTCGATAAGTTCATCTACGAAGCCGAACTACGCACCGGCATGGGCGCCCATTTCCGCTACGCCGAACACCTCAGCGCCGCCCTCCACCAATTCCTCGACCGCTACCCCGAAGCCCGGCCCCACATCGAAGAAGGCA
>JAIUMY010000150.1 GCA_022565335.1 Opitutales bacterium
CTCCCCGGTGGGGATTTCCCGAGGATGTCGGCAAAGCGGCCACCGCTTTGGCCAGGGGCGATTTTCCCTATTCCACCGGCCAGGTGATTATGGTCGACGGAGGCTTAACCCTGCCCCGTCTTTGATTCGCCCTTCGCGAAGACCATATTTTGGAGCCTGTTTTGCGCTCTTTTCGCGTTCTTTGAACGAAAGTATTGCTGCCTGAGCTTGGCGTGGTTCAGGCGAATAAACTCTCGTCCAAAAGAATTTTGTCGGTGGGCTGACCTTCGAGAAGATTTTCGATGAGAGACCGTTTTCTTTGGTGCAGGGACAGGATTTTTTCCTCGATGGTGTCTTCGGCGATTAAACGGTGTACCATTACCGGTTTATCCTGGCCGATGCGATGGGCGCGGTCGGTGGCTTGTTGCTCGACCGCCGGGTTCCACCAGGGGTCATAGTGAATGACGGTATCGGCGGCGGTAAGGTTCAGCCCGGTGCCTCCGGCCCGCAGGCTGATCAGCAGAATGGGGGTTTCCCCGGTATTGAATTGTTCCACCACCTCTTGCCGGTTGCGGGTCGCTCCGGTGTAGGTTAGAAAATCCCATTGGCGGGCGGCGCATTCCCGGGCGATAAGGTCCAGCATGGTAACGAATTGCGAGAAGACCAGGGCCTGGCGGTTCTCCGATTGCAACTCTGCGAGGATGTCCAGGAGGCGGTTCAATTTGGCGGAATCGGCTTCCTGTTCACAGGTGCCGGATTTTTCAGGAAGAAGTCCGGGATGGCAACAGATTTGGCGCAATTCGGTTATGGCTTGGAGAATGAAAATTTGGCTGGCCGCAAGACCTTCCTTTTCCACTCGTTCGCGGATTTCACGATGCAGAAGAGATCGCCGGGCCTCGTACAGCCGACTTTGCTCCTCGCTGAGGGCAATGTAATGATTGATATCGCTTTTCTTCGGCAGATCGGCGGCGACGTCCTCCTTCTTTCGCCGCAGCATGAAAGGGCGTAAACGTTGGCTTAGGATTTGGGCGGATTCCCGGGCGATTTCCTGCGCATTCGATTCCATGGGCTGCCGGAAGTTTTGGTCAAAGTCCTTTTTTGAGCCGAGAAACCCCGGCATCAAGAAGTGAAAGAGGGCCCAAATTTCTCCTGGATGGTTTTCCATGGGGGTGCCGGACAAGGCGATACGGCGCTTGGCGGTGAATTTTTTGAGGGCCTGATATCTTTTGGTGGAAGGGTTTTTGAGGTTTTGGGCTTCGTCCACAACGAGAAAGGACCACGTAACGTTTTTGAAGATTTCCTCTTCTAAGAGGGCGATGCCAAAGGAGGTCAAAATGAGGTCATTCCGGGCAATCACCTCTTTGTTTAAAGGGGACCGGTTGCTGCCGTGATGACAGTAGAACCGTAGGGAAGGGGTTTTCTCCTGAATCTCCCGACGCCAATTTCCAAGAACTCCGGTAGGGGCGATAATCAGGGCGGCGGGAGATAAATTTCCGCGAATCTTTTCGCGCAGCAAGGAGACCAGGACTTGTAGGGTTTTGCCCAGCCCCATGTCATCGGCCAAGAGACCATGGGTCTGGGTTGCGGCCAGAAAATCAATCCAGGCCAGGGTTTGTTTTTGGTAGTGGCGCAGAGGGGTTGTAATGGCGGGAATATCGACTGGCGGGTCAAGAGGAATGGCCCCGGCATGTGCCTGCCGGAATTTTTTTAATAAGGTCAGGGGGAAATTGTCCGGCGTTTCCCAATTTTGATCAGCGGCCAGTTCGCGGGCCCGCCAGGGGGAGAGTTTGACCATACCATTTTGGTTGGCCGCGAGGTTGCGACCCATTTGCTGAAGGATCTGCACAATTTCCGCCAGTTTTTTTCCAGGCAGGATGACCAACGGCGCGGTTTGGTTGGAACCGCTCCAGAGAAAGGTCGAATGGGTCAATTCTTCGGTGATTTCCTCCAGGCTCTTGGATTTGTTTTGCCGCAGGAAATGTAAAAGCGTGGGAAGAATGGGCACCTTTTGGCCATTGATCAACAAGCCGCTGGAATAGTGATACCAGTTGGACGATTCCGGCTCCAGATGGGACCACCAATCTTCATTGTGGGAAGGGGTAATATTCAGTCCCTTACGCATACGGATGATCCAGCCGGCTTTTTCCCAAAGTGGAAAAAACCTGGTGAAGAGTTCGTGCCAGTTGGTCGGGGCCTGACGGGAGAGGGTATACTGCAAGCTTGCCGTGGCAAAGAGAAAGCCCTCCTCCGGGGGAGTCTTCTGCAATCCCTGTTCGGTAAGTTGCTCAATCGCTTTTTTCTCCTCATCTTTTTTTCGGGGAATGACGATCAATTGGCCTTTTTCCTGATGAAAGATTTGGTCCGCCTCGTCCTCTTCCGCAATTTCCTTGGGGCCGTATTGAAAGGTCAGATGTAGCTCCAAAGCCTCGACGGTATCGACCCAGGAATCCGGAGAATCCTTGGTCGGGTGGTTCATCGCATGTCCTATGGTCAGAATCGGGATGGGAGAAAGTTTGCGAATGATTTCCGCTTTTTGCTCCGGAAGAGCGGGAATCTCCTCGTTGGGGAATTTATTGCGTAACCGCAGACGGTGCCCGGCGACCGCATTTTCAGAAAGTGGGGCGGTCCGTAACCAAGCGGCACCTAACCCCTCCGGCCACTTTACGGAGACCGGGCCGAGAAAATCTTTTTCTTTTCCGGTGACAAAATATAAAGGAGGAGCGGTTCCGATAAAGCCGTCCACCGATTCGTCCTCACTGTAAAACGTCGGTCGCCAAGTGCCGTCCTCCTGCCTTTGCCAGCGAGGTGAGACTTTCAGCTTTTTCCCCCAGTGAATGCGCAGATGGTTCCCTTGCGCGAAAAAGGTGCGGCGTGCAGCGACCATCTTTTTTAGGAGCGCATACCCTGATGGGCCTTCCAAAAGTGAGCCCGGGGGCTCCCATCCCCGTACTTCAGCCTGGATCAGGGCAGGAATAATGGTTTGGTCCTCCTCTCGGTAGAGACGCTGTATAGGGGTTTTTAGAAGATCCTGCATCCTATCGATATCCAGCAGAGTAATATGCTCCCACTTCATCAAATCCGTGCGGTGGACACGACAAATCAAGCACTGTTTGGGATCAGTCTCGAGCATATAAATTAAACGGTTCATTAGTCGGTAGTTTGGAATAATAGAGAGATTTTAAGAGTTTTCCGCCTTCTCTTCAAAAGAGCAAAAACCAGGGCCTATGGGCAAGTCCGAACGCTGAAAAGGAGTAGAAGGAGTAGTGGAGAGAGGGGAACAATCACTGACTTTCCCTCTCTGCGGTTTCTGTTCTCTCCTGTTGAGGAAATAGATTGACTAGGAGGGGGAAGAACGGAGGGGTAGTGGCCACAAGAGGTTATTCAGGTTTTCAGCCGGACACCGAATCCGGAGAATCGGGGGAGGTCTTCGATGATTAGGGTTTCGCCTTCCTGAAAGGGGTCTTTGGTGAGACCAAAGCTTTCGGCATTAAGCCAGCACGAGCCCTACCAATGGTCCTGTAGGGCCTCCACTTGTGGAGCGCCGCCCGCGCCAGCTTGCGCTCCGGCCAAAGGCTGGCGCAGACCACCGGGAAAGGCGTTTCTTTCGAAAGAGGCCTTCGGCCATTCCCTCCACGACGGCTATGAACTTCTCGGTTGTTCGGTCTCCAAGTGATCTGATCGCACCACTTAAGCTTCACCGGGATCAAGAGTTCTGAAAGTGCCGGCAAAAATTCTTCTTCAAAATGAAATCGGTCGTCGCCTTTTTGGCGAGGAAGTTAAGTCTTTACTCATATTATATTGTAGAATCTCTGGTTATTTCCCAATATTCAACTCCCTAAGGGTAATCCAATCCTTACGCACCCCGAAAACCGAAAGGACTTGAGACTGCGGTCATTGGGCGCTATGAAGAAAGAATGGTATCTTCGACTTCACAAAAACCGGTTGCTTTGGTGACCGGAGGTTCCCGGGGTATAGGCTTCGGGGTGGCGGAACATCTGGCCAAGGCCGGATTCAATTTGGCGATCAACGGCATGCGCCCCGAAGACGCGGTCGGTGAGGTGCTGGAAAAGCTCCGTGCTCACGGTGTCGAGGTGATTTATTGTCAGGGCGATATCGGTTCCCGCGAATCGCGGCAGGGCATGATCGATAAAATCCGCGGATCTTTCGGTAAGCTGAATGTTCTGGTCAACAACGCCGGGGTGGCCCCCAAGGAGCGGAAGGATATTCTCGAAGCCTCGGAGGAGAGTTTCGCCTATGTCGTGGGAACCAATTTGCAAGGGCCCTATTTCCTCTCCCAGGCGGTTGCCAACTGGATGGTTTCCCAAAAACAAGCCGATCCGGAATGGCAGGGTTGTATCATCAACGTGGGCAGCATTTCCGCGACCGTCGCTTCGGTGAATCGGGGCGAGTATTGCGTTGCCAAAGCGGGCATTGCTATGATGACTTCCCTTTTCGCCGCCCGCCTCGGGGAATACCAGATCCCGGTGTATGAAATTCGCCCCGGGGTGACCAAAACCGATATGACTTCCGGCGTACAGGAGAAGTACGACAAGCTCATTGCCGACGGCCTCTGCGTGACTCCCCGGTGGGGATTTCCCGAGGATGTCGGCAAAGCGGCCACCGCTTTGGCCAGGGGCGATTTTCCCTATTCCA
>JAIUMY010000151.1 GCA_022565335.1 Opitutales bacterium
CTGGCCCGCGAGGCGCATTTCCCCGCCACCATCGCCGACCTCTACGACCCCGAGAAAATGCCCGCCAATCTCCGCGCCGCCCATGACCACAACGACGAGGTGCTGGAACGCATCTACATCGGCCGCCGCTTCCGCAACGACACCGAACGGCTGGAAAAGCTGTTCGAGATGTACACGAAGATGACGACGAAAGTGGCCGTATGACCCATCCAACTGCTCCTCTGGCGCTGCACAAAGCCGTCTACAAAGATCTCAACTCGCGCCAAAAGGAAACCTTCAATTTCCATCGGGTTGCGGGTCGTCTGGCTGAATACGGGTATAACAGTATTCTGCTGTCAGACGACTGGCTTGGTGCAGATTTCATCGCATACCATAACGACGGCAAGCGGTTTTATCGTGTTCAACTCAAGGGTCGCATGACTATCGACGACAAATACGTGGGCAAGGACCTGTACATCGCCTTTGTTGATGCGCCCCCCAACGGCGATCGCGTTTACGTCTACCCGCATGATGAAATGGAGAACCGGATAGATGCGGCTGGACGCATCAACGACTCCAAGTCGTGGAGCAAATACAGATCATATTCATGGCCGAGCGTTTCTTCGTGGATGCGTGATCTGCTGGAAGAGTTCGAGGTAAAGTAATGACCAAAGGTGTCCCCTCCGTCTCCGTCAAATACGCCGCCAATGGCAGCTCGACCAAGTCGAACGAGCTGGGCGTGCGGGCGATGCAGGACCGCGACTATGAGAAGGGCGGTCAGTCGTGATGGGTCAGAAAGTGCACACACGATGACGCTTGACCCTGTGATGAGCGCGGAACGCACCCGCAAGCTGGTGGACGATCTGCGCGCCAAGCCAGCGGAAACCACCTGGATCGAGTTCAAGGAAAGCAATGCCGACGGACCGTTGATCGGCAAATTGATCTCGGCCTTGTCCAACGCTGCACGGCTGGCCGATCAGCACTTCGCCTATGCGGTCTGGGGGGTGCGAGACGGTGATCATGCGGCTGTCGGCACGGTTTTTGAGCCGACAGTGAAGAAGGAGAAGGGGCAGCCGCTCGAGTTGTGGATTGCGAACCACCTGTCGCCAGGCATCGAGTTCCGTTTTGAAGAGGTCGATCACGATGGGGTGCGCCTGATCTTGCTGACCATCCCCGCCGCCGCGACTGCCCCGGTAGAGTTCGACCGCACAGCCTATTTGCGCATCGGCAGCGCCACGCCGCGCCTGTCCGACCATCCGGAACGTCTGCGCGCCCTCTGGGCCAAGCTGCAACCCTATGCTTGGGAGACAGGGGTGGCGGCGCAGTTTCTGACTGGCGACGACGTTCTGGCGTGTTTGAACTATGCCAACTATTTCGATCTTACCGCACAGCCTTTGCCAGATAACCGGAAAGGAGTCTTCGATAAGTTGTTGGCGGACCGCCTGATTCAGAAGGATGTAGGCGACAGGTGGAATATCACCAATCTAGGCGCGATCCTGTTTGCAAAAAAGCTTGCGGACTTCGGTCCATCAGTAGAACGCAAAGGCGTTCGCTTCGTAGCCTATGCTGGCGCGGGTCGTGCAGATGCCGTGAGCCACCGGCAGGACGGCCAGCGCGGTTATGCAGCGGGATTTCAGGGGTTGGTGGATTATATCGACGGCCTTCTGCCCCGCAACGAGCTGATCGGAAAGGCATTCCGCGAAGAGCGACCGCTTTACCCTTCGATAGCGATCCGCGAGTTGATTGCTAACGCGCTGATACATCAGGACATGACAATTACCGGCGCCGGGCCACTGATCGAGCTATTCAGTGACAGAATGGAGATCACAAATCCAGGTGCCCCCCTTGTCAGTCCAGATCGGTTTCTGGACTCGCCCCCGCGTTCCCGAAACGAAGCACTTGCGTCTTTGATGCGGCGTATGAAACTTTGCGAGGAACAAGGCACTGGGATCGACAAGGTGATCGCGGCGGTTGAGCTGCACCAGTTGCCGCCGCCGGATTTTCGCATGGAGGGAGACGCCGTGCGCGTTGTCCTGTTTGCACCGCGTCGCTTTGCGGATATGACACCGGAAGAGGCCGTGCGCGCGTGTTACCAACATGCCGCGCTCAAATACGTGGGCGGTCAGAAGATGACGAACGCGACACTTCGGGAGCGGCTTGGCATCGACGACCAGAACGCTGCACAGGCGTCACGGGTTATTCGCGCAACGCTGGATTCTGGTCTGATCCGTCCTGCGGATGCTGAACGCCCTCGTGCTGGCTATGTCCCGTCGTGGGCGTGATAGGGACAACATTTGATCGGGTTTTGATTGTGCGTATGTGGGCTGGAGGGCATAAATTGGAAAATGCATATAAATCATACTGTTGCAACATGCAGGGTGCGGTATCGCTACTTGATCGGGTTTTGATTTCTTGGCCCAAAGCGAAGGATTCCGCACTCAACAGAAAGAAAGCAATATGACCAAAGGTGTTCCCTCCGTCTCCGTCAAATACGCCGCCAACGGAAGCTCGACCAAGTCGAACGAGCTGGGCATGCGGGCGATGCAGGAACGCGCCTATGAAAAGCGGGGCGAGCAATACCTGTTGATCAAGTCGCCCCCGGCCTCGGGCAAAAGCCGGGCGCTGATGTTCATCGCGCTCGACAAGCTGCACAATCAGGGCCTGCGTCAGGCCATCGTCGTGGTGCCGGAGAAGTCCATCGGGTCCAGCTTCAACGACGAGCCGCTGAGCACGTATGGCTTCTGGGCCGATTGGGAGGTGAAGCCGCAATGGAACCTGTGCAACGCCCCCGGTGGCGATGATGGCAAGGTTGGCGCTGTCGGCAAGTTCCTGGCGAGCGACGACAAGGTGCTGGTCTGCACCCACGCAACCTTCCGTTTCGCCGTCGACAAGTTCGGGATCGAGGTCTTTGACGATCGTCTGATCGCGGTGGACGAGTTCCATCACGTCTCGGCCAATTCCGACAACAAGCTGGGCACGCATCTGGGCGCGCTGGTCGCACGCGACAAGGTGCATCTGGTGGCAATGACCGGATCCTATTTCCGCGGCGATGCCGAGGCAGTCCTGTCGCCCGAGGACGAGGCGCGGTTCGACACGGTCACCTACACCTATTACGAGCAGCTGAACGGCTACAAATACCTCAAGACGCTCGACATCGGGTATTTCTTCTATTCCGGGTCTTATGCGGATGACATTCTCAAGGTGCTGGATCCGACCGAGAAGACCATCCTGCACATCCCAAACGTGAACTCGCGCGAAAGCACGAAGGACAAGCATCGCGAGGTCGAGCATATCATCGATGCGCTTGGCGATTGGCAGGGGACGGACCCCGTCACCGGGTTTCAGCTGGTCAGGACGCCGGAGGGACGCGTGCTGCGCATCGCCGATCTGGTGGATGATGAACCGGCCAAGCGCGACAAGGTTTCCGCCGCGCTGAAGGACCCAGCGCAGAAGAACAACCGCGACCATGTCGACATCATCATCGCTCTGGGTATGGCGAAGGAAGGGTTTGACTGGATCTGGTGCGAACACGCCCTGACTGTGGGGTATCGTGCCAGCCTGACCGAGATCGTGCAGATTATCGGCCGCGCCACCCGCGATGCCGAGGGCAAGACGCGTGCCCGGTTCACCAACCTGATCGCCGAGCCTGACGCCGCAGCCGAGGCGGTGAACGATACGTTAAAAGCGATCGCTGCCAGCCTGCTGATGGAGCAGGTGCTGGCCCCGCGTTTCAACTTCACGCCCAAGACCGTGAAAAGCGGTCCTGTCGAAGGGTTTGACTATGGGGAAGGGGGGTATGACCCTGCCAAGGAAAATGTCGGCTTTGATGAAGCCAGCGGGCAATTCCAGATCGAGATCAAGGGGCTCGTCGAACCCAAGAGCAAGGAAGCCAAGCGCATCTGCCAGGAGGACCTCAACGAAGTGATCACAGCCTTCGTACAGGACAAGACCACGATTGAGCGCGGGCTGTTTGATGAAGAACTGGTCCCTGAAGAGCTGACGCAGGTGCGCATGGGAAAGATCGTCGCCGCGCGGTTTCCCGAACTGGATACCGAGGATCAGGAGGCGGTGCGCCAACATGCCGTGGCTGCGCTGAACCTGACCCAGAAGGCCAAGGAAATCGCGCTGACAGGCGGTGAGGATGGCGAGGTATCCGCCAACACAGCGCTGATCGACGGGGTGCGCAAATTCGCCATGGATGTGCGCGAGCTGGACATCGATCTGATCGACCGGATCAACCCATTCGGGGAAGCCTATGCGATCCTCGCAAAGACGATGAGCGAGGAGAGCCTGAGGCAAGTTGCAGAGGTGATCTCGGCCAAGAAAGTGCAGCTTACCCCGGAGGAAGCGCGCGCGCTGGCCAAACGTGCAGCGGCATTCAAGCACGAACGGGGACGATTGCCTTCGATCACATCGGCTGACCCATGGGAGAAGAAAATGGCTGAAGGGGTGGCCTACCTTGTCCGCATGAAACAGGAGGCCGCCAATGGCTAACAGCTTCACAGATGAAGACGACGCCCTGCTGGCCGAGCTGGGCGTTGAGGTCGAGACGAAAAAGCAAGTATCCCGCACCCC
>JAIUMY010000152.1 GCA_022565335.1 Opitutales bacterium
AGCCGGATACCGCGTCTCGCCACGTAGCCACCGGGGACATTGGCGCCCCTTTTGAACCCCGCGACCGCAACCTGCAAACCCCGCCCCTCACAACACCTCCGCCGCCGATAAGCGACGGGGCGGATCACGCTGCGCCGGCGTCTCGAAGAACCCAACCGTCAGGCGAAACGGGCCATTGATCAGACCGCGGTGCATAAAGGCGGCTAGCAATATAGGTGAAAGTCTTAGCTCCGGCCAGAACCGCGAGAAGACACAAAAGCAGCACCTCGTCGAGCGGATAGAGGACCTTGTCTTGTTGCCGGTGATCCGGCATCTCCTTGAAATACGACAGAAAAACCGTCGTCTCGGCCAAAGCGACAAAATCGCCGTCCTGCTCCACCATCGAAATCTCCTCCCACACGAATCAAGGGAGTTCCAAAGATTCCGCTCTCAAGCGCTTTGTCATCATAATCTACACCCGAATGCCCTGATCGCCTTGCCGTTCACGGGGGACAATCCCCCAGCGGCAGCGTAGAATCATTCATGGCGGATGTGGCCTCCGTGAAACTGTAAGATTCGGCTTCGACACCCAAATCTTACGCGATTTCAACAGCATGCGCCACATCCGCCAGACCACTACGAATTATCCGGGCTAGCAAGGACGAGGGCGAAAATTTGGTACGCTATAGATTCCTAAGGCGTTATTTTAGGGATAATGTAGATGCACGCTAAAACAACCAGCTTGAGCGTATCGCCAACGCAATTATCCCGGCACGGCGCTTTTCGCTAGCACTATGGCTAATTGTTTTGTGTCTGATGTCTGGAGTGGCAGGCATTATCATCGGGCCAGACGCGAACTGGGATTTGCGAAATTATCACATTTACAATAGTTATGCCTTCCTTGAAGGGCGCCATGCGATTGATATCGCGCCTGCACAACGGCAAAGCTATCATAACCCTACCGCTGGCTTGCCACTCTACGCATTGATGTTCGCTTTCAACGAGCATCCTCGATTAGTCGCTGCGCTTATGAGCTTGCCTTATGGGATCGCGATCGCAGCCATTGCTTGGCTTTCGTCGCTCGTTTTGCCATTCAGTACAATGACTGAGCAGGTTTTTCGAATTTTGGCCGCGACAGTAATTGGTGCAACCGGGGCCGCTACACTAGGCGTGATCGGTTCCACGATGAACGAGATCCCCATATCAACATTGATCATTTTTGCACTGGCAATCACCTGTGCTCGCCTTAAGAAAGACAATTTGAATTATGGAGCGCTTTTTGCCGTCGGATTCTGTGTTGGGATAGCTGGAGGCCTGAAGTTAACTTATGCCGTTCACGGACTTGCAATTGGATGTGCTCTGGTTTCGATCGTATTTCTGGGTAAGATTAGTATTCGAGAATTACTAGTCAGCGCCTTGGGTGTTATCGTCGGATTAGGTCTTTCTTCTGGATGGTGGTTCTGGCACTTATACGAGCTGTTCGGGAATCCTGTGTTTCCGTAATACAATGATATTTTCAGATCGCCGTTTGCGGAGCAAATCCGTTTTGATGATTCTCGTTTTCTACCAAAAAATTTACTTGACGGGTTCATGTACCCGTTCAGGTGGGTATTTTCGGACAGTGCAATTGCGGCGGAAATTCCATTTCGTGATCTTCGTTTTGGGACCGTTATTCTGTTGTCATTTACCGCGGTCCTGACCATATTTGGCGTAGCAATTACTCAAATGGCTCGCCCGATGACAAACATTCTCCAGTTGGCATCATCGCCGCATCGTTGTTGCATCGTGTTTTTGAACGTCTACGCATTAGTCGCTTTTATCTTGTGGGTTACATCGTTTGGGATTTACCGCTATACGGTACCACTTGAGATGATTTCAGGCGTTCTAATCGTCCTTCTTCTTCTAGTTCTCGTGCGTCGCTCCGCGCAGGCGGCGGTGCTCATCACCATGACCGTCTTCCTTATCGTTTCAACGCAGCCATTAATGTGGGGGCGCGGTCAGTGGGCGGAACGGTTTATAAATGTTGAGATGCCACCTGTCCCTGGGAACGCACTTCTCGTTTTGATCGGCGGAGAGCCAATGGGATATATTGGGGCATTCGTGCCCCCGTCTGTTCGTGTCATTGGTATCGAAAACAACTTCATCACATCGGAGGATAAAACCGGAATGGCAATCGAAATTCGTAACATGTTGCACAACCATCCTGGGCCGATCTTTGCTGTGATCCCACGCCGGACGAACCCAGAAAGTCGAATGCTCGACGAGTCCGGCCTGCGGACCCGTGAACATGACTGCGCTTTCGTCACAACGAACATCGATGACGGCTTACGGCTTTGTCAGCTCGTACGCGATAGCAATTCACATTGAGGGTGAGACGTCATGGCTTTGAAGGTTGCGGTGTTGGTGCCATGCTACAATGAAGAAGCATCTGTCGGGATGGTGGTTCGGGAATTCAAACATCATCTTCCTGACGCGAAAATTTATGTTTACGATAACAACTCGACTGATAATACGGCAGAGAAAGCGCGAGAGGCTGGAGCAATTGTGCGCCGTGAAGTTTTACAAGGGAAAGGTAACGTTGTACGCCGAATGTTTGCGGATATCTCTGCTGAGATTTACATTCTTGTTGACGGTGACGCCACCTATGATGCTTCATGTGCGCCTGCCATGATTGATATGCTTATCCAAGATCAGCTTGATATGGTAACCGGTGTGCGTTGTGCCTTTGCACAGGAATCTTATCGATCTGGCCATCGATTCGGCAATTGGATGTTTTCAACTCTTATTTCAAGAATATTCGGTGATAGAATTACTGATTTATTATCTGGATATCGCGTCTTTTCGCGACGTTTTGTGAAATCATTTCCGGTATTATCGAATTCATTTGAAATCGAAACGGAATTCACAGTTCATGCACTTGAGTTAAAGATGCCACTTGGTGAAATGAAGACACCCTATGGAGCACGCCCACCCGGCTCAGTAAGCAAATTATCAACTTTTAGAGATGGTTTCAAAATACTGTGGCTTGTATTTACGCTTGTGAAGAACGAGCGACCGTTACCATTGTTCGGAGGTTGCGCCATTGTGATTTTCATATTTTCTGTAATTTTATGCATTCCTCTACTACTCACCTATTTCGAGACGGGTCTTGTCCCACGCCTTCCAACAGCAATTCTAGTCGTTGGCCTTCTGATTACGGGAACATTATCTTTCTTTTCAGGCATTATACTGGATAATGTAACACGCGGTCGCCAAGAACTGAAGAGATTACAATACTTATCTCAACCTGGACCTAAAGATTTTTAGTCAATATATATAATCATAATAGTAATTATAATATAATCTATCTGCAACGGACGATTTATGTACATGCTATCTGGGGACGAAAGAATGTTTTGGTTGTGCAATGTGCTAAGAAAGAGCCGCTTTTATGATCTTATTTCTAATTCTGTTTTTTATGTTGAAAGGCTTATTTCCAGAAGATTTCTGTTGTTCGCTTTTGCAGGGCTTGCTGGATTTGTCATCGAAATCGTGATCATAACAATAGGGCACGAATTGTTAGACTTGGGACCGCGTTGGCCGCGAGTTTTATCCTTTCCACTCGCCTTCACTGCCACTTGGTGGCTTAATCGCCGGTTCACAATGAAAATATTGACTCCACCTAACATGGGCGAATATTTTCGGTATGGAGCCTCCTCGTCGTTTGCAGCAACAGTGAATCTTGCCGTTTATTTAATGCTAATTTCTACTCACCCCTTTTTTAGCAACAATCCTATTATACCGCTAGTAATTGCAACATTAAGTGCACTTGCAATAAATTACACGCTTATGATAGTATTTGTTTTCCGAAGGTAATTTTTGGGTCATTTCCCCCATGATGGTGCAGCTCGCTGTGAGCGAGCCGGAGCAGCCGCGCGCTTTTTATTGCGCTGTAGCGGTTGGTCAGGTTCACGGGGTGTGACTGTCGGCCTTGGAGGAGAGGTACCCTGATGGTTACTCGGCGTCTGACTGATCCGTATGATCAACGGTTTAGCCAGCATCCTTGAACGCACAAGCCCCGTAGCATAGGAAGTCTCTGCAGATATACGTAGCGATACTGTGATGTTCGAGCATCAGGGCGCTGTTGCGGTTTACCAAACCGCCCAACCGGGAGCGGGCTTCTGGTGCTCCCGGACGCAAGCCTGTGCTTGTCGGCCTCGCTCGAGCATGCCATAGCCCCGTCAGCAAAATGCAGGCGGATCATGAAACCGATTACTCCTCTCATCATGTGTGGCGGTGCTGGCACACGGTTGTGGCCGGCCTCGCGCGAGGCGGCGCCAAAACAGTTCATCAATCTGCTGGGGGATTTCTCCACGTTCCAGCAGACGCTGCGACGGGTCTCCGACAGGGCGCTGTTTGCGCCGCCCATCATCGTGACCAATGACCAGTACCGGTTCATGGTGCTGGACCAGCTGGCGGCTATCAACGTGGAGGCAGAGCTCATCCTCGAGCCGATGCGTCGCGATTCAGGGCCCGCCATTGCGGCAGGGGCCCTTCTGCTCGCGGACCGCATGCA
>JAIUMY010000153.1 GCA_022565335.1 Opitutales bacterium
AAGCAGCGAAGGAAGAAAGAAGGGAATAGAAGGTTCGCAGCGCGTAAGGTTGGAGTCCCGCGTTTACGCGGTCTCACGCTGTTGGGAAAAGGGACGGCCTGAATCCGGGACTCCAACGGGGAAAGGATAGGAAAAGCTGAAACGCTGAAATGGTGGGGAAGCGCGGGGAGGATGTCGCCCTTACAGGGCTTGGGGGTATAAGGGCCGTGGACACCCGGGGCGTTGCCGTCCGTAGCTGAAGAGGTGAGTCTTTGGACGAATAGGAACCCCACCCCCGTCCGGTCCAAAATCTTACGATTTCGGCTACAGGCTTTGGTATTTCGCCCCGGAGGGGAGGGAGATAGGCTCAAATGGGGGGAAGAAAACAGCCAAATCTCTCACTAAGGCGCCAAGGCACGAAGAATGACTGAAAATGAGATTGGAAAGATTGTTGTCGATACGGCAATTCACGTGCATCGGGCTTTGGGGCCTGGTCTTCTTGAGAGTCATTTAGCCACGGGTTTAGCGTATATAGCGTTTAATGGCTTGATTTTTCCCATTTAATGTCGAATAGTAACTTTATGCTCTCTACTCGACAGAATCGCTTGGACCCCTCTGAGATTGACCGCAAGGTTCTCGATCAATTGGTTGCTGCATTGTCCCAACCCGGTCATGCAACCTTAATTGACCCGGTTGGCCAACGAACGGAATTGCCGGAACCTGTATATCAACATTTACTGCGGGTTCTTGAGATGATGCGAAAAGGCCGGGCAATTATCATGCTTCCCGAAGATGAGACTTTTACCACGCAGGCTGCGGCAAACTATCTGGGGGTTTCTCGACAGCATCTGGTCGATTTGCTGGAAAGGGGAGAGATTCCATTTCACAAAGTAGGTTCTCATCGGCGAGTGCATTTCAAAGATCTCTTGAAATATGAGAAGAGCCGCGATCATGAGCGCCGGAGCACTTTGGATCGCCTCGCTCAACAGGTCGAAGCAGCTGGAAAATACGAGTCCCATTACACTGGGAATGAATGAAAGCGGATTTCAATGTAGTCCTGGATTCCTGTGTCTTGGCGAATTTCGCAGTATGTGACTTGCTGCTGCGGCTCGCCGAAAGACCCCGGTTATTCCTTCCCGTTTGGTCAGACACAATTCTGCAGGAAGTTCATCGGACGCAGGTAGAAAAACTTAATTGGGAGAAACGATTAGCTGATTCCTTCCGCAAGGAACTCTCAAGAGCGTTTCCCGGAGCGAACGTACAGGGATATGAAAAAATAATTCCTTCCCTGACCAATGAGGAAAAGGACCGTCACGTTCTCGCCGCAGCAATCCACTCTGGCAGCTCTCTGATTTTGACTTTTAACTTACGGGATTTCTCTACGCAGGCCTTATCACCTTGGTGTGTAAAAGCTTCCCATCCGGAGGATTATCTTTTGATTTTATATGAAATGGAGCCAGTCCAAGTGGCCAATCGAGTTGCGGCGATTGCGGCGAGGCGTGGTCTTGATCAAGAAGATGTTCTTCTTCAGTTAGGCAAGGTTCTTCCAAGATTCTCAAGTAAGCTGATTATGGACCTGGATATGGCCTGAGACTCTTTCCAAGGCTTCAGGGAAAAATTGCCTGCCCCTGTGATCCAAAGAATCTCTCACTAAGGCACCAAGGCACGAAGAATGACTGAAACCGGATTGAAACTTGGATTTCTCTTCAGCTTTGGCGATGAACTGATAAAAAATGGCATTACTCGAACAATCCATGGCAATCTGGAGGAATCGCTTGGTGCCTTCGTGCCTTGGTGAAAGAATAGTAGACCAAACGGTATCGCTCCCGAGCTAAAAGAAACCAAGCTCGTCAGGGCCTGTGGTTCCATCAATTATCCTTTGAGCCCTCTTGGCAAAGCATCTTGACTTATTCCAGTAAAACCCCATGCAAGCGTTGCACCCGTAAGTCAATCGGCGCTAAAAGACCGTCCGCCATCAAAATCAGCCTTTTTCCCGCGCGTATTGCTTGAATATTTCGCATTCTTTTTCGAAGCAGGTAGAACCTCCGTAAAGACGCGCAATTGCTTCGCAGCGACTTCGTAACTCCGTAACATATGCTTCGGTCGAATCACAGGTGCCCATAATTGATAAGAAAAGTGTAGTCGAGCCCTCGAAGGGGAATTTGACGGTGATTCCGTCTATTCCAGGGGAAGGGGGAATTGGAATAATTTGCTCCATTCCTCCTTGAAGCGTGCGGGCACATCATTCTCATAGATCCAATACCCCGCAATTTCGAAAAGCTTTTCCTTGGTGATATGTTCGCAATCCAACATCAGCTTGAGCAATTCCAGAGAACTGAGTACTTCCACCCCGAATTGTTCGGCGACCCGGTGCATGGCCCGGTCATCCGTGACGACGGGTATTTGCAACACTGCCCCAATGGCCAGGATCCTCAAATCCACTTCCGAGGGGATCGTTTCTTCTGGGGGGAATTCCATATCCAGAACAAACGCGAGAAGGAACTCAACCGTTGAGGGTATCTCCCCACGCTCGGCCCGGGAAATGGAAATTTTCCGGTTTCGATTTTCGATAAATTTTGCTTCCATCACCCAATGGAAACGGTTTCTCAAGCGATTGCTCCTCCTGTATTCGTGCTCCATTTCACGACAGACATAGAGACAGTTCCGGTCCTGACCAAACTCCACTGAAAGCAAGGGATGGATCGACCATGCCAGCCGGAAATAGCTATTGGAATCGAGTAGAATTTTCCGCTGACGGCCCATGTTTCTTCATCTCAAACGGTCAGCGATTCCCTTGGCATCGGCAAGGGGAATATCCATAACCCACTGGACCAAGCCTGCCCCGTCTCCTCCTTTGCTAAGACGTTTACGCAAAGAATCAAAAAACACTTTCCCAAAAACCCTTTCCGAACCGGCGATAAATTCGTCCGGTTGAAGCGGTGAGGAAGTGAAGAGCAATTGACTGACCTTTTGGAGGCTTTTGTTCAAATTCGCCGACATCTTGTAGATGTCTTTCCCGAAATCGAGCACAGGTTGCTCGGTTGCCTCAGCGTAGGCATTCAGTTGCCGGGAGATGGTGATCGGGGAAACCTCATACTGCAAAGCCCATTCCTTGATTCGGTTTAGATTTTTTTTGGTGGGCGCTTTTTCGTTCAGGCCCTCGTAGCACTCCTCCGCCGCAGGACGGGGAAAGAGCAGATTCGCGGCAAAGCTCTCGCAAAACGCCTCTTCATCGATCTCTACTTCTTCCCCCAGGAGGATATGCCCCAGTTCATGGGCCATCCAGAATTTGAAATCCAGAATATGGGTTTCCAGATTCAGGTAAACCCAGGTTACCTGAGAGCGGGGCAGATAAATATGCAACGCATTCCCGTGCTGTTTGGGTTCCCCCCAAAGAACCGGAACCAAAACCGCTTGCCGGTCGGTGAATTCACCGACCAGCGCCTCAAAAGGCATTTCATCAACCGGACTCAATCCCCGAGCCTTCCGCAGGTGGCCGACCAGACGATCCAGGTAAGCCGAATCGAGGGAGGGGTTCTTTATCCGGGAAGGGGTGTGAAACTCATCGAAGGGCAGGCAGGGAACCAGGGATTCCAAGACCTTGCCCATCCGTTTGGCCCGAACCAGATGGGCGTCCTTGGTCACCGCGCCACCTTTTTTTCGGTAAGCCACGGCCGGTTCTTCGACCGCGAGATCCCTCTGGTAAATGCTATCGTAGGGCAATTCGAGGAGCCGGGAGAGCTTAAGCACCTTGTCGGGGCGCGGTTGATTGGTTCCCTTAAGCCAAGTGGTAATAGCCTGGCGGGAAACGTCGAGGGCATCGGCCAGGGCGGAGGCATTCAAGCCCGCCTTGGCCATCGCCTCGCGGATGGCGGCAGTGTTAAGGGTGCGTGGCATAAGAGTAGGGAATGTCAGGTTGGAAGACTTACCATTGTCCGCCTGTCAAGTTTTGTCAAGTTTTGACCGAAAAACTTAATTCCCGTCCAACGAATCTTGGTGAACAGAGACCTCAGTTCGGAATTTCGCTGATAGATCAAATACATCATAATAGACCGGGAGCAAAAAGAAACCAGCTTGTCTGGGCCGTTTCCCCCCGACTCAATGACAGGATTCCAGAGCATAAAGAGCTACTGAATCTCGACGCCCAAAAACAGCCGATCAAACCGCAGAGGACGCAAAGAGCGCGGAGAGAAGGGAGGGGAGGGGAAAAGCTGAAACGCTGAAAAGCTAAAATGAAATCCCGCTTTGCTTCGCTTATTGCCCTCGCTCCTCTCGGTGGGACTGGCTGCGCCAGCAGCCTGGCTTCTCAACCGCCGCTTAGCGGGATTTCGCTGTCGCTCAACGCAAAGCAGCGAAGGAAGAAAGAAGGGAATAGAAGGTTCGCAGCGCGTAAGGTTGGAGTCCCGCGTTTACGCGGTCTCACGCTGTTGGGAAAAGGGACGGCCTGAATCCGGGACTCCAACGGGGAAAGGA
>JAIUMY010000154.1 GCA_022565335.1 Opitutales bacterium
TCCCCCTCACCGAACTGCGGCTAAAGACCGCAGCTACTTTGTTTCCCCAACTGCTATTTATTAGCGTTTGATTAGCGAATATCAGTGGTGAAAAAAGGCTGTTTTATCGGTGTTTATCAGTGCTATCAGTGGTTTACAATCGGCTGTTTTTCAAAGAAGTAGCACAGGCTTCCAGCCTGTGTCCCCGAACGGCCCAATACACCGCCAGGATGGCCGTGCTACCTCTGTGAGAAACAGAGGCCAGCGGACCCCTCGGACCTTCATCCTTCATTCCACCGGATACCCCCGGTTGTCGGCGAGATCCTGATCGATCTCGGCGGCCGCCCGCTGAAGAATGGCCTCTACATCGCCGCCATCGCGAATGCGGTCGAAAGCATCTTGAAAGACCGAGGTAATTACCGGATACGCAGGCGTGCGGGGACGGGGGAGGGCGGTGTTTTCGAGTTGTTGGACAAAAAGGTGCAAATCCCCACCAGGCGCGTAAAGCGGCGATTTTTCAATCGCCGAGGAACGGGCGGGAACGGCTCCATTGGCTTCGGTCATGGCAAGGATTTGCTCCGTCTCCAAAAGAAATTTCATAAAGTTTACCGCTTCTTCCGGAGCGGTGCTGGCGCTGCTGATTCCCCAAGCCCAGGACCCTTGCGCCGCGACTGGGCCAGCGCCGAAATCGGGCAGGGGGAGGACGATTAAATCATCCCCGAAGGCTTCCTTGTAGCGGGGATAATCCCAGTGTCCGGAAAGGGAAAGAAGAGCCTGGCCCTCGATGAACGCCTGGTCGTCCACATTGGCATGAACCAATCCTTCGGCAAACCAACGGGCGACCTCGGACATGGCTTTGACCGAAGCCTCGCTATCGAGAACTCCGGAAGCCCGGTCATACTCCGGCCGGCGAATCAAATCGCCACCCGCGGATTGAATCATTGGCGAAAAAGCATAAGTGAACCATTCGCCGCGGTAGTTGATTTTCAAATCCAGAATCCGGTGTTCGTGTTCGGCCGATAAAGTGGTGAGGATCTCGCGGAATTCTGACAAGCTCCAGGGCTCGCGGGCGTTTTCCGGGATGCGGATCCCGACATTTTCCAAAAGGCTGCGACGGGTATAGATTCCGAGGCCGGAGTCGAAAGTCCCAACCGCATAGAGGTTATCGTTCCAAGTGCCTTGGGCGATAATGGATGGCAAAAGGTCCGCCAGCAGTTCTTCCGGCAGAAATTCATCCAACGGACGAATCTGCCGTTGCCACGCGTAGCTATACAGGAAGGGCCCATCCAGCGCCAGCATATCAGGCAGGTCGCCGGAAAAGGCGGCCGCTTGAATCTGGGCATTGTAATCGCCCTCGGGAACGATGGTCAGGTCGATGCGGATTTCGTCCTGGTGCGCATGGAAAGCCTCCACCTGGGACTCCAGGACGGCGCGTTCAGCGGGTTGTCCGGAGTGCGCCCAAACCGCTACGATCCGGCGACCTTCGGAGTCATATCGTTCAGAAGTTGCCGGCCCGCAGGCCGTAAGTAAACCGAGTCCGAGGAAAGAAAGGAAGAGCAAATAACGCATCATGAATACAGATTACGAAAAAACCCGGGACATGGCAAAAAAGAATCGCTTGCGCTAAGCGCGCTGGCTTGTTGTTTTAATCCTTTCTCTCTCATGACCATGAAGCCCACAGATCGTTTCGGCATTGCCGCCTTTTATTGCTTTGCTGATCTCCCCGATGCGGATGATTGGGCGGAGCGGTTGCGTAGTGAAGGCGAGGCTCACGACTTGAAGGGCACCTTTATTATCGCCACCGAGGGAATCAACGGAACGGTTGCCGCCGAAAAAGACTCTTTGGAGGCCTTCTTGCGGAACCTCACCCAAGAACCCCGGTTTGCCAAGGGCTCCCTAAAGCGCTCCTACGCGGAATTTAATCCTTTTCCCAAGTATAAGGTGAAGCGCAAGAAGGAGATCGTCAGTTTTCGTCAACCGGAAGCCGACCCCCGCGCAAAAGTCGGACACTATGTGAAACCGGCGGAATGGAATCATTTGGTCACCGACCCGGAGGTCGTTTTGGTGGATACGAGAAACGACTACGAAGTCGAAGTGGGCAAATTCAAGGGCGCGGTGAATCCCCAAACCCAAAACTTCACCCAGTTCGCCCAGTGGGTGAAGGAGAATCTGGACCCAACGAAAAACCATAAAGTGGCTATGTATTGCACCGGGGGAATCCGTTGTGAAAAAGCCACCGCATATCTGCTCACTGAGGGCTTTCGCGAGGTCTATCACCTGGAGGGCGGAATTCTAAATTACCTGGCCCAGGTTCCCGCTGAAAAAAGCTGCTGGGAAGGCGATTGTTTCGTCTTCGATGACCGTGTCGCCGTGGACCACCAACTACGCCCCACCGACTGGGTCATGGACAACGACTTGAACTGGCCCGTCAAAATCGAAAAAAGCCCCGGAAGGGACTGAAGAGAAGGGGGCCCTTGTGCGAATCGCTCTATACTTTCCGGGAATCGTTCAGCGCCCCCCGGATCATACCAATACGCACTCTAAAAGATCGCCACCGCCCGCGCAAAACCCGCTGAGGCCGCTTTGATTTTCACCGGGAAGCAGGAAATTCGAAAGCCCGTCGGCGGCAAGCGATCCAGGTTGCTGAGTTTTTCAAGATGACAATAACCGATATCCATGCTGGCACGATGCCCTTCCCAGACGATCGATGGGTCGGGGTTTTCCTTATACCGGCGACGGGTATGCGAGAAGGGAGCGTCCCAGGACCATCCATCGGTGCCAGTTATCCGCACGCCTTTTTCCAATAGAAAAAGAGTGGCTTCCCGCCCCATGCCGCAGCCCCGGTCCAAATAATCAGGTTGCCCATAAGCCGCGCCGGCGGCGGTGTTGATCACCACGATTTCCAGGGGCTTGAGGGTATGCCCAATTCGCGCTAATTCGGCTTCCACATCGGCCGGTTGAACCACGTACCCATCGGGGAAATGGCGAAAGTCCAACTTCACCCCAGGCTGAAAACACCACTCCAGCGGAACCTCATCGATCTTCAGCGCAGGCTTGCCTCCATCCATGGTGGAATGGTGATGGTAAGGGGCATCCAGATGGGTGCCGTTGTGGGTAATGCATTGGATCTTTTCAATCGCCCAACCCTCGCCACCCGGCAGTTGATCAGTTTGCAGACCCGGGAAAAACCGGGTCATTTGTCCGGCCGTTTTCTGGTGATCCAAATAAGCAATCTCCGGTTCGAGGCCCGGTGGATCGGAAGCAACGCCGGATTCGAGAGGTACTGAAAGGTCAATGATTTTCATACCGATTAAGTCAAAGGTCTTGGCCGAGTGGGTTCAACGGATAACTACGGACATCAATTGTCTTTTGGCGGAAGGTGTTCGATACTTGAATCTTCGAATAATGGCATCACGATGAGCAGAGATTGGAACAAAGCCTACGCAGAGGAGGATACCCCTTGGGATAAAGGGTATGCCGCGCCGCCCCTGATGGAATTTCTGGAAAGGCAACGGGTCAATGGTCGGGTGCTGGTTCCGGGTTGTGGCACCGGCCATGATGTCCGGGCTTTGTCCGCGCAGGGTGCGGAGGTGCTGGGTTTGGATATTGCCCCCGGGGCGCTTGCCAAAGCGAACGCCTTTCCGCGGGCGGGCCAAGAGTTTTATGAGCTGGGTGATTTTCTCAATCTGGCGGCCGGGCACCACAGTGCCTACGACTGGGTTTTCGAACACACCTGCCTCTGTGCTTTGGCCCCCGGGGACCGGCAGGCCTATATCGACGCGGTCAAAAAAGCCCTCAAACCCGGCGGGTATTATCTGGCCATATTCTTTCGGGAAGTGGACGATTATACCGGAGAAGAACCGCCACACCCGATCAGCTCTACCGAAAGCAAAGCCTTGCTCAGCGATGATTTCGCCTTGAAGGAATCCTTTGTCCCCCAACAAACCTATCCCGGACGCCCCATAGGGGCCGAGGAAGTGAGTTGGTATCAGATAAACAAGTAACCAGGAAAACCCTCTTAAATAAGTAGCGTGAATCGGCAATTCAGTAGCCCGCTGCTTCAGCAAGGGTTTTCGTAGTGAGGAAACAGCCTATTGAGAACCACCGATGAACAGAGGTAAAAGGCAGAGCGAAAAAGGCATTGGGAACAATGAAAGGATAATCTGTGTAAGTATTCACATTATAGAGAACGAGGACCATTTTCTAGAAACCGTAGACTGACCTTTGGGGCTGCCCCCAAACAAGCGGGAGCTTTATCTCCTGCGCGGAGCACTCCCAAACAAGGCCCCGTCTTGCGTCCCCCCCCAAAAAAAAACTCCTCTCCTTGCCCCAACCAAGCGGGAGCTTTAGCACCTGCGCCGAGCTCACCCGAACAAGGACCCGCCATGCGCTCCAAAAAAAATCAACAACTTGCCCCCAAACA
>JAIUMY010000155.1 GCA_022565335.1 Opitutales bacterium
ATCACACTTGTCACGGCGTAGCTCGGAGGGCGAAGACGGATGGTAATACGCCCCTGCATATTCAACCCTTACCTTTCGTGCCATACCCCTCCAAAACCTCAACAAACACCTCCGCCAAGCTTTTTTCTAGAATACGTGGACTGACCCTTTTGGCTGTTCTCAGCCCCCCGCTGACTTGCCGGATGTCCCGCACAATTCAGATCGCATTATGTCAAGTATCGCCCCTGGCCAGTGAGCTTGCGAGCGCCGACAGGTTCCCGGGCGATATTGGGCATAATGCGAATTGTGCGGGACAGCAGGCCGCCATAAAACAAAGGGGCTGAAGCGGGCGAGGCGAGGTCGGGAGGGGCGGTCGATTGGTCCGGATGGAGCGACGGCGTGGCATGTGCTTTGAGGGAGCATAAGCGACCGGTAGCAGATGCCGTGACGGAGCGGTTGGAGACTTGTTGCCGGTTGGGGTTGGGATTGCAGAAAAATCAAGAATACGTGGATCGACCCCTTCGGCTGTTTCCACCTCCTCAAACAATTGGATGGTCGTTGGTCCGGGCTTAGCCTCGGGGGCCGGGTTGGAACCGCTCTGCCGCCGACGCCGCTGCTGTCTCCAGCTTGCGAAGGTAGGATATTTCACGCCAATGCGTTTGGCAAAAGCCTGCCCGCTCATGCCGCTGCTCTCGAATTCGTCGAGAATCGCCTCGCGACGTTCCCGGGGCATGCGAACACGACCAAGCGTATCGGTTTTTAGAATCAGGGTTTCTTCATCTGTCATAGGTGTCATAGCCCATCAGGCTACGAAACTTACGATCACTTTGCGGAGCACAATTCGACGGTGCTTCGCATGATGCTTACGTTATTTTGAGTCCACCACAAACCAGAAACCACCCGTGCGGTCGTAAAATCCACTCCAAAATCTACGACAACAATGGAAACTTTTTCGGACGAGAGCGTGGTAAACACACCCAAAATCCTACGATCTCAATTCGGCCAAAAATACTATGTCAATTCGGCCGGTAACACTTACGCCCGAAGCCATGGCAAAAGCCAAGGCCAAGAAAAAATCTGCCCGCATGAGTCGTAAGGGTCGTACCAAAAATCTACGACACCTACGATGCCGGTGAATTTGCCCCGGCTCCCGCCAAGAAAATTTTGATGGTGCCTCGCATGACGCTTACTTTTGAATTTCCAAAAACCGCCTAAACATTTCATTTCTAATATTAGGGATATCATCAATTATGACACCTTCTTTGGAAAGCTGCGCGTAGCCAAAACTATACATCATTTTCCTTCTTTCATAAAACTTAACCGTATCATACTTTGTATCAAGAACTTGCAATGCTTTATTGTGGTTTTTTATTAAAACACCATTTTTTCCTACTTCTAACCGCAACTCCCAGTTATACCAGTCAATAGTCAAGGAAGAATCCGTTCCGGAAACAAACCGTGGATATTCTAAAGAATGAATCGTAGGCCAGCTGATTATAATTCCCCCTTTGAAATCGTGATCATTGAATTGATTCAACCCTTCCACCCCAAATAAATCATTCAATTTGATTACAAACTTTCCCCAAGAAGCAATTTTTTCAACCCATGCAATAACCAATTTATCGTCTTTATATTTAAAAAGAGAATAGAGCAAAGCTTCATCACCTGACATTTCTGCTCTAACAAATTCATCCCAGAATTGCTTAGAAAGCCTTATGCCTTCACTTTCTTCCAAAGATTCCCCTTGACAAGCAGATACAAACGGCAAGAAAAACAGCACAATTAACGTCTTTATTTTCATTTCTTAAAAAGGATAATATTGAACCTTAAAGTCGGTTGATCCAACTAAAGCAATCCGGGCATTTGGTTTAAGTGCACTTGAACTAATTTTAAAACTAGTGTCAATGCCATCAAAGGTCCATTTACATCCAGACTTTCCATTTGATTTCATTTCACACTTTCCAATGTTGCCTTGCAAGGTTAGAGAGCCTCCCATTCCTTGCATAGTTCCGTAGGCACGAAGGCTAGCTGTAGCGCTGTAGATACTTTCACACTTTGGCAAACTACCACTACCTACCTCTACTGACATCGAGGGTTGAGAAATTGGTGGAATCGCTTCTCTTACAGACGATCCCGTAGGAGTACCAATTCCTACATCAACGGAAAAACCTAAATTAAATGAATACATTGCATCCTGTTGTCCAGTGCCATTACAGCACGCCACAACACTTCCTTTCGCAGAGAAACCAATTTTTGCATTCGCGGCCCCGAGTGGAATTGGTAACCATTCGTTTGAAAAAGAAATTGAAGCACCTATATCATCTTTTGATGGCAGAAATGGATCAATGCTTGAAAGGGCAATATCTAGTGAAGTGGGGGATTCTGGGTTATTTCTCCTGTTTCGAAAAGGATTGAGACGATTGTACCACCTCCTTTCTCGCATACCGCCTGCAATCCCGGTACTCAATCCCAACACATCCCAGTAATGCAACCCATCGTTCCCAACAAAACCATACAAGTTCAACCCACCCTCTTCCTCAATGGGATCCCTACTTGGCCAGCGTCCCGTCTCGGGATCCATGTATCTGAAGCCGTAAAATAACATACCCGATGCGATTATCGTAACCGTATCGGCTTTTTTCCAGCGTGGTTGTGGGGCTGGGAGGCGATTCGCCGGGCGCGTTTTGCGGGTTGGCGAAAAATTTTTCCAGACGCGGTTTTTGGCGTCGGGAACGGGTTTTTTCGGGGCAAAGTTTTTGGCGAAGGCGACCATAACAATGGACCCAATCTTGCCCTTTCCGAGGGACCGGGGCAAGGCCTTTTAGCATCTGCAATGACGGAGCGGTTGGTGGCAAGTTGTTGGAGAGGCCAAAGTTCCGGAAAAAATCAAGCCGGAGTGAAACGGAAATGGCTTAACGTTTCTAAGTCTTTGGGTCATTCCCAAGTTTTTGTTGACTCTCATCGCTCTCATCTTTTTTATATTCTTTATAGAGTCCGTAAGAGAAATAAACCAACCCGCCTCCCCCAACCACCAAGAGCATAATTGCCTTTAAAATTTCCCCATTAAACATTAAATAAAATACCGCCATCAATACCGGCAGTAACAAAAGACCTGACAATATTATTCCAAAAAAATCAACAAATTTCCAAAACATCACATTAAATAAAAACTACACGAACAACTCTTAATTTCAGTTCTAATCAGGCTGGCTACAACAATTTTCCTCAAACCAAGACCTTTGATTAGCATAGATTTCTCTATGAATCCGTGACTCTCGTATGACTTCTTCTTTCTTGGCCTCAAGATCTTCTCTAACAGTATTGTCTAAATTGCGTTGAAAAGCGGTAGGAATAAAACTCCCTATTCCCGATGCAATCACATTACCAGCCACCGCATACGTGCCAGCTCTATTCAATGCCTTTTCAGGAACAAAATTTGCGGGAGTAGAGGGTCTATGTTGCCCGGAGACTGAATTATTTACAGGAAGCTGGTTTGCGGATCGCAAAGTGCCAATGGTTACGGCAGTACCGATGTTTGTTCCCGTCCGCATGAGGGAATCATCTTCAGAATGATTTAAAATGGAGTTTGCAACACCTACGGCGTTTGCCCCAGGCAATTTCACCCCCGGAATGGCGTCAACCATTGAAGGCAATTGGCCAATAATATCTTTTCCGAAATCGGCCAAGGACTCTCCCCAAGTGGGAGACTCGATTCCATCAATAACGGAATTTATAGTTTCTAATTGTTTGCTGGGAATCTTGAACCCTACTTCATAAAGATGAGATAGAACTCGTAGGATTTCTTCACAAACCTCGGACGAAGCACCCGATCCCCTCAATCCCAACACATCCCAAACATTCACCGGGTTGTTGGCCACCATGGCATAAAGATTCAAACCACCCTCTTCCTCAATCGGATCTTTGTTTGGCCACCGCCCCGTCTGGGGGTCATAATACCTGAAGCCGTAAAATGATACCTGTAAAACGAATCCTTTCTCCGGGGGGATTGCGCCCGGCGGGTGGTAGTGAGATGTCACGGAGGCCAAGACTCGGCGAACATTCATCTGAAGCACATAAGCTGTTGATCCTGAACTGGAAGGAAGTACGACGACGAAATTCCCATGACCGCATCGTAGGCGTGGGTTGGGAATTGGGGGAAAGGTAGGGATTTTGTTTCTGGGCTCACAAACTCCCCCAGCGGCGGCTTCGAACTCAGCGAACGAACGCTTCCAAGCCAGGGAAAAGACATAGGCCAAAATCAAGGAAAACGGGACGGGGTGCTGCATCGGCTTTTTCCTGGCGTGGTTGTGGGGCTGGGAGGCGAGTCGCCGGGCGCGTTTTGCGGGTCGCCGAAAAATTTTTCCAGACGCGGTTTTTGGCGTCGGGAGCGGGGTTTTTCAGGGCATAGTTTTCG
>JAIUMY010000156.1 GCA_022565335.1 Opitutales bacterium
CATATTTCGACTCTATTTTCGCCCACCCCCTGTTCGGCCTTTACTCCCCAATCTGCCTCCTTCACTACTATTCAGTTCTTTGCAGCGATTCATACCAATTCTGAACGAAGATTCTCGCCAAATGAGGCCATCTTGTGGTAAATACAGGATCAAAGTGTGGTACAGACGGGAAAACACGCTGCAAAATGGCACAACCAGCGATTTCTGAGCACAAGGACACCTTTTCAGCACCAGTGTAGGGCAACCAATGGTATTAGACAACAGCTAGAGTGCAGCGGCTTGATCGGCAATCGCTACTTCAGCTTAGCAGTTTGATCCACTTACAATTGCAAGTATGGTGCACTACCTTTGAAAGGTATGCCTCTCGCGCATCCAAATAACTGCCGACGTGCTTGCGATATGTGGATGCGAATAACGCCTCAGCCAGTCCCATCCTAGCTCTCTGCAGCTAGAAGGCGCTCATGTAGGAGTTATGATGCTCGATGTGCGCTATTCAAGGTCAAAAGTGCTGATACTGCACCACCTTGTACATAGTGGAGCAAGATCGCGGGAATATTCCACTCAGCTTCAGAAACGACAAGGAATACCACTGAAGCGAACGCCTTACCCAAGGTTTGATGAACCTGGCTCGTGAAGCCTGCGATACAATGCCTTAAGAAACATGTCATAAAATAGTGACTGATACGTTCACTTTTAGGTCCCCATTACGGGCCCTGCCACGCTGTGTGCGAGCGAGACTGACACTGTCTTTTCTGCTCCAGGAATAGTCCGTGATAGAGCTCTTGTCTCGTTATGGGTAACTCTAGCCACGTTTGCCAGCAGACATCGCTGCGATATCGATGGATAGACTCCCAGCAGTGGACAAAACTTGAGTCTCAAGGCCTCAGCAGAATGTTTTCCAGCACACGCACACCCAGACGAACTATAGGATGCAGGTGCTGCAGCGGAACCACTTCTCCAAGGTAGTATCTGCGAGTTGAACAGCCCGCGTAACACCAACTATGCTTCCTATTGCCCCAGCAGGACCATGAATCCCACTCACACTAGTCGGAGGAGACCTAGAAAGCGTTTGCGCATGAGTTGAACGAGCCATGATCCAATGATGTAGAGCTGCAGCTTGCATGTGGTTGCTTGCTCTGGAGTTTGGTCCTGTGCTACAGTACTTACTATGCGAACAGAAGGGGAGGTTTCCTTACCAGTGCCGTATCCCGATATAGAAATTACGGCATGTGGAATGTCAGGTTTCACTAGACGGCGAGCTACTGTGTGTAAAATAACAATAGCAACAACACTCGAGAAGAACAGCAAAAACAGCAAATAAAAAGGAAGAACAGCAACCAATGTGGATCATCATTCCACACACGAGCTCCCTTCAGGTATGGAGCCTGATCTGGTCTGTACAACAAGAAGCCAACTATCCTGCTGTTGATCCGCACCAAAGATGGAATAAATTGCCAAATGCAGTCCCTTAGTCTATCTAGAAGAATACCCATGATCCAGATGATACGATAGGAATACACATAGAAACACGCACGAGCTGCTACTTGGCTGTAGTTGATGGTTACAATACAATACACGTGCGCTTTATACGATACTGAGCAGCACAGAAGGAATGAACACCCATCCCCTGTGATACACTGCGACGGAAAACGCATCCCAAACGTCTCGACAACTGGGTCATTCCAGAGATCTGTACCACGTGTGGCAATAAATGACTCCAACTGCAGACGATCCATATGCACCAGCAAATGGTCCTGAAAACTCCATGAATTGGGCGAGGACATACCGTAGTGAAGTCTTTACCCTCAAGGCCCACAACTGCGGCCGAAGCTCATGGACGGTCCTCCACGGCGACTCCAGGCGAGGCTGAAGAGCTCCCGCAGTCCATCACACTTCTGCAGAAGTCAGCTGAACATTCACTTTTTTCATTGGCAGATGCCCCAGTTATGTTGGGTGGGAGGCTACAATCGTGTGCGAATTACAACTAGGTTAAGGCTTTAGCAGGCAGAGTCGTTAATGGTGCACAGGCGAACAGTAAGGTAAACAACAACCAAGGCATACACCAACAGTTCTGCCGTGGTACGTCTCCATGCTCATCAATCAACCTGTTACAATACATAGCCAACTAGATTAGCAAACAGCTGCAGCAGAGTCACTTTCATTGCGGGCTGCTCTATCAAGGGTCCAAATCCCATTTCCCAGTACGACAGGCTACCAAGTGCGCAACTAGCTCGCTCTTTCTAATTGAAGGCAGGATCGATTCGCAAGCGTTTCTATCACATCCTCAATCGTTTGGAGTCAGTCTTCGAACGCCCGCTCCTTCAGAGCAACAGGACCCATGCTCAAGATCAATGAACTGGGGCGTCACTACAAAGCAAAGAATAGAGAGTGAATAGGAAATATCTGTAAGGTGCGAACTGTCAAGTAGAAGCTTCCTCCAGGCAAGAAACTGCCATTCCTTTTCAGCACAAACGAGTGGATGGATTTTTCCCACTGCAAAAAATGCCTTTAGTGGCTGATCCCATGTCACCAGTCAACCTTGTGTGACTCAATAGTGTACCGCATACTGCCAACTTTTCCTAATAAAGGTGTTCTACAGGGCCAGTAAGACCAGGCAAGAGAGAGAGGCCACAGAACGGCGTTCTTCAGTGAGAATAATCTGGTACGTTGATGTAAGGCGCGTGCTGTAGTGTCCTACAGGCATATCGGGGCACATGAGTTCTATGATTCTCATAGATATCAACTGATACATCACATGCTTATGATGGTGAGAGGAATGCACTCCGATACAGCGCGGTATAAGGCTGGTGTAGCCAAACCTGTGCACTTCAAGACCTGGCTGTCCCTGTGTATATTTAGCCTTGCGTGCACAGTGTACCTGGGTACTGCCCAAATACAGCCTGTCTGTGATACCAATGGGTGTATTCAAGCGATTCGGGAGCCGAGTTGGAATAGCCAAACGGGAAGGGTGCGCTTTGTGCAGAACGGCGTAGACATCTACACCATGACAGGAGCTACAGAAGGGGACCGTATGGGCTCTACGGGTGGCGAGTGGTCTCCTACAGGCAATCATTACGCTGTACGATCTTCACAATGGGGAAGTAGTGGTCAATCGAATGCAGGGTTTGGAGCAGTGCACATATTTGCTGTGGATGGCAGTAGTGTGAGTCTGGCCTACACCATGACAGGAGCTACATCAGGGGACAATATGGGCTTTTTAAGTGGAAGGTGGTCCAATGTAGGGTGCTTTTATGCAGTGCACGCACGAATCTCCGGAACGTACGTGCTGGTACAGCGCTATTTTAATTATCTACCAGCCATTTTACAAACAGCAGGGAATGTGGGAAGTACGCGTACTTTTGAGGTAGGATGTGGTGTTACGTTTAATGCTACCCATGCTTCATGCGGGAGTGCTGAAGCGGCACTAATGTCCACTTCGTGCGAACTGTGGGAGCCATCACCCACACCGTCACCCTCTCCTTCAATCACACCTAGCGCATCGACTACAACTACACCGTCGCCTTCGAAGTCGATCACACCGAGTGCACTGAGTACCAGTACACCATCGCCATCTGCCTCCGCGATGACACCATCGGTCCTCGTCACTCTAAGTTCCCTGACTCCCTCTGCACCATTCCCTTCGCCGTCCACCATGGCATCTAGTAATTCCACAGGTTCGTCGAATCTACTGGATTCTACCACCAAAGAAAAATCTGATAGTGTGGTTGTGCCTGTGCTGGGAGGGATCGCAAGTGTGTTTCTGATCGTGGGAGGTGGAGTAGGAGTACTTGTAATGCGCAACCGCCGTGCAATGCGGCGTGTAGCGCCCCTGGTCAATTGTGGTCCTTGATCTTTCCTGTGTGCTATGGGATGCAGTTGGCAGATACATGGTTCGGGTAGGAGAAAAGTGCCAGTTTTGGGGGTCAAGGGCTACCCACAGCCAGCCCCTGAGTACGATCCTCAGATGCTGAGTTAGACAAGCGCAGAGGGATCTGCAGTCGTTGCCCGTGGAGCGCCAATGGCTGCCAAGAGAACAAGTGTCGCGTGGTGCAGCGTTGGAAATGCCAGCTGCAAGGGGTGCGCACATCGCCTGCCTCGCCGTCCGCCGCAGGTACGCACAGCTCCTGCATACGCTATAGCGCCAATATACGCTGACATGTGCAAAAATTCGCGAGCAGCAGAGTTGCCTCGGGAACGGCCCGTGCCTGTGCCAGGAGCCAGGGTTGCTTGAGCAAATCCGGTCAGCTCTGCAGCTCGTTTTCCTGCGTAGGTTGCAAAAGCCAGCATGGCTCGAGCACGTGCCACGCTGTCACAC
>JAIUMY010000157.1 GCA_022565335.1 Opitutales bacterium
ACGGCGCGCTTGCGCGGCAAGCTGCCGGTTGGTGTCGATGCGACGGGTCTGGCAGGGGCGATAGGACTGGGCGCGCTGGATGATGCCGGTGTTGTTCAAGGCTTGATTGGTGCGCCTGTGACCTATGACCTGCCTGCCCGGATCGCGCCGCTGCTGGCAGAACTGTCATCACTGACACTGGACTACCAAGACGGTGTGTCGCGCCTGCGCGCCGCCGCACTTGTTGACGACCCCCATGCCCGCGATGCGCTACTGGCGGCGCTTGAGGGGGTTGGTGCTGATAAACTGGATGCACAGATCGATATGCGCGACGACGGTAGCCCTGCATCCTATCGGTTCGACTGGTATGCAGGCACAGGGGGCGCACTGTCGGGCAAATTGCCGCGCGAGATCACGCCCGCCAATGTTGCGACTGGCCTGAGCCTGACCGATATGCGTGCAGATGGCGTTGTTACAGCACTATCTGGCGCAGCGGGCGATGCGGAGATATGGGCACGGTTGCGCACAGTGTTGCCACTGGTCGAAACCCTGACCCTTGAAGCGGTCGACGCCGATGCGAACATCGTCGCGGGCATGGCCAAGGGTGTCGATCTGACTGCCGCCCAAACCATGCTGAGCGATGCATTCGGCTCTTCTGTCACAGTCGAAACTGCCGTTTCAGCAGAACCGGACGGGGCAGAGCGGATACATGCCCTGACCGGCACGCGCGAAAGCTTGTCGGGCGGCTATTGGCTGGCTATCCCCGAATTTACCCCTGACCGTGCCGGGTGTGAAATGGCCGCAAATGCCGCACTGGATGGCGCGCAGATCAATTTCCTGTCTGGCTCTGCCGAACTGGATGCCGATGCACTGATGATCCTGAACCGGTTGGGATCGATCATCCGCGAATGTACCACAACAGGCGGGCTAAGTGCCGAGGTCGGTGGGCACACCGACAGCTCAGGCAGCGACGAAGGCAACAGGCGGCTGTCACAATTGCGCGCCTCGGCGGTGCGGGGGGCGCTGATCGAACGCGGGGCCGCCCGCGAAAACCTGGTTTCGCGCGGCTATGGGTCTGCGCAACCCGTGGCCGATAACGAGACTGTCGAGGGACGCGCGCTGAACCGGCGCACAACGATCATCTGGTTTGACTGACGCCAGAATACTGGCCCGAAGAAAGAGAGTATGGATATGTTCAAAGAGTGGGGTTTTCTGCTGGGCGAGATCTGGATCCTGATCGCGCTGGCGCTTCTGCTGGGGTTGTTCGCGGGATGGCTGATCTGGGGGCGGGGCGCCGAAGCCCAGCATACTGGAGCAAACGACGAAGCTGACCGCCTGCGCGCCGATCTGGCCGCCTGCCGTGGCAAGCTGTCGGATTGCGAAACCGCAGGCGCGCGCGCGGCAAGCCGGATTGCGGAACTTGAGCAGGCAGGCGACAGCGAAAAAGCCGCGCCGGTCTTTGTATCAGCCGAACCAGTTCCAGCTCCGGAACCGGCCCCGCAACGCCCGCAGGCGCTGGACGGTCCCCGCGACGGAGCGGCCGATGATCTTAAGCTGATCAAAGGGATCGGACCGCAAATGGAAAAGCTGTGCAATTCACTTGGCTTCTTTCACTTTGACCAGATCGCAGCATGGACCGATTCCGAGATCGCCTGGGTTGATGAAAACCTTGAAGGGTTCAAAGGTCGCGTCACCCGCGATGAATGGGTTTCTCAAGCGCGGGTTCTGGCAGATGGCGGGCCACCTCGCCCGATGGCGGAAAAACCCTTTTGACTTCATCTTACAAGGACTGGAAACGCGTTTCTGGCGCGTTGCCAGTCCTTGGCTTTCCGGAAATCTGACCCAAGCGGAATGGCATCGTTTGCCGGACGCCTGAGCGAAAGATGCAGCCTGCTGCGACAGCACACCGTGGTCAGTAACTGGACCCAAACTGTTTTAGAGCTGCCAAGTTTAAACGTAAGTTTCGAGTAACGCGTGCCCAACAAAGGAGAAACGCAAATGTCCAAAATGATCGCCGAATTCATCGGCACTTTCACCCTTGTTCTGTTCGGTTGTGGCGCGGCGGTAATCGCAGGGGCCGATGGCATGACCGGTATAGGTCTTGCGGGGATCAGCTTCGCATTCGGTCTTGCGCTGATCGGGATGGCCTATGGAATCGGGCCAGTCTCTGGCTGCCATATCAATCCAGCGGTATCTCTGGGCGCAATGCTGGCAGGCCGTATGAGCCCCGCAGAGATGATCCAGTACTGGATCGCCTAGGTGGCAGGCGCGGTTGTTGCGGCGCTGATCTTGATGATGATCGCATCAGGTACGGCATCATATACGGGCGGCCTTGGCGCGAATGGCTGGGGGCCGGGCTATCTAGGAGAGTACAATGTTGTTGCTGCGTTCACTTTTGAAGCAGTCGCTACCTTCCTTTTTCTTGTTGTGATCCTCGGGGCAACGGGCAAAGGCGCGCCGACGCAGGTCGCTGGGCTTGCCATCGGCCTGACCCTCGTTGTCATCCATCTTGTAGGGATCAAGATCACGGGCGTGTCCGTGAACCCGGCGCGTTCAATCGGTCCTGCCCTGTTCTCTGGCGGCGGCGCCCTGTCGCAACTGTGGCTGTTCATCTTGGCACCCGCTCTGGGCGCAGCGGCGGCCGGCATCCTGTTCCGCAGTGGTCTCTTGGATCAAAAGGCGGAGTGAGACCTCGTTGGGGACGCGTCGAAAAATCAGCGCGGCCCCCCTTGTTAGGATTGCTGCGCAATCCACGAATGGCCGGTTCGGTGAAGCCGCACAGCATCATGCTGCGTCTCCCGAATGGCGGCTTTGGGCCGGGCACGTCGAACCGCGGGTCGACTTCGCAACGGGCGGATTGCCGCCTGTGACCTTGCCGCATTGCAGCTGCAGCATTCGACGAAAGCGGCCAGTCGCTGTCCCGCGCTAGGTCGACTCAAGTGTAAAGGGAGCAGGATTCGCAAAATCTGTGCCGCCGAAAACGTTGCGCTGGCGCGTCATGCTTTAAGCTACCGGATAGCTTGACCTACCTGCATAGAAATTCCTTCCGCTTCCAAGAATGGATCGCACCGCCAAATCGAGGGATCCAGAACTTGGAAAGCTCAGAACGTAGGCGGCGTGCATGCACTGACAATCTCGCAGACATCCGGACCCGGATTTCGGAATCTGTGTGGCGTCTTGCTGCTGAAATAATACGCGTCACCCTTTTCCAGCAAGAACGTCTCGTCACCAACCGTCAGCTCCAGCTTCCCTGCGATCACAATTGCGCATTCCTCGCCCTCATGGCTCAGGACTCTACGCCCGGAGTCGCGTCCCGGCTGATAGAATTCGTGGAGCATCTGGAGCTTTCGGTTTGAACGCGATGCGGCCACAAGCAGGTACTTCAAACCCGGGGCACCGATGTCGATCAATTCGCCCTTCCGAACCACAGGCGTTTCAACCGTGGATAATTCGAAGGTAAAGAACGTGGCAAGGTCCATCGGGATACCATCCAGTATCTTCTTGAGTACCGAGACCGAGGGCTGGGTGGCCATGGACTCGATCTGGCTGATCGTTCCGCTGCCGACCCCGGTTCGCCGCGCGAGCTCGCGCTGTGACAATCCCTTGGATTGCCGAACGACCCTGAGGCGGCGCGCGACCATGGCATCATGCGAAGATGTAGCGTTCACGATGTGATTTACCGCTTTCTATCGAAAGCAATTGATAACTTATTTCAACGTTTTCAGCAAGGAAGTTGTGTCGATCAAATCAGGATTGATCGATTATGGAAGCATGCTAGGAACCGAAGTCATCCATGGGAGAGAGGACAGTCAGATGAACCGCGTCGCCACCCCGAATGACTTTTCCAGTTTCTGGATGCCGTTCACCGCAAACCGGGATTTCGCAAAAGACCCTCGGCTGATCACGGCCGCGAACGGGATGTATTATACCAGCCATGACGGACGGCAGGTGATGGATGCGACTGCGGGCCTGTGGTGCGTGAACGCCGGCCATAATGACCCCCTGATCGTAGAGGCGGTGCAACGCCAAATTGCCACGCTTGACTATGCGCCTCACTTTAACTTTGCCACACCGCAGGCTTTCGAACTGGCGGCACAGTTGGCTAACTTGTTCCCGACAGGGCTCGACCATGTGTTCTTCACGAAC
>JAIUMY010000158.1 GCA_022565335.1 Opitutales bacterium
ACAAAAGAAAACAAGAAATTGGACCACCGTTTCTTCTACTACTTTGAACCCTACCGACTCACGGGATATCGAAAAAATTCTAAAGAAATCTGCATGAAATTTTGGACAACTACCTTGACAGTCACCGGATTATTTTTTTCATAAATTTAAGGGCTTCAATTAGTAGAGTTTAATAGAAGGAGCAATCTTTGGAAAAACCCGCTGTTGCATGATTTTCCTCGTAATGAACGACTCCATCAGAACAAGGCCAAAGCACGCAACCACTTTTTCGTGCCCAAACAGAGCAGCTAGAAGGTTTCCATGTACTAACGAATCAAGCGATGCCCCCCCCCCTACTCAGCCTTTTCGTTCTCCACTTTTCCGACTCCTTCGGCACGAGAACTCCATCGTCCAAACGCCACAAACTATCCTCATATTTTGTTTTGCCTAATCGGTATAACGATCCTCAAGCTTTTGCAGAAATTCTCCAAGCCTCATGGCTGGTTGATCTTTGTTTAATGACATAATGGCTGTTTGATCTTTCTCACGGTAAGAAACCAGTCCCATCGCATAAAGGGTGTAGTTTTGCGGATGAACAGTAGAATCCTCCGGCGACACCAGAAGATAAACTTCATACACACCGGGAGTAACATGAAATCCGATGGTCTCTCTATCACCTTGAAGAAGCTCTATATTAGCCACAACCTCGGGTTCATCTTCAGGGACAAGATAGATACTTGCCTGTCGATCTTTCACCAACTCATCGTTATCCTCAATACGCAGTTGAACAGACCAACGTTCGACTACCTCAATATTCACCTCATGCTCAATTGTGTCTTCCCGCGTAACTTTCCTGAAATGAGTGAAGTCATGCTGTTCGACGCCGATATAAAAATCACCATCTTCCCAGAGAGGTTTCGTATAAAACCCATCGCCATCAGAGCGCACAACCCTTTTATTTTGCGGGCTGAAACTGATAACAACCGGGACGTTCGCCAAGGGACCATCCTGATCCGTTACGAAACCCCGTACCAAGGGCCGCTTGGACAATGATAGAGTAATTGACTTATTATCCGCCGACGGCGAAATTTCCCTTTCCACCATTTCATAATCCTCGTGCCTGATTCGTAACAGATAAGATTGGGGCACTAATGAAAGAACCGCGTTTCCACCTGGTCCTGTCAGAGCCTCTGGAATCTTTGGACCTGAACGGTCTACCGGCAACGCTTCCACACGAGCCCCCTTCACCGGATTACCATCGTCAGTGACATGCACTGTATAGGAAATCTTATCAAACTTACCTCTTACCACCAGGTTCTTATCTTCATCGCGAACCTTTCCGCCCTTAATCGTCAACACTTCATCGGAAGAACTCGATGGATCCAAATCAATATAATCGCCATTTATAATTTGAAAATCCAAACGTCTGACTCGGTAGCCTCCATCCTCCAGTCCGTACAACTCCACTGCATCATCCTCAACTCGAAAGGTGAAATACCTTCTTTCATTCTGGATAGACTGCAATCGGAGAACGCGGGGAAGCGTTTCTTTCGAAAAATGTTTTCCTAATCCCTCCTCAAATGGCATCTTTTCACCATCGTGCTCCAGAAAAACACTCACTTGCCCATTGTAAGCTTTGCGGATTACCTCAATCTCGAGAACATCCTTCTGTTTAAATTCATCTGCGGTCACCTTAGATCGTTCTATACGATGCAGTTTTCGATCTGAAGACCTAAACCTCACTTCCGAAGGCAAGGTGCCCTTAATACCAAAAGGAGCCAAACCATTCTCGTCAGTTGTTACGTTCGCTTGAGAGGAGGAGGAGCCTCTAGGGAAAAAGCGCGCTTCTTCGTCATCAGAGAATGACATGCTTACAGGACTATTAACAACCGGATCCCCATCTTCATCCACCAAACGGATGGTTAAAGAATGCTTTTCCGGTTCTTTCAACTCGAGCACAATATCGCCATCTTCCGGAACCCGGATCTGTGTTTTAGCCACATGCCACGGCGAGTATTTTATGGCCTGAACGATATACTTCCCTTCGGAAAGGGTAAAATTACTGGCCTTGTTTAACGTAACATTTTGACGAATTATCCTTTGCCTTGTTTTCAATTCAAAAATATTCACCAAAATCCTTGGTTCATCAAATGCCTCAACAACTTCAGAGGTTGCTTTAACAGTGAGGGAAAAATCAATCTGGTTCTCATTGGCTGACATCTTCCCGGCGTAAAGACCGAAAGCATTTAAAGTTGCCAATACTGCGCAAAGGACTCCGATTTTTAATTTATTCATTCTAATTTTTCGTTGGAATATTCTGATTTTCTTATATCTTTAGGAATTTGGGGGTTCTAATCAACCCAATCAATTTCAACTTTATTCTCCCCTGGATCGAATTCAAGTTTACCCCAAACATCAGTCCACCAAAGATTTCTCCATATTGACTTATTAGTGACCACGACAGAAGAACTATTATATGCATATATAGTGTGCAAGGCTTTTGCGGATTTATCTTTATAATCAAGCAACCCATCTTGACCATCTGGCGTGTATGTTTGACTATCAGAGCTACTCGGGCTAAAACCCGAAGTACTCGTTATTGTTTGCCTATCAGCTCCCGTAAGCGGGTCACCGTTTAGGTCGTTCCGAATAATATAATTATCACTATAAATAGCTGCACTCTCATCTGTACTTACAAAACCGATGCTACTCCAGGTAAAGCTTGCTAAAGCTATTGTAAAACTTACCGGCTTAAAAGGCGGAATAGCTGAAAAAGCTAACCCCAAAGTGCTTAACCCGAACCCAGCGAGGTCTTTTTCTTCGTTGTTGCCAGTTTTCACCTCTGCATAGAAAGAAGAGTTCCCGCCCCAAGCGCTGACATTATAAGTACCAGTGTCTTTTGAAACATCAATAACATTACGCCCATCAACATCCTTTCTCCCATAATACACTATAAAATATAATCCTCTTTGTTTATGCCAAACTCCATTGCGGTATTTTACAACATCTCCACCTGTCCCATTTAGAGGTCCGTCTGAAAGTCTAGCATATAATCCATAGCCATCATTTGGTTTCCCATATTGCCTCGTTGTTGCAATCATATTCGGATTTTGAAATGACAGTGGTTCTCCGATGCTTCCAGCAACTTGCCATCCTTCTTCCGCATCTTTCCATACCGTTGAATTAAAAAATGAGGAAGATATTTCTTTGCTCTCCCCAATTTCCACACAAAATACTCGAAAATCAGCAAATCCAGTCAACTCTTTCTCGATAACAACATCAAAATTATTTTGATTATAATTTAAAGAGAGCTCAAACTCATATTTCACATCTTCACTTCTCTTACCATTTACCCTTATCGAATTGTACTCATTCTCAGGAACCAATAAAGTAAACAAATCTCCAGTAGGCGATGAATCATCTGCCTCATTCCCCTCAACAATATCATTCTCAACTTTGACGTCCAAATCATGACTAACTCCATCAATTTCAATTTTAAGATCGATATCCGCAATATCATTTAATTCAATTAAACCCTCTGGATATATAGAAAAAGAAATAGGAACATCGGCTCTGGAATTTGCGTATAACACAAGCGGCGTAGATACAATATCTACCTTCATCAACCGAACCGTCGTTGTTGCCGGATTATCTCCTCCATAAACTTCCCCCCTTCCGTCTGGCGCAGAGAATTCCTCTCCGGGGTCAGTTTCTCCTTCTTCCTCAGTCTGGCGGCGTTGATGAGAGGACCAGTCGTTGGTCTCAATCTTTCCACTCCCCGCTTCCGTCTGCGGAAATTCAATCTCCCACTCCATCGGGAAATTTTCGTCGATTTTCGACAAATCGATGGTTATTTTCAAATCATCGCCATCCTCAACAAATGACCATTCCGTTGGACGGTTTGTGCTCGGCCAGTCGATTGAACGTATATCTTCAACAATATGTTCCATTTTATCATCCGTCCCTCTGGAATCCTCACCATAACCCGTTAATCCTTCAGGTGGAATCTCAAGGGTAAAGGTAAGCTCGCCACTATCATCTGTAATGATAAAAATAATATCGGTGGACTCTTCGCCGTTGTCAACAAGAGTCGCTCCGCTTGCCGTAAA
>JAIUMY010000159.1 GCA_022565335.1 Opitutales bacterium
GACTACAAGCGGAAAGCCAGGCGTCATGTGCGACAGCGGGCCAAAGGGCTCGTGCTTCTTCAGGAAGACAGCGATTTCGGTGGGGACATATGTGCGAACTTGGCTGGGCTGGGACATTAGAAGTCTTCCTGCGCCAGCATGGCCATGAACCTGCGCATTGAGGTGTCGCTGTTCGTAGTGCGGGGGAACAGGGGGACCTAAGGATCGCCTGCCCAAAGCGCGAGGGGCGCATTGTTCGGACAGTTCCGGAAGGTGACGATCAACGAGCCGAATCCCAGCGTGTCGAGGATCATGTTCCCCAGCGGTCGCTGATACTGGTTCAGGTGCGGGCACATCTCCCGGATCCGCACGCCCGCTTTCAGGAGTTCCGTTTCCAGAAGCTGGCGACCGACATCGCTGGAAAAGATGCCATTCCCACCGACATGACCTGCGGTACGGAGGTTAGGCGGCCAGCGCATCGCCGCGACATAGGCTTTCACCCCCTCGTCGTCTGGAATTGCTACCGGCCGTAGAACATCGGACGTAGTGGTGTGAGCCCTGCGGTCCTCGAGCTTAATCGCGCGCCACCACGTCAGGTCGATGGACTTGCCTGCGGCCCTTGCCGCTACCTTGATTTTTCCATCGGCGTAGTAATGGCCGCCGCTATGCAGGGCGATCGTAATGATGTGCACTTTCGCTTCGGCCGGAGCCTGTTCAGCAATCCACGTTTCAAGATCGCGCCTGACACGGTTCCCGGTGAAGATGGCATCGTCCAAATAGACGAAAGCATGCGGAGTTTCCCCACAATCGGCAGCTTCAAACCCACACTGTTTCTCCAGTACTTTGCTGAACAGCGCGAGCATCTCTTTCTGGCTGGCGCCTCCACCCTGAATATCAAGGAACTTCACACCGTTCCAGAATGAGCAGGGATCCTCACCGACGAGCTTCTCGGTCTGGAAAAGCTCCGCCAGGAACTTTCTTGTTCCGTCGCGCGAGAAGTAGGTCTGCTTAAGAACGTGATCCATCTCATGCAGAATTGGCAGCTGAACTGCGGCGTCGAACTGGTTGATCCAACGCTCGACACGTTCCGGGGTTGGTGCTTCCCCATCAGCCTCACGATAGTCGGCCGTCGTCGCTGCTATCGACGCGAGCAGGTCGTCCCGTCCAGCCATGTCTCGCTCCTCCACTTGCGTAGCGTTTCTCCGACGGCATTTCAGAGCACCTCGAAGTAGGTTTTGATCTTCTGGGCCATCAGCTTGCGTCGCTGTTCCAGGAAGTCATCAAAGGATGGTATCTCTCCGTCCAGCATGTACTCCGGCAAGCAGCTCATCCGAAGATTGGCCCGCATCTCCTCAATCGTCGTGATGCCACCATACTTTTTGGTACCGCCGTTGCACTGGTCCGCCAGCTCGCTGAAGTAGGTCTTCGGGTCGCGGTCACCGATGCCAATATTGATTTCGCTCTGGGCCAGGACGAAGTTGGCGATCTGGTTGTATCGGCCGCGTGTGAGACCTTGGCCCTTGAGGTGATTGCGTGGGTAGACATGGTGCACGTCACTACGGTTTAGCAGCAGGTCGCGCACCGTGATGTCCCGCGACAGGAACCCGAGGTCGCCGAGCTTCACCTGTGCCGCTTGATAGACGAGGAAATAGGGGCTGGACGACGACGAAGTCTCCATCTCCTGCGGCAGCAGCGTGTTCCAGTAGCTGGAAGACAATTCGGCGTCGATCACCGCGTTGCCATAGGTGGCAACGCCGCGCGCCGCGATCTGGCGGATGTCGAAGTCGAATGTGCTCTCCGGATTGCCGGCGTAGCGGCCGCGAAGCACGGACATGACGTACCAGCGCCGGACAAGACGTTCGATGTCGGCAGCGGGCAGGCCCTCAGCCCGGCCGCGCAGATAGAGAATGTAGGCGAAGTTGATGGCATTCTGGCTACGGATCAGGCCGGAGGTGACGAACCCGGCCGAGCGCAGGATCATCGTAAGCCTGTCGAAGTGGGTCTTGTTGATGAAGTTGAGGACCCCGGCCTTCAGCTTGTCAAAAGCCTCCTCGGCGACAGCTTCCTCGTACTGCTTCGTTTCGAAATTCCGGCCCGACAGCAGGGCAACCAAATCCTGCAGCTTGCCCCTGCGGAACTCCGACGTGAACGCCACGCGCAACAAGTCAGTGTAGGATGGATCGTAGAGGTCGTCATTGACGTCTTTCAGCCAGCGCATCCTCGGCAGGAATTCGGATGCCGCGAAAGCCTTGTCGCCTTTCTCGATGCGCGGCAGGAACTCGGGTGCGACGGCGAGGTGGCAGAAATAGTCGATCGCCTTGCGCAGCATGTTGCCGCCGTAGGTGTCGTTCGCCGCGATCTTCGACATCGCGAAGTCCGCCTGGCTGCGCGATGCACCGGCCGAATTCCCCCGGATGAAGATCTCGGTGACCGTCTCGATGTCGAGGTCTTCGGCCAGCTCGATGATGCCGACCTGGTTGTTGATGATCTTGCGGACTTTCTCCAGCACCAAGGAAATCTGGTCCTGATCAGACTCCGGATTTCGTGCTGCATATTCAAGCGTGAGCTTGGTCAGGCTGGCGTCGGGCGCAAAGACCGTCGCCAGGTCGGCAATCCATGAGGCGTCCTTCTGGATGGCCGGGTTCGAAACCTCGAAGCGCTCCTCGACCGGGTGGAACGCAATCCGAATGCGGACGGTTTCGTAGTCCTTGGTCAGCACCTCCTGGCCTAGCAACGCGGCCATGAGCGCGGTGACGCGCTGCTGCCCATCGATCAGGATGCGCTTGCCCGACGATGTAGAGCCGTCTTTCAGCCGGACCGACGGGTTCCGCCAGGCGATGAGATAGCCAACCGGATAGCCCTGATAGAGCGAGTCCAGAAGGTTGCGGACCTTGGTCGCGTCCCACACGAAAGGGCGCTGGATTTCCGGTATCGCGATCTCGCCGGACTTCACCCAGGTGAGCAGGGTTTCGATCGGATGGGGGGTGACGGAGTAGCGTTGGGTGGCCATGCTCAGCGGCCTCCCGTTAGCACGTCTTCAAGAAGGCCTTCGGTTTCCTGCTCCAGCGCCCGAATGTCGGCTTCGATCTCCTTGAGTGTCCGCAGCGGCTGCGGCTTGTAGAAGTGCCGCGTGAAAGAGATTTCGTAGCCGATGACCGTCTTGGACGGGTCGATCCAGGCGTCCGACGCATGAGGCAGAACCTCGCGGCGGAAGAACGCCTCGATACCGCCGTCTTCCAAAAACGGCACCTGCTCGGTGTCTCTCAACTCCGTGTCCGGTTCGTATTCGACGATGGCTGGCTTTCCGCCGACGGTCAGATGATAGCTGCCGTGGAGCGCATCCGTTTCAGCATCGGCGCCCGGCTTGATCTTGGACACTTTCTTGATGACCGGCTCAGCTCTAGGATCCTATATGCCCAGCCCCGCCATCAGGAGCTTCTGGCTTTTAGCTGTCATACGGACGCCGTGCTTGCCCGCCACAGCTTCGGCTTCTTCAAGAAAACGGTTGAAATCGAGATGGGGGCCTTCGCCAAGCCGCTCGGCTACCGCTTCCACAACGCCAATGAGGGGCTCTTCAGCAGCCTCCGCGCACGTCTTCGCGAAGCGACGCTGCGCGCTCGCGGACAGTTCGACCTTCAATCGCAAGGGCCGCTCGACCGTCACCTTCCAGTAACCGAACGCTGCGTTGGGGAATATCTTCGACTGCTCGCTTTCCTCGCTGTTGCGGAAGCTGTCGCAGATGCGCTTGATGTCATCCGGCCCGAGAATGCAGTTCTTCTTGCCGAGGTTTTTCCGCAGAGGTTTGAACCACGCCGTCGCGTCAATGAGCTGGACCTTGCCCTTGCGGGACTCTGCCTTGCGATTGCTAAGCACCCAAATGTAAGTCGCGATACCGGTGTTGTAGAAGATGTTCAGCGGCAGCGCGATGATGGCCTCAAGCCAATCATTTTCGATAA
>JAIUMY010000160.1 GCA_022565335.1 Opitutales bacterium
GACAGTGATACCTTTGAGGGCAGCGCCAGCGACACGCTGGTCATCAACCCGGCGGAACAAACCATCACGTTTCTTCCACTCGACGACGTTTTGTCCACCGATACGGTTAACCTCACCGCCACCGCGACTTCCGGCCTGCCGGTGAGTTACAGCGTGAGCGGTCCGGCCATCCTGGCGGGCAACAGCCTGACCTTTACCAGCCCGGGCGAGGTCATCGTGACCGCCACCCAAAGTGGCAACACCAATTGGAATGAGGCGGATCCGGTGGAGCAGTCCTTCACCGTCAGTGCCCCATCCCAACTGGAGCTGGTGATTGATCTGGGGACGGAAGAGATTTATTTGACCGGTGAATACACTTCGCCGGAGGTGACGGTGCCGGCGGACAGCGATGCGATGTTTCGCCTTGGTTTGAATCAGTGGCAAGGGGGGGCGATTATAAGCGGTGATGTCCTCAGTGTCAGCGCTGCATCCTCTTCGTTTCGGCCTGATGATTTCCGCGACCTCGCCGTCGCGGGTACAGAGGATAGCCTGTTTGTCGAATTGGGAGATATATCAACATTTGAAGATCCTGCAACGACGACGATCGAAGTGCTTGGAAACGATGAGGTTCGCTCTTTCGCGAGTTTAACTTCCGAAGACAAAGCTTTTCTGGCCACTCTGGATGGTCGGAGTCTGCAATTCCAGGAACTCCGCAGCCCGGGGACCTACCAAGATATCGCCGTTGCCGGAACGATCCGGGTACGGGGACCGAACCGGCTGGAAACCGTTTTGGTCGGCGATGCGGACAATCCCGGCGACACGACGGGGTATGGCGGAGTTGACTACGAATTTCACATCGGCAAATTTCCCGTCACCAATGCCCAGTATGCGGCGTTTTTGAACGCGGTGGCGGCAAACGGAGATCCGCATGAGTTGTGGAATCCAAATATGGGAAATTCGGTTCATGGAGGCATCAGCCGCAGCGGAGCGGGAACAACCGAGGATCCCTTTGTTTACCGTGTGCGCACGGCAACATCTGGTTTTAACAACGACCAGAGTATGGGGAACAGGCCGGTGAATTTTGTTTCTTTTTGGGATGCTGCCCGCTTCACGAACTGGCTGACGAGTGGGGACACGGAGATTGGGGTATACCCTTTAGGGAATGTGACCAACCCGACCAACAACACAATCACGCGGGATGCGACGGCCTGGGCCAATGGGGGGATAGCGGTTGCGGGCGAGAACGAGTGGTATAAGGCGGCGTATTATGATCCAACGTTGAACAGCGGCAGTGGCGGCTACTGGCTGTATCCTGCCCAGAGCGACAGCGCGCCGACGGCAACGATTCCAAACAACACAGACCCGAACAGCGTAAACCAGAGTGGTTCGCTCTCTCCCGAAGGCAACACGGTAACCCCCGCAGGTGGCTACACCTTGTCGAACAGCTATTACGGCACGTTCGATCAGGGGGGCAATGTATGGGAGTGGAACGATGAAATTTTGTTCAGTCTTTCCCGCGGACTGCGCGGCGGCTCGTTCAGCAGCTTCGACAACACCCTGAGGTCCTCGCTTCGCAGCAGTAGTAATCCATCCCAAGAGGATGATGACATTGGTTTCCGCATTACCAGCCTCAATCCTCCTCTCGCCGAAGTCCCCTCCCTGGTGGTCACCACCACCGCAGACATCGTCAATCCCAACGATGGCCACACCAGTCTGCGCGAGGCCATTGCCTACGCCGCGGGCCTCGGCGGGCAGCAGACGATTACGTTCTCCGATGCGAATGAAAACGGGGCAATCAATTTCCACGACGGAACAGCCCGCACCCTTCTCCTGGACGGGACGGAACTGGTTAGTTTAAGTGACATTTCGATTGTCGGTCCGGGTGAAGAACGGCTCACCATCAGCGGCGATCAGCGCTCGCGTATCCTCACCGTGGAGACCGGCGATACACTCAGCATTTCCGGATTGAGCTTCGCCGAAGGGGCTGGAGAAGAACAGGGCGGGGCCATCCGTAATTTTGGCACTCTGACGCTGACGGACACCCGCTTTGTGGAGAATGGGGCGATGGGTTCTGGAATTATCGACGGACCGCCCATCGATGGTCCACCTCCCGGAGAAGGCGAAGGTCCGATCGACGGAGGACCTGAAGGTCCGCTTTCTCTTGCGGGTGGGGCGATCTACAATGAAGGCGAATTGGCGGTTGATCGTTCAACATTCCTTTTCAATTTAGCAAGTATCGGGGGAGCGCTGATGAATAGCGGCACCCTCACTGTCGAAGAAAGCCTTTTTATTGAAAACGAGGCGTTTTTTGGCGGTGCAATCCTGAATGAGGGCGACCTTTCAATCACCGGGAGCACTCTGGCCGGAAACTCGGCAAGCTTAGGCGGCGGCGCTCTGGCCAGCGACGGGCAGGTGTCTTTGGTCAACACCACCTTTGTTGACAATAATGCTTCTGATGGCGGAGCCATCCTCAACATCGAGGATGGAGAGATTTCGGTCTCTTTCGTCACCCTCGCGAGCAATGATGCCGACGAGGGTTCCGCTTTCTTCAACGAGGGTAACTTGACCCTGCGCAACACCCTGGTGGCGGGAATTCTCTCCGGACCTTGGACCGACGATGGGAATAATTTGGTTGTGGCCACCCCTGTGGAGGCCGGCCTGGCCATCAATGCAGTCGATCGGGCCGACCTGACCGACAACGGCGGGCTCACGCCGACCGTGGCCCTGTTGAGCGGCAGTCAAGCTCTGGGAGCCGGCCGGGAACTGACCGGTATCACCACCGACCAGCGGGGTGTCGCCCGACCGCAGGGGAGCGCTCCGGATATCGGCGCGTTTGAACGTCCGCTGGATACCCAGGAAATCATCTTTGATGAAATCGCAACCCAAGTGGCCAACACGCCGCTGAACCTTGCCGCTTCCGCTTCTTCGGGCTTGCCAGTGATCTTTGTGCTGGTCGACGGTCCGGCCACCCTGGAGGACAACACCCTCATATTTAGCGGAGAAGGCACTGTCCAAATCCAGGCCACCCAGCCCGGAAATCCCAGCTTCCTCGCGGCCGAACCGCTCACCCGTTCTTTTGCCGTTGAAAAAGCGGTTGTCGACGTAACGATTACTGATCTCAACCAAACCTTCACCGGCGGCCCCCGGCCGGTCACGGTGACCACTGTTCCGGCGGATTTAACCGTGGAGGTTACCTACGATGGTTTGCCGGACGCCCCCAGCGCGGCGGGCAGCTATCCTGTCGTCGCCACCGTGGTGAGTGACATTTACGAAGGCTCGGCCACCGGAACGCTGATCATTGGCAACGCTCCCCAGACCATCACCTTCGACCCCGAGCCCGTCCTGACCCAACTCGTCAACGCCGAAGTGATTCTCAGTGCCACCGCCTCCTCCGGTCTGCCGGTCAGCTTTGCTGTCACCAGCGGTCCGGGCGTCATTGCCAATGGCAATGAATTGAGCTTCACCGGGGATGGAGATGTCGTGGTCACCGCCACCCAGGGCGGCGACGATGACTGGGACCCGGCCTCCGCGGTGGAGCTGACCTTTAACGTCAGCAAGGCTCCGGCCACGGTGACGATCACCGATCTGAACCAGACCTTTACCGGCGATCCGATCGAAGTGACCACGACCACGGTTCCCTCCGGACTGACGGTTGAAGTCACCTACGACGGGGAACCTGATGCGCCCACCGCTGTCGGCAGTTATTCCGTAGTGGCCACCATCAATGAACAAACCTATGAAGGCACGGCCACGGAAACACTGATTATTTCTGAAGCGCCTTCTCTGGTTGTGACGACGCTCAACGATGTGGTTGACGCGACCGACGGTCAAACCAGTCTGCGCGAGGCGATTGCCCACGCGGCGGACCTCGGCGGGGAGCAAACGATCACCTTCTCCGACACGGACGCCGACGGCGCGGTGAATTTTCATGA
>JAIUMY010000161.1 GCA_022565335.1 Opitutales bacterium
CGATGCAGCTGGACATCGGCGAGGTACAATCACCAGTCCATTCAGCTGGGGTAGAATGTTGCGTCCCAAATTTCCTGATCCTTGACTTTAAACAGTGCTGAGAGGCTCTCAACCCACTCCGCTCGGTTTTCAGTCACCGGCTGAAGCCTGAACCATGTTTCCCCGGTGGGGCGGTCAATGCCAGGGATATGCAGCACGCGCTCGATTTCCGAGGCGAATTCATCCGGATCGGTCATTGTCATCGATTGCCACATGGTGGCGTCAAATTGGCCGGGGGCATGTGGTTCGACGGAATAGAAATTGTTGGCGAGCCGAATGCGCGCAATATCAGGGCTGAGCGGCAGCACATCTCTCAGCGCCCGCACGCCATCCGCATTCTCGTAATATTGGTTGTTCGCTATGTCGAAAAGCGTCCACGCGCCCCCGACCTTCGCCTCCAGCATCACGTGGCCGTCGTAATAGTTGTTGGGTGTGCCAGCGGTGAGAGAGCGGGCGACGCGATTCTCAATGGCGATATGGGCACTGTCGCAAATGGCCTTGGCAAACTCTATCTGTTTTCCGCACAGCATCCGCAACTTTGATGTCCGGGCGCGCGTGAGCATCTCCGCAACCGTCAGGCTCTCGTCGGCGCGACCGTTGACGCATATCCATGCAATCGCGCTCATGAGGGCAAAGACATCCGACTGCCAGACGATGCGCTGCTGAGTGTCTTGCATCGGCAGGAAAAAACGATAAAGCCCTTCCTCTCGGCAGTCATACGTAACGCCCTGCCATGTGTAAAATCCGGGCTCGATAACGAGTGACGACGGAAGACTCGCAACGGCAGGGGCCGTGGCGACAAGAGCTCTTTCCTCGCCATTAAAGCGTTTGACGATGTTGGCCATGGCAGTCTCCGAGTAGAGAGTTGCAGCCATGCCGATCAGGAAAGTCCGTCTTTGCATGGCATTAAATCTAGAGAACCTAGACACAGGTTGCAATCGCTGATTTTTCGGCTGATGGGGTTATTCCGCCCCCTCCCCGAGCTCCTAATCAAAAACCACGTTGATCTGTCCTGCCTGAAACACATCGGTGCCGTTCAACGCCCGCAGGCGGAGGCTCGTAAGGGGACCGGATAGTGTTTTCGTGCCGGCTGCGAACGTAGCCGATGATGACGACGAACCGAGGACGCTACTTAAGACCCAGACATTCCCGCCGATGTTGATAAGGGTAACAACGCCGGAAAAAAGCGCTGCCGAGCTGGGCGGCGCGCAAATAACGAACCCCGAGCCTGCAGAGTTTGTTGTGCTTGGGGACGACGAGGTGATGAAACCCGCACCGTCTGAATAGCCGCTAGTCTCGATGCCCCCAGCGTCGCCTAGTTGTACGACGAAGGGCGAAGTGCCGTTCGTCCGGACCCCGCTCACCCCGATTGTAATTCGACGCGCTCCGGCAGGCACGCCGCCGAACTGAACCTCTGTCCCCGCAGCCGCGATCGAGGAACCTGCAGTTATTGCGAACGGAAACGCCCAGCTTCCGTCTCCACGAAGAAAATTCTCGGCTGAAGGTGTGCCGGAACCCAGAACCGGCAAGACTTGCTCGGAGGAAAGTTTAGCAGGGGCACCACCGTTAGCTCCCTTGGGCCTCCCCAACAGGTGGGCGGGCGGAACATCAGCCAACATCTCCAGCGAAACTCCACCCTCGGAAATGGCGAGTTCGAGATCTGCTGTCAGGTCACCCCCGCCTTCCAGTCCGGAACCGGTACTGATCTGGCGAGCCGATGGAACAAGGTTCCCGCGCTCGACAAGGATCTCCTCGACGATCGCGGCAAGCAGCGCTTTGGGGATGCGGTAGGGCACACCGCCGAACTGGCCGATAATCTCCTGACCTTGTTCGGGTAGGGTCGCTTCAGTCAGTTCGTCGATCGGGACGGGAGGAAGCTCACCCATCATCACACCGCCAGGAGCTGCATGTCATAGCCGTAGGACGCGTGCGGAGGCCCTCCGTCCTGCCACGCCCACGAGTAAACGGAGATTGCGTACCGCGAGCGGGAAGAGATGCGCACGGTCAGGTCGGTGTCGCGGCCGCCGCCTGGCGGCGATAGTCCCTCGATCATCGCGAAGGGTGTCCGCCCCCACCCGATATCGTGAACTGGCGTCGGCCCGCTCGAAGAAGACGAACCCCCGTCGCCCAGGGCTGGGGCGCGCGACACCCTTTGGGCCAGCCTGGGCAGGTTGGACAGCGACGTGATTGTGACGTTGGCGCTGCTGTCCGTCGTCGCCCGCGCGAGCAGGGCGCGGTCATAGCCGCTGTCAAACGCCAGATCGGCCTCAGGCAGACCGGACGGGTTGTAGGCCTCGTCGTCGAGATACAGCCGTTGGAGTCCGCTTGATGGGGACCACCTGATATGAGCGACCTTGCTCGGCAGCATCGCGAATGTCCGATCAATCTCGTCGATTGCACTCATCTCGACATCGAAGATGCCACGATGTCGAATGGCGCCTGTCGGCGAAACGAACAGCGTGCCGGAAGAGGGCGACGTGATCGTCAGCCGCCCGTCGGCAGTCATCACCTCTGGGTAGATCTGTAGCCTGGCGCGCGCGGTCGCCATCGTGACGAACTGAGAGACATCCCCACCGCCTGTCGCAGCTGCTATGGCGTTTTGAATGGCCTGGCCGAGCTGCTGGAGATTGTTTGCATCAGGCGTCAGGCCGAGCGCGATGATGGCGTTGGCGATCTCGGTCTGGGGGTGATCGATCGCGCGCGCATCGATGATCGATCCGCGTTGCCCGGTAGAGGGATTTCCGTTCTGCCAGGGCGTTCCATCTGGGGTGCCAAAGGGCGGCCAGGGTTTCATAATGCACCTCTCATGTGGCCCCGAGCAGCGGGCGCGGCGGCTGCCATGCATGGGCGGAGTAATCAAATACGGGTATTGTCTGAGCGGGCCTGCGGGTTGAAATCGCGCACTCCACCTCGGACTGCCGCTCCCAATCCGCGTGAGGCGTGTCGCCGCAGCGCGCCTCGCTGTTGCGGGCCCATGAGATCACTGTCGGCCCGAACGCGACGCGCCAGTAATCCATGATCCGCGCTTCACCGATCTGCCAGCGCGGCGGGAGAAGGATCAACGGTTCTGTGGCGATAGGCTCACCGTCCTCGGTGACGATCAGTGCACCCTCCTCGGTAGCGAGAAGAGCACCTTCCGGATAGCGCCACTCGACCGGCATCGAGAAGCTCTCGCCGCACTCGCTCTCGCCAGCCCGGAACGGACTGAATTCCTCGATCGAGATAGCCACGCCGCGCGCGGCGGCCAGCTGCACGAAATAACCCGGTGACGCCCCGCCGAATTCAGTCCACCGAGCCGATGCCAGTAACTGTCGTTGTTCGAGGGTATCGGCAAATCCGTCCGGCCGGCATGGATGAGGGCCGAGGATCCGCTCGTAATCTTCCAGGCACTGGATTGCGGTCGCCGGGGTCACCTCGGTCTGCCGCCGCTCAAAAGCCTCGTCTTCGAGGCGCGCAATGCCCCGTGCCAACGGCTCCAGAATGGCGGCGAGGTAGCTATCGTGGTCGCGCGGCCAGGCGAAGCCGGGTGGCAGGTATGAGAGGAGCTCGTCGAGCACCAACTCCCAGGGGCGCGGCGTCGCACTCATCACGCCACCCATGTGATAGAGCCGGGGACAAGCAGGCGATCGCGCCCAGGGATCACGTCGCGCCCGGGCTCGATCAATACGTGCGACTGCTCGCCGGGTGCTGCGGATATAGCCTCCGAGAGGCGCGAGAAGGACAGGCGCTCGCCGATCATCGCCTCATTGGCGAAGAACGCCTGCACAGCAGAGGTGACGGCAGCGC
>JAIUMY010000162.1 GCA_022565335.1 Opitutales bacterium
AGGTTGGAGATCGGACCATGCGAAGCAATGGTTCCGTTGCGGCGAGTAGGTAACAAACCCTCTCCCCCAATCCACTACTCCCCCACTTCACCACTCCACAAATCCATACCCTCACCCTCCGCAGCCGCCACCACCACAACAGGTACCGCTATCTCCCACCCCGGGGCCGCCGTTTTGGCAGCAGGTTTCATCATCGGGACAATCCTTACAAGTCGCTTGCAACACCCGTTCCCGTTCAAAAGGGCTAAACTGACATTCGCCCAAAGCAAAATCATAGGTCTCCCGGGCTTTTACAAAAACCCGATCCTCACTGAAGCCGATCTTCATAGGAACCGTGGAAAGCTGGGAGGGATCGATGTAGGACTCGATTTCGTAGGGTTCGATACCAATTTTCTCACCCAAAGGGGTTTCCACCTGGAGCCCGGTGTGAATCGTGGTCACGGCGGTCAGTAACCCCGCAGGACTGAATTGCACGGAGTTTTGGTCCGCGTGCATGCCAATAATCTCCGGATCGTAGGCTTTGATCAATCCGATAGGCGTTGGCAACTCCACTGGCTTAGCGGGTTCTACCGAGCGCACGGAACCATCTTCATAGAATGCCACCCCCGCCCGACAACGGAATGGGCCCAAGGGTGTTTCCAATTCGACAACCTCCCCCGGCCAGAGAGTTACCGACTTTATCGTGCCATTTGGATAAAAATGCAGGCCGATAACTTTGGCCCGAATCCGTCCATTGGGCAGGTTCACTTCCATCACCTCGGCCATATCGCGTTCATTGGTCTCCGACCAATAGCCATCAATCAGCCCGTTGAGCGGAAAAACCCGGTTGACACTGCCGTCTTGATAAAAAGTAACCAGCTCCGCCTTCACTGGCCCAATGGGGGTGGCAATGGGAGTCGCACGATCCAGGGCCGCGCTCTTGAGCTGACCATCAGCAAAAAAATCGAGCGAGCTGCGATGCTTCTTTTGGCGTTCCCCAAATTCAGCCGAACGATATTGCGGGATGATTTCCCCAACCGGGGTTTGCAGACAATTTTCCTGATTCACCATACAGGATTTAAGGGCCCCGTTGGGGTAACTCAGTGCGGTGGTGATATCCTTCAGTTCTCCGTATTTGGTTTGGTAGGTTTTCATAAAAAGAAAATGCTGCATAAAGCGGGCCGGATTCGCTTGTTGGAACGAATTTGACCGCAGTTTATAGAGTTGTTTCCGGGAGGCCTTTTCCGGGAAGAAAGGGCGAATGGACCAATCTGGTCCCACCCGCCCCCGGCCAAGGTTCTGCCAGGCAAAAACGGGTTAGCGCAACCAGATCGCACGAAAAGGAGGATTTCCGGTGGATTCAAAGGTTAGCCCTTCTTCTTTCAAAACGGCGTCAAGTTCCTCCAAGGTAAAATCGTACCCATCGGCCGCGGCCATGGATACAAACTCTTCCTTGTTTTTGACGACATTGTATTTAGCGCGAAGATGCTTATCAGCACCCCCGGCGAGGAGCAATTTTTCAACATTTTCCTGAGACATGTTTTTTGTTGGTAATGGGTTGTATTATGATGTGCTTTTGCGAATTTTTGAAAAGCACTGGTGGTTAGCGAACAGCATACTACGAGCCATTTTGTTAGCTTCCGGACCGTTAACTATCATTCCGCTGAACTAGTGTTTTTTCTTATGCACCACGCATCTAATATTTATTTTTCCATTCATTGCTTAAAAGATGAAAACCAAGCCCAATCCGGTCTTCTTTATGCTTTAACATGATACATGACTTCGACAAATGGATTACGCCCTCTCTACCTGGTTGACGATATTGCCAAAGATGTTGGTAAAGAAGTTACCTACGCTTATGACGATTTGGTTTTTATTGAGGATTCGGAAGTCCTCATCCAATTTGCCGACGACCCGCCCAACGCTTTGCACCTTTTCATTCATCAGGATATCGATGAAGAAAGTTGCCAGGCCATAAAGGCCAAATATGAAATCGTCGCCCGGGCAAAATCAACCCCACTTACTTACAAGGGCCGATTCACCTTCTCCCCCGATAAGGAAACGAAGGAAATTACCGTACAGTTTTTTCCGCGTCCCGGGTCAAGGGAATGAAAAATAATTACCTTCTATTTTCCTCGGCGAAGAGCACACTCTGCATATGCCCGGGAAACAACATACGATCCCGCTCCGAAACATTGGCAATCGTACCATCATCAACCATGCGGAGAAATTCCTCCCGCATCAAACCACGAATTTCGTCCATTTCCCGCCCTAACTGAACCTTTAAACCGGAGAGCATACGATGATCAGGGTCCCCGCGTTCCAAATCGGAAAATTCCCGTGATAGCGCGCGAAAGTTCCGCAGGGACAAGATCATTTGTTCGGAAAGGTCATTAAATCGCTCCGACTTTTCCCGGGCCTCATCCAAATAAGTAACCAGTCGTTCTCTATCGGTGCCAGTCCGGGGAGATTCCGAGGAAGGAGGTGGGGAGGAGGATTCCGATTCTTCCACGGCCAATCTGAGCGCCGCATTAGCCAAGCCCAAAGTTCGCTCAAAATCTTCCAGCGTCACCACCAATTCTTCGTTTTCCCGATCGAACGAAACCACCCGCAACCCCTGCACGGGAACATCCGAAGTCATCCAGACAGAGCGCTGCAATAAAGGGTCGTACAGCGAAAACAGAGCCTCATTCGAAAATTCGACATAAGACCTGAATTCGAGACCCGCCAACCGTTGCACCACCTCATTCGATTCCGCTTCCTCCGCCCAGGCGGTCATGGAAAAACCTCCAAAGAAGGTTAATGCCATGACCGGGAAAAGTGGAAGTTTTAACATCACACCCAAACCTTATCCCGATTCCTTTGGATTAGCAAGCGGGCGTGACGTCGGGGCGGCAAAGATTTTTTGACATCCGCCTGAAGTTGGCTGTTTCAGTCCCCAAGGGACGATGAGAGGGTAGCCGTGGGTAAAACCCACGAGTTGGTGCCCCTTCCGAAAAGAGCCTCGCAGAGCGAGTGCAGGAGGGTAGAGTGTTTCGCACACAGGAGCCATGGGCAAAAATTGGCCCCATCCTCTCAGGTCTCGCTCTGCGAGACCAGGTGCTTGGGACTGGAAGTTCCCTGGATAGGCATCCACGGCTACCCTCTGATTGTCCCTACGGGACTTCCCTTTTTATCTTTGCCTTTCGAGAGGTACCACTCCCCCACGAGCTTCCAGCCTGTTTTTCCCGGCAGCCCCAACACAGCCAGGATGGCTGTGCTACCCCAGACTCCACCACTCCCACCACTCCTTTCCATTGAGCGTAGCGAAATCCCGCCGAACAATGTGAGGGAAACAAGCGACGCGCCGTCGGGACTCCACTCGTAGTTAAGCGAAGATCACGCCATAGCGTTAGCGACGGCGGACTCTCCACAACTCCACCACTCCACCACTCCGCCACTCCACCACTCCGCCATTAGCTCTAGTTGTTTTTCCAGACGGCTACGGAACAATCTTGACGCAATCGGTGTTATAACATATGTTTTCACCATGGCAATTGAAACCAAAGTCCGCAAAATTGGGAACTCTCTGGGTATTGTGCTTCCGAAAGAAGCCCTGCAAAAGTTGCGGGTCGAGGAAGGCGCGACGCTGTATCTCACCGAGGCCCCCAACGACTCCCTGTCAGTCACTCCGGGACGACCGGGGTTCAAGGAGAAAATGGATATAGCGGAAAGTCTGATGAACCGTTACCGGAACGCTTTTCGTGAATTGGCCAAATGACGGAGCCGATTTGGATTACCAAGGAAGAATGCCTTTCCTTCCACCAGC
>JAIUMY010000163.1 GCA_022565335.1 Opitutales bacterium
CGAAAACGTGAGATTTTGGATGGCTGTTTGGAAGGCTGCTGACGGAGATGGACGGATTCATTTCAGCACCACCGGTGCGATAGACCAAAGCCCGGGGCAGCGCCCCGGGAATCGGGACCCCGCCATCGGTGAGCCCTGTAGGGGCGACATGACTTGGCTCTGAGTTTTTGTTTGCCTTGGTATAGGAAAAGGGTCTCACGGTTACCTTCCCATCGGATCATCGTTAGGATACCGGTAAATCTGTGCCACGAACTGCTCCGCCAAGTTTGAAGACGCAGAGGTAGGTGCATAAGTAAGGCATTCCAAGCTGGCAGCGGATCGCCTGCCTGGAATGCCCGGGGAAGCCGCATACTGGCATGGTCTGTTTGATCTCTTTGAAAAAGACCCAATCGCACCAAGCCAACCATTTTTCTTTTTTTAGCCTATGGAATGGCTGTGGTCTTGCGGTACTTTATTCCGTATCCTTTTCTTAAAATTCTACCGTGGCTCGGAGGTAGGCAAAACGGCCGGGCTCATTGACCACGACGCCGGCGGTGAAGGGGTCCCGGACGAAGGCGTTGTTGGTGGCATATTCCCGGTCTAAGACATTGTCGATTCCTCCGCTTAGCAGGAGAGTCTCGGATAGCTGCCATTGGGCTTGGACATTCATCGTTACCCAACCACTGATGCGTTGCTCGCCGATCTCTTCATCAATGCGCGATTGGCTGTCGGCCCAAAGGCCTTCGACCATTAAGCCCAGGGTTTCGTGGCGAAGGCTCGAGGCCAATCGCCCTTGCAGGGGAGGGATCTCACCCAAAACCCGATCGGTCATGCCCCTGGCTAAGCTGGATTTACGACCTTCCTGCCAACTGATTCCGGCTTCGGACCGGAGGTAGGCACTCCAATCGATCGCCCCCGATAATTCCAATCCATAGAGCCGGGCATCAATATTGTCGAAGGTGTTGGTGTTCCCCTGCGCCAAGTCAGGGTTGGGGCGGCCCACTGGATAGATGTAATCGGTTAACCAGGAATGAAAAACGGCGGCCCGGTAGGATACGGCTTCTTTTTCCCCTTCCAGTGAAAGCCGGATTTCGGTGCTGCGAACTGGATTTACATCGGGATTACCGAGCCGATTGGCCATCATAGAATTGGGGTGATTCAGTTGCATGTAACGCTCCTGGCCGGTGGGTTGGCGGTTTCCATGGCCGAGGCCCACTTCCAAACGATGGTTGGTGTCAAGGGCGTGTCCCACCAGCAGGTATCCGGCGGGCAGAATATCCGTTTGGCGGTTGGTGCTGGTGTCTTGAACTTCCTGAAGGAAGGAAATGTCCCGTCGGGCCCGGCTGGTGCCGACATCCAAACGACCGGCCACTTCAAGATCCCAGTCTCCGAAGGATTGAAACCCACTGGCCCATAGGCCCCCGCGGCGGAGGAGAGTGTCCGGGAGAAAATCATTGGTCTGCATCATGATGATATTATCGGCATGCCACCGGATTTCCCGATAGTCGGTGCCATAGCGAAGGTCCCAGTTGGCGACCTTCCTGTCTGCCGTGAGGGCCACTTCGCCCACCTGGGTTTCGGCCTCGGTGCGCATCATGAAGCCCCGTTGGGCAAACACAGGGTTCATTTGCGAACTCATACGAAAGGTATCGGTCATATCGTGTTCGACCCGGCTGCCCGAAACCCGCAGCACCCATTCATCGGCCCAGGGGACCGCTTGGGTATGGCGGTAGGCCAGCCGTCCCCGCCAGGAAACATCCTTAATACCATCCATACGCAGGCCTGGATACAGCACATCCCGGGCATCGTTGTAGCCGACCGAAAGATCGAGCACCCCGTTGGGCAAGGGAACTTCGGCCAAAGCGGTGGCATTCCAGATTGCAAAAGCCTTGCCGCTGGAAACCCCCGGACGGTAGGCGTTATTGCCTTGGGGGGCATCGGTGAAATGGTTTCCGGCCCCGTCCTTGTAGACTCCGCCTTCCTGATAGAAAGCACCCCCTCCCAGGCTAAAGTCATCTCCTCTGAATTGCCCTTGCGCTCCCCCGCCAAAGGAATCGAACTGCCCGGCAAAAAAGGTTGTTTGGAACGCCGGGGCAGCGGGGTTAAGGCCGGTTTCAACCCGCACCGATCCACCGATGGAGGAACCGCTTTCGACATCAAAGGGACCGGTCCGGACGGTCACCCGGCGGATCTGTTGGGAGCTGACATGGAAAGCCGGAGGATCCATGCGATTGGGGCAGGCTCCCTGGATTTGGGAACCATCGAGTGTTACCTCAATATTGTCTTTGCCCAATCCCCGCAGAAGAAAGTCCCCCGCGACGGGACCTTTGCGCACATGGGTGAAACTGCTGGATTCACGGGAAAGAACCTCCGCCAGGTCAACCGGTTTGGAGAGGGCCAAAACGCGGCCGGAGTGCGTTTCATCGGCACTGATTGCGGTCCCCGTGACGCGCACCGGGTTGAGTTCAAAGATTGGTCCTCCCGCTAAAAGAGAGACGCTGGTGAAAAGAAGGAGTGTGGAAGATAAAGAAATCGTTTTCATTGATAATTGGGAATAGCGGAAAGGGGAGAGCCCTTTCCTGGCAAGGAATGGTAACCCTTTCCGAAGGTGATCAGGAAAGGGTGTTTGATAAACCGATACAGAGATTGTCTGGGAGGTTGTTTCCTTTCGGTAAATGGGTCCCGTTTGCTGGCCATGTTGGCCGCAGCAGGTTTTCGGAGTCCAAAGCTCCCTGGGTTTGGGTACAAGCCTCCCCCAACCGGAAATCAACCCCGGTGGATTCGAGGTGGAGGCAGGTCGGTCATGGTCAGAATATCCTGCCCCACCGCAAGATCAATGGTCAGGGGCCTGCCCAGGGAAGGGTTAGGATGCCAATGGGTCACTGCCGGTAAGCCTAAAAGCAAGCGATGGCCGTCCCTTTCCCATTCGTTTTCCGACTCCGGAAAAGAGTTTTGTTTCTGTCGAATCTCCTGCAAGCTGAGGCAGAGATGACAGGGGCGTTCGGCGTCAAAGGTTAAACGCAGGGAGTCGCCCAACGATTCCGTTTGGGTGTACTCCACAAACATTTTTCCCCACACCACGGCCTGTGCGATATCCCACAGAACCCCCTGTGCGCAAAGCCAGGCAAACAGCAGGGTATATGTGGTGAGGGTTTTCATTGCAGGCACTATAATAGTCGTAGGGCAAAAGCGTTTCTTGACCAAGGGCAAATGATGAGGAGTAGGGTTTTTCTTTAGAAACGGGATTCAATCTCAATAAAAAGTGGCCATGGTCTCTGTTGTTGACGCCAAATACCCTTTTTTTGTAACTGTCTTTGGTTGCACTCTTCTGTTCCTTTTTGGGGCAGGGGTTGTTCTCCGGTTGCAGCTTTCGTGTCACCTTGTCACCGGAACTCTCTGTTGGCTTGTGAGTGGGCCGGAAGATATCGCCCCTACAGGGCTTGAAGATTCGGGACGGAATACCCGGGGCTTTGCCCACGGGCTTTGTTATGTTGCCCCGTTGGGGCGGGGGGATCGCAAGAAACGCTGGTCAAACTTCTGATTACTAATGTGAGACTAAGGTGTTTCCGAGGCCTTAGGAGTGTTGCGCGCAGGGACATAAAGTCCCCGCGCGCTGGCGAAAAGGGGCGACATTTCCGTTTTCCGAAGCATTGCGCGCAGGGACATAAAGGCCCCCGGTCGCTTTTTGCGCCAAGCGGGGACCTTGTGTCCCTGCGCGGAGGGCTGCCAGCCAGGGACGTAAAGCACGCCCCACCACACCGCGCGGCCGCTTTAGCGGCTGCGCGGAAC
>JAIUMY010000164.1 GCA_022565335.1 Opitutales bacterium
GTGATGCCTATTCCGTGGATTTTCATCCACGGCTATCCTCTTGCCGTCCCTCTGGGACTAATAAAATGCCTGCGCCTTCAATCAACCTCAAAGATTCCATCGGTGTCACCTTTACTTCACTGGAATCAAGAGTACTGAGTCTCTTAACATATTGACACGAAATCTGCCCCCTGGCTCCCGACTCCCCTTCGTCCATCGAATGCGAGTCAACCGCCTCAGTTCCGCACTGCCCCCGGCACATTCCGCAATTGCCGCGAGGCCGCCGAAACCGCCTCGAAGATTTCCTCCGACGAAGCCTGGCCGCCCAGGGGAATAGAGCTGGAATGGAGGAAATTCTCCAAGACCAAACAATAGTTCCGGTTGACCATGATTCCAATCAACTCATCGCGCCGACTGAACACCAAATCACCGGTGCTCGGCGAAAAATCTCCCCGCAAAAACCGGATTTCCCGACGATCCACCTTCACATAATTTGGATGCTCGGGATCCAGTACCATGGCCACCTCTCCGTACGCTTCCCCATCGCTGGAGACAATAACCGCATCATCAAAGGCAAAAGGGTCCTCGGCCAGCGCATAAATGCGTCCGCCCAAACGCTCACTCTCGGCAAATTCCACCTGAGCCAGCAGGATCCGCGGGTCGGCATCGGAAAACAAAATTTGCTCCGGCGAGTAATTCTCCCCCCCGCGACTGATCGTTCCCTGGAAATTCCGCCAGTGCGGACCCGAGTCACGGAAGCTCATGGGAACATCATTGATATGCAGCAGGGTGTAAACCCGTTGGCCATCGGTTACCTTGACCGTACTGGTATCGCGCTCACGGTCCCCGGAGAACAAAACCGCCTCCCGGAACGCCGAAAAACTGGTCTCCAAACGACTCTCCTGGTAATTGCGGAAAATCCGGTTCGGCGAAATCGGATCCGAGCGTCGGGTGGACCGGATTTCCCGGGCCAACTCCTCCGACTGTTCCGCCAAGGCTCCCACGCCGCGCGCCAACTCTGTCGCCTGCTCATGAATACGTTCCTTCTCCTGCCGGACAATCGATACCTCCGAACGGGCGGCTTCGAGATTTTCCTCGATAAGCTGCTTCTCCCTTTCGGTCAGATTCAACCGCTCCGCCAATTCGCGACTTTCCTCCTCCATGCTCCGCTGCCGGTCTTCCATTTCGGCCAGCAAAGTTTCGGTCTGCGCCAAAGCCGAGAGCTTTTCCTCCAATTCCGCCTGCGCCTGCCGCAACTGTTCCTCCCGAACATCGGCGATCTGTCTGGTTTCGCCCAGGGAATCACGCAAGCGCCTTTCCTCCTGCATCCGTTCCTCCAAACGCTCCTCCAAACGCTCGGCCCGCTCCAAGCCCTCGGTGGCCCGCCGGGCTTCCTGACTCAGTTGCTCCTCGGTACGCTGCAAAGTGGATTGAATTTCCTCCAAAGACTGATCCCGCTCGGCAATCGCCTGGTCCCGCTCTTGCAAAGTTTCTTCCCGTTGCGCCATTTCCTGCGCCAAGCGGGCAATATTCTCCTCCCGCTCCGCCAACAAGCGCTCCCGCTCCTGCAACTCCTCCCGGGTTTCCCGGAGTTCCTCCTCCACACTTCCCCGCGAAGCCTCCTCCAATTCCAACGATAGCTGGAGAATTTCCATCAAATCGGTTTCCACCCCGACACTCTGCTGCAAAGCCACCGTTTCATCCCCACCACCGGAGCCGGCCTGCGAACTTTCCACCTGGTCAAAGCGCACCAAGGCCAAAAGACTCAGAAGCAGAAAATCACAGATAACCAATAAAAGCGTACGTGGCATAACTCACCCCAACGGTGCTTTGCGGCTCTCCAGAATCAAACGCCGCTTGAATGGCCGCACATGGAAAATCTTCAGAATCGCTACAAAAACGATCCCGAACAACGTCGAAGCATACGCCGCCATTAAAGAGGGCTCCACAATGCCCAGGGCCAGAAAAATCAAGGACCCCACCGTCCCGGCAAGACCTAGATACAAACCGGTGTCGAAAAGGTTTTCCTCGTTTTCCAACAACTGTAACTTCGTCGGACTGTCCAGACCCTGACGTCGCACTTCGGCCAGCTTGATCAGGCAAATGATGTAAACCACCACCTGCATGACGAAAAAGATGAGGAGAGATAAGTAGGTAATTTCATTCATACGCAAACCAAGGAATGTTTCTTCGGAACCCGCCTCCGGCGGCGGCGCTTCCAGGAAGAATTGAATTTGAAAGGGATTCTGTAGACCATCCGGAAAGAGAAAGGGTTCGGAAATTAAAAATATCCCCAAGGTAAAGGGAACCCCAAGAAGAATCGCCCGCAACCAGAAAAATACCCAACGCCCCCGCAAAGGCAAAGGTTCATCCCGGCCATAGACCAAATTAAACGCCGCCACCAGGCTCATCATGCCAACCAAAAGCAAACCGTAGCGCAGGACAAAAAAGTCCCCTACCCCAATTTGCCGGGCATAGTGGACCACCCGACCGGGAAAAAACCACGGTCGGTCAACGAGCAATTTCTCCTGTTGCGCCATCCATTGCAAAACTTCAGGCCCTTCCCGCAGCCCCCGCCGCAGCGAATCAACCCCGTGCTCCCCCGGCGCGCCCGCCAAAAACCTCGCCAAGCGACCGCTGTCCCCGCTCCACACAAACCCCGCCGCCAGCAAGTCCCGGTATTGCCCCGCCCCCCGAAGCAAATGCGCCGTCCGCCTAAGCGCCTCCCGGCTCTCCCAGGTCCCGGCGATTACTTTCAGTTCTTCCCACCCAAAGCGGGCCGCAAAGGTAAAGAGATCGAGATAAATTTCCTCCATTTCCCCCAAGTCCCGCTCCAGCACCGCCGCCTGCGCGGTCGTTACGATTTCCCTTTGCAGGGAAGGACGAAACGCTTCCTCCTCCAGCATCACCACCGTGGCCAAGGCAATCGCCTCCAACGGTTGCCCGCCGGGTTCTCCCATCGGAATAAAATGCCGCGTATTCCGAATCCCCCGGTGCGCCGCCAACCATTCAAGGTCCCCGCCCTCCTGCTCTTCGAGCCAAGACCACATTGCCCGGCGGTTTTCCTCCCGCAAAAACAACAGGAGAAACCCCTCGGCCCCCAGAGAAGCCTCCACTTCGATTACCTCCAGCCTCCTTTCGTCCTCCTCTTCTTCATCCTCCTCTGAAAGCACCTCGTTCCCTTGGCTTTCCTTTACCGCCGCCGAGAACGATTCCGGCAGGCCCGCCAAAAACCCAAAATTCGTCTCCAGCCCCCGGCGCGGCTGCCGGTCCCGACGATAGATCTCCGCCTTCACTTCGACGGGAACCTCTGCCCCCGCCAATTCGAGCCCCTGCACCAACAAATTCGCCACCCTGGGCTGATCCATCCCCAGCCTCCGCTTGACCGCAGCCTCCGCCGCATCCTCCGAGGCCTCTACCGCCTGCCTAACCTCCCCGATATCGACCGCCTGCCAATACCACCCCACCGACAACCCTGCCGTAAACAACCCTCCCCCCAGGAGAACCAAAAAGAGCAAGCCGAGAATCCCCCCCGGCAGAGACCCCGGAGAGGCAGATCCCTTTTCTTGAGCCTCTATCACTTCATTCTCCATAAAACCGTATACGCCAATCATTCACGCAAGCTCCTGACATGTCCACGGCAAAGACCGTTCCCATAAACCTTGGCACCAAATTGTCACCCTGCCACGCCAAAGTGTTACCCATGTCCTGAACCTTCCGTCTTGTCTTGTCCTAGTATAGGTTGACACCCAAACCATGAAAGCGATAGAAAAACCGA
>JAIUMY010000165.1 GCA_022565335.1 Opitutales bacterium
GGGCCCAATGCCGCCCTTACAGGGCTCGGGTTTTTCTTGTTATGCCAACACCGGGGCGTTGCCCCGGCCTTTGTTCTTTTGCCCCGTTGGGGCGGAAAAGTGCGAACCTTGAACAACCACGCGGTGATCTTTGGACGGCTGTTTGCGTAGTCGGGCTGATTCATCGCCCGATCCGCGGCGGGGAGGCCCCGGCGTCGCATACCCGGATGTCCCGCTTTGCGCGTTCACCGAAAATCGTTTCTTCATCCAGTGCAATGACCTTGAAATCTTGAAAGGCGAGGTGCAGACCGGGCGCGATGATCGCCGCCCAATCCCGGGTGATGGAAAAAAGCTTTCCGCCTTGGGAGGCATCGGCGGGTTGTGGTTCGATGAGAAAATCGACGGTGACCGGTGGCTCGTTAATCCGCCAGCGTTGGCGGATGGGTTGGCCTTCCTCGTTTCGGTCCGGTGTAAATCCGGCACGAGTGAGCCTCTACGTTATCGCTTCGTAGCGTTCCTCGGTAACCAGAGCGAACGTCAGGCCAAGGTCGAGATCAATGGTGCCCGCGTGGGGATCGGTATCTGAGGGCAGATTGTTTTGGTCGATGAGAAGCGAAGGTACGAGACCGCCGATTATGACGATTTCGTCCATCACATCGCCCAGTTTCGTTGCCAGGTTATAAACAGGTCTTGCGCACGAGCGCGACCATTTCGGGCTCGTAGCCGCTTGCAGTGGTGGGTTTATCCATGCACGGCCTCCGGTTTGAAAAGGTGCGGCTTGAGTGATTCCGCTGCTTCGGTTGCTCGTTCGGGATGATTTTTCAAGTCGAGGTAGAGTTGGACCGGGTGGACGCAGCGAATGGAGTCAACTTCCCTTGCGCCATGAAATACGCCCGCGTCGTTGGGCCGGACCAGCCAGAGGTTTGCTCCGCGTGTTTCTTCCCGGAATCCCAGGTCTGTGCGAAGGGTGTCGGTGGGATTTTCATCCAGATAAAGCACGGTGAGGCGGAATCCGGCGAATTTGTTGACCAGCCATGTTCCGGCCAAGCCCGTCGCAGCATAGGATGCGTCGTGCTTCTTCATGGTTTTGGCGACATGGCGCAAAAGCTCCGTTCCGGAACGGGTGGCGACATGGCCGCGAAGGATGGTGTGTTGGTTGAAGTTGTAGGTTTCCCGCCAAGCGGCCAGCATCATCTCCGGATCAATCACGCTCACCGCTCCCGAGTTGTTTCTGCGGACGAGTTCGCGTTCCTCCATGGCCCGGACGATCCGGCTGGTGAACCCTTCATCGAGGCGGCTTCGTTCGGCTAACTCGCGTTGGCTGAAGGTGTGCCCCGGGTCCAAGAGGAGGCTACGGGCAATGCGGGAACTCTTGGGGGCGAACAGATTTTGCGGACGACCGGGGGTTTTAAACTGATTGGGTTTGCCTTCAATCTGAATGCGCAATCCCGGACGGCCTGTGAGGGAGGCATTTCCCGACAAGTCCAGCCAGGAGACTTTGGCTTCTTCGCACAAGCGTCGTCCGACCTCGCCCATGTAGGGCACGACGACGAGAGGGATCGGGTGTTTCTTTTTGAACTCTTCGGTGGCCGCTAAAACGTTTCTAATGGCCTGACCAATGGTGGCGGCATCACCCCTTTGTTTGCATTCAACCACAAAGAGGAAGTTTCCTGCCGTGGCAAGGAAATCGCAGGGGTGGGGCGTTTTCGAGGTGGGTTCTGAAACGGTTTTTACCTGAGTAATGCCCAGCAGGTCGACGAGTCTGTTCGCGACGCCCTTCTCGAAATCGGTCTCGTTTAATTTTGGCATTTTGTGAATATAGGGCTACTTGATTACGAAATCAAGTAGCATAATTTAAACAAGTTCTTTTAGAGGGCATCAGGGAGGAGGCGACGCAACGAAGCAAGGCCAGGGTGGCAACTGCCTCTTTTTTGGGTTTCTTTTTACCCGGTGCTGGTCGCTCTTTGGTTTGTCCGTCAAGGAATTGCAGTTTCCCTTTCCGGTGCTCGTGGAAGGCTTGGGGGAATTCTCTGATCTTCAGGTCCCCAGGCCACTCATCCCAGTCTCCGCCATGGCCATCCCGTAATTTTATTGGCTTCCCCTTGTCCACCTGGTTTCGACCGAGTTGCTTGAGGAAGAAGGCAACACTGTTCTTTTGACAATGGTTCCGAATTTCCCGCGCCCTGGCCAGATCAAAGGGGCGAGCATCTTTGTGGCCGGATTCACCCCCGACAATAACCCAATCAATCCCGGTCAGATCCAACTGGTCTGCCGGGATGCGTTCCCATAATGGTTCGATAGACAGTCCTTTCATTGCCCCCGGTGCCTCTCGCAAGGATTTCAACCGGGCAAGGTTGTCTTTCGATGGACCGGTAAGCGTCGTCATCAGGCACAGGTTCTCCGGGGGTGGAAAGTCTTTACTGAATACTTTCTTGAAATGTTCCGGGCGCTTGGTCAGCCACTGCCAGATGTGCCTTCGGACTTTATTGGAGTATAAAGGTTTAACAACTTCCTTACTCCACCACTCCAATTCTCCGATCTTCCAAAGTTTGAATCTTCCGTTGCTTCCCGCTGTTTTCCCCGTTATCTGCGGGTTGCACTTGACCAGAGCACTCGAAATTCAAAGGCTGGGGGGACGCATTTATGAAACTTACCCTTATTCGTCATGCCCAATCAATGGGCAACTCCACCGGAAATTATTCGCTTCTTGAATCGGATTCCTTATCCGCAATCGGCCGGAAACAAGCCCAGGAATTGGCTCGTGCCCTGGAGTCCGAGGTTTTTGATAAAATCATCGTCAGTCCTTTGACCCGTGCTTTGGAAACGATTGCTCCTTATTTGGAAAAAACCCATCAGGAGGCTGAGGTTTGGCCCGAGATTACGGAGATGCGCTGGCAGACAACCCATGAGCCGAGAGCCGCGGCATGGCCCCATGAACCTGCGGAGATTCCCTCCGATCTCCCTGATCGCTTTACGTTTTTTGATGATCGTCGTATCAAACCCGCCGCAACGTTGTCGGAAAAGCCGGAGGAACAACGCAGCCGGCTATACGATGCCAAGGAACGGGTCGAACAACTTCACCGGGAAGGTTATACCTCGGTACTTATGGTGAGTCATGGTATTTTCATCCGGGAGTTGGTTTGCGCTCTTCTTCAACTGCCGGGCGTTCTTTCCTTTCCCGCCGACAATTGTTCGGCCCAACAAATTGCTTCGAAGGACGGTAAGAATTGGGATGTTCATTTTCTGAACCGCCTGGCTGAACCCCCTTCGCCGAATTTTTTAAAGAGAGTTCTTTCACATTGATGGTGGTGGAAGGCGAAGGGCCGAGGGCGATGAGCCTAGTTTGCTCGCTTGCCTGCTGGTCCTTGGACGGCTGTTTACGTAGTCGGGCTGATTCATCGCCCGATCCACCGGCGGGGAAGCCCTGGCGGTTTGGGGGATATTGGCACCGTCGGGGGAGATTTTTGGATGCTCGCGAATTTCCGGCCGATTCGCTCGGGCGCTTCCATCCGTCGCTCTTCGAGCTATGGAGGAC
>JAIUMY010000166.1 GCA_022565335.1 Opitutales bacterium
CCCCACCCGCCTCGGCAATACACCCCCCCCAACAACCCGCACCTCTATTTTATTAATCGTGCTCCGAGAGACCCTACCACTCTTAGAAACGAAGCCACTCTTCCGTTATGGCGAAGGTCCCTCTGAGCCTTCGCGCGACAACCCACCAATCGCTCCCAGACCGCACCCGCCTGGGGAATAAACGCCCGCAAAGAACCCGCATCCCAACCTGACCAATCGAGCTCGGAGAGACCCTCGCCCTCCCAGAAACGCACCCACTCCGCGGACAACCTAAAACCGGAAAAACTCGTCATCCTCTTCGAAGCGGAAGAGGAACTCGCCGGGCCCGATGTAGCCGAGTTGCTGGCGGATGACCCGTTCGAGGTATTCCGGATCCTCCCGCAGGCGTTGGGCGGTTTCGGTTTTCCTCTCCAGTTCCTGTTCCCGCAACTCCACCATTCGTTCCAGATGCGCCTCGCGAGCGCGCAACGATTCCATCTCACGGTAGTTTTGCCCGAGGAAATTGAAAAACAAAATACCCAATCCGACAAAGACGCAGAGGTAAAACACGGCCAAAAATCGAATGAATATCTTCGTTCCCATATCCCTCTTTTGACAAAATTTCCCCCGCCAGGCAATCTTCCTTTACGTTTTCCGTTTGCCCACCGGATTAGAAAACCTCAAGCTGGAAACCATGAGCTCACTTCAGGAAATGCAACAGACCTTTGCCCGGTATGGGCAGGAACACGTTTTTCGCTTTATCGGAGAACTCCCGGAAAACGAACAGGCCGAGCTTTTGGAGAACTGTCGGGAGATAGATTTGGAAGAGATCAATAAACTCATCCAAACCCATCTGCAAAAAGAAGAGGATGCCAGCCTCTCCGCCGACGACCTCGAACCCGCCCCCTCGATTAGGGTTCCCGAGAACGGGGGCGACGAAGAGGCTTGGGAAAAGGCCCGGGCTGACGGCGAGGCTTTGTTGCGAGGTGGGAAGGTGGCCTGTTTCACCGTCGCCGGCGGGCAGGGGACCCGACTCGGATACGATGGCCCCAAAGGCACTTACCCGGTTACCCCGGTCAGCAAAAAAACCCTTTTTCAGGTCTTTGCGGAAAAAATCCAAGCGGCTTCCCAACGCTACGAAACCCGCCTGCCGTGGTTTATCATGACCAGTGACCTGAACCATGAGGAGACAGAGAAGTTTTTCGCCGAAAACCACTTCTTCGGACTGGACCGCAACGATGTCTTCTTCTTCCGGCAGGGCCGTATGCCAGCGGTCGATGAGAAGGGGAAATTGTTATTGGCCGAAAAAAACGCTCTCGCCCTCTCCCCCGACGGGCACGGAGGCTCCTTCAAGGCGCTGGCCCGTAACGGGGCACTGGCCGAGATGGAAAAACGGGGCATCGAAATCCTCAGCTATTTTCAAGTGGACAATCCCTTGGTCGCGGTCATCGATCCGGCCTTTATCGGTTTTCACCAGCAAACCGGCAGCGAGATGTCCAGCCGCATGATCCCCAAGCGCTCGCCCGAGGAAAAAGTGGGAAATTTCTGCCGCAAGGATGGAAAAATCCAAGTTGTCGAATACAGCGATATGCCGGAGGAACTGGCCCAAAAAACCGATACCGGGGGGAATCTGGTATTCACCGCGGGCAGTATTGCCATTCACTTGATCGACCGCGACTTCGCCAACCGAATGGCCAACTCCGGCGATCTGCCTTTTCACCAAGCCCATAAAAAGGTCCCCTACGTCGACGAAAACGGAGCAAAGGTCGAACCCTCCGAACCGAATGCCTTCAAGTTCGAAAAGTTCATTTTTGATGCTCTCCCGCTGGCCCAAAACCCTTTGATTCTGGAAACCCGGCGCGAGGAAGAATTCAGTCCGGTCAAAAATGCCACCGGGGTGGACTCCGCCGAGAGCTGCCGCCGCGACCAGGTGGCACAGTTTCTCCGCTGGTTGAGTGCCGTCGGAGTCGAGCTCCCCGCCGCCACGAAAGAGGAAGATTTTTCGCTGGAAATCAGCCCCCTCTTTGCGACCAACGAACGGGAATTCCGCGAACGTTGGGAACGACTGGACCCCAAACCGAAAATCCAAAACGGCCTGTATATTTCCTGATGACGGTGCGACCACTCCGTTTTCCAAAGTATTGCACTCAGGGGCACAAGGCCCCCGGGCGCGGCAGACCTCAAAGCGGGGAGTCTATCCATTTTTCGTCTATTATGTTAGGGCACAAGGCCGGGCGCGGCAGACCCCCCAAGGGGGGACCCCTGGGTTCTGTTGAGCTTGCGAAATCCCCTCACAACGGCGCGCGGAGCACTTCAGACCAAGGTTCCCCAAACCGTCCCCTCTCCCCGAGCGGGCGCTTTAGCGGCGGCGCGGAACCCTCTAGACTCCCGGTCTCCTGAACCCCTCCCCCCCCCCTTAAAACCTTGATCCTCGATGCCCATACCCATCTTTTTCCCCCGGCGGCGGCAGCGGATCCGGTCGTTTGGGCCAACGAACGTGGGGAATCTCATTGGCGCGATCTCGTAGTCCCCCCCGACGGGGCTTCCCGCCAGGGGTGGGCGACTCCGGAGGAAATGATTGCCGCAATGGATCAGGCCGGGGTCACCAAGGCCATCGTCCAGGGTTGGTATTGGGAAAACCCGGACACCGTAGCTGAGGTCAACGACTGGACCCTCGCCACGCTGGCCCCTTACCGGCAACGGCTGATTCCCTTTGCCGCGATCAATCCAGCCAAAACCCGCCCCGCCGATCTTCTCGCCGAAGCCGAAAAACGATACGAGGAAGGCTTTCGCGGGTTTGGCGAAATTTCACCCGCCGCCCAAGGGTTTTCGCTCACCGACGAAGCCTGGGTGGCCTTGGCCGAATGGGCCCAGAAAAGGGAATTCCCCCTTTGCCTGCACGTAAATGAGCCGGTCGCCCACCCCCGCCTGGGATGGCAGCCGGAGTCTCTGCAAGACTACCTGGACTTCGCCCTCGCCTTTCCCCGCCTGCCGATCATCCTGGCCCATTTGGGAGGCCTCTTGCCCATTTTCGCCGCCAACCCCAGGGTTCGCTGGCAGATTTGCCAAACCCGTCTCCTTTTTGATACCGCCGCCCTGCCCTTGCTGTACAATGCACGGATCTTCGCCGCGCTTCCGGCCCGCTCCATTTTGCCACGAATCCTCTTCGGCTCGGACTTTCCCCTCCTTCTCGGCCATCCCCCGGAAGTTGAACCCTCCTGGCAGCCCAGTTTGCAGTATCTGGCCAAAGCGCCGCTCAGCGAGGAGCAAAAAACCAATCTTCTCGGAACCAACGCCCGCCACCACCTGCCCTCATTGTTCTCTGTATAGGGGCTGGGGGTTCTACTTAGCTTTTTCTTACGCTCCGGTTCGCAGAGTGACGGCGAAGGTCCCTCTGAGCCTTCGCGCGACAACCGATCAATCGCTCCCAGACCGCACCCGCCTGGTGAATGGACGCCCGCCAAGAACCCGCAGCCCAACCGGACCAATCGCGCTCGGAGCGACCCCC
>JAIUMY010000167.1 GCA_022565335.1 Opitutales bacterium
CGAAGGTCCCTCTGAGCTTTCGCGCGGCAGCCGATCAATCGTCCCCAAGCGCACCCGCCCCATGGGAGGACGACCACCAAGAACCCGCACCTCAAACCACCCATACGAGCTCGGAGAGACCCTCGCCCTCCCCCAAAACGCACCCTCAGCGGGAGGGCGAAGGTCCCTCTGAGCTTTCGCGCGGCAGCCGACCAATCGTCCCCAAGCGCACCCGCCCGATGGGAGGACGACCACCAAGAACCCGGCACCTCACTCCACCACTCCACCACTCCACCACTCCACCACTCCACCAAAAAAAACGGGACACTCGAAAGTGCCCCGCTCGGATGAACCGTTACCCAAAGAATGATAAGAAATTACCCGCAGGAATCTTTACGTACAAACTTTCTCCGCCAAACAACGATGCCCAAAGCCAGTCCGGCAAAAATCGCCGCATAGGTGCTGGGCTCAGGGATGGCGGTCATGGCCGAAAACTGATCGACCATAAATCTCTCATTGGCAGAAGTAGTGGATCGTATTTCGACAAGAAAGTCACCGCCAGACAGACCCGAAGGGGAAGCAATTGCCTGGCTAAAGGTAACCCACTCATTATCGGAAAAATCGACACTGCCAATGTCATTTGCTTGGGAATATTCCGTGCCGCCGTCAAAACTGTAGTATACCTCGAATTCAGGATCATCTCCTGACCATCGGCGAGCTTGAAAACTAAATTCTGTAAAACTCTCACCAGTAGGAAGTGTCGAATCGTATGTAGCTGTCCAAACATCCCCAGTTTGACCTCGCACTCTCCAAGAATATACGTCCAGCGCCCCTGGAACATCACCCTGATCCGCACTGGTCTGCCTTAACGAATCATCGGAGGTAAAAGACCAATTCCCCTCATTGTATGAGTGATCATCTTGGTAGGAAGTAATCCCACCTGAACCGGCTATCCAATTATCTTCCGTATCAAAATTAATAGTAAATGATACCTGCCCCATGGCAGCCGACGAAATCCCGGCAAAGGCACCGAGGACGAGGAATGTTTTCAATGTTGTTTTCATAATCCGTTTTTTAGTTTTTTGGTGTTTCGCGCCCGAGGACCAGGCAAAGTCGATCTTCTCAAAAGCAACATAGCGGCCAAATTTGACAGTTTACGGGATTTCGGGTGACAAAACGGTGAAAGCTTCAGAAAAAACGTCTTTTCCGTTTCCCAAATCCAGGATTTCGGAACGAAACGGAGGGAAATCTAACCAGAACCGGAAAATACTCCGCTTTTTATAGACAATCCCTGACCCACCACTGAAAAATATTTACCCAAAGAAACCCCCGGCGATTTCACCTGTCACAAACAGGTGGAAAATTTTTAACCATCATCTACAATTGACATGAAAACGATTAAATGGGGCATTATTGGCTGCGGAAACGTCTGTGAAAAGAAAGCCGGACCAGCTTTACAAGGGGTCGACAATTCAGAACTGGTCGCGGTCATGCGCCGCGATGAGACGAAGGCCCGGGACTTTGCCCGGCGTCACGGAGTGCCCCGGGCCTATGGTTCACTGGACACTCTACTCCAGGATCCGGAAGTGGACTACATCTACAACGCCACCAGCAACCCAGCCCACCACCAAACCACCTTGGCGGCCTTAAAGGCGGGAAAACCGGTGCTGGTCGAGAAGGAAATGGGCCTGAATGCCGCCGAATGCGATGATATGATCTCCTGCGCCGAAGAAATGAACCTGACCCTTGCGGTGGCATTCTACCGCCGCGGGTATCCCACCATTCTACGAGCCCGCGAATTGGTTGAGCAAGGGGCCATCGGAAAACTTCAATCCATTTACCTCAACGATGAATTCCCCCTCAGCCATCGACTCGATTTACTGCACTTTTTCGCTGGCGACGTAGCCAGCATTGAGGGAAAAACCGAAAACCTGCCCCCCTGCAGCAAGGAAACCAAGGGCACCATGCTCTATTGCCACCACCACAACGGGGTCGTTGGCTACACCCCCACCGGATGGGATGAAAATTTGGTTCCGGAAACCCTCGACCTGCGGGGCACCAAAGGACGCATCCTCGTTCTCGATCTCAAGGGAGGCTTACTGGTCTGGCATAACGCCGAAGGCAAACACCGCGAGGAACCAGGCCCCCTCCCCGCCACCCACTGGGGCTTAATCGATAATTTCGTAAAAGCCGTCAACGGGAAAGCCGAACTCTGCTGCGATGGCCGCGAAGGCCGAAAATCAACCGTTCTCCTCGATTACATAAATCAACTCCCCCCCGACTCCGGCCCCCTTTCAGTGGACTACCAAAACCCCATTTCCTAACAAAACCTCCAAAAAACCCCTACCCGCCTTCTGTCAATATTTAAGTTCATAGAACTTAATATAACTTCCTTCGACCATTTTACAGATTTTCTCTTCATTCTTTTTGCTTGTTAGCTTTATCGAAACGGAAAAAGTTTGGTGAGAACAATCCGCACAGCGGGGTTTCAGAGTTCAGACTAGGTCGCCGGATTTTGCGCGAAAGGCATTGCCTAGCTTCCTTCAGGAGTCCTCCCACAAAAGACTCTGAACCAACCACCTGGGCTCTGGTAATACTCGCAAAAATCCTTTCCCGAGCACGACGCTCACCTTCACTTTGCGCCTGCTCGCTAAGCAAACGGGCAATTTCCTCTTGCGCTTCCTGGTCATCCAGATGCCCCTTTCCTTCACGCGGCATTCGCCCCTGCCCCAACACCAGCATCCGGTAAAATCGCAACACATCGCTACCCGTATCCTTGTCGATCGCATCCACAATATACCCCAACTCGGTCATTGGCTCTCCCGCCATCACCGATTCCCCGTAACCGCTGTACGCATACTTCCCCGGATCCTTCACCAACCCCGCCCGCACCGGATTCAGATCGATGTAGGCCGCCACCACCTTCAAGGCATTGGCCCGTCCCTCCACCAGGACGCTTTTAAACTTCTCACTCCACAGCGGACCATAGCGTCGGTATTCACTGTTGTACCAGATACTCACCCGTTGTTTGAAGGTCTTCACGAACTCCGGTAGATTATGCATCCGCTTATGCAAAGCCTCGCGCAACTCCTCGGCCTCTTGCCCCCCCTGCTCCAGCGTCCGCTGCACCTGTTCCACCGAATTGGGTGCATAGGCTATCGAACGGGGCGTCCTGCGCAGGTGATTGTTCTCCCCGTGCAAATGCCCATACCGTTCCACCAACTCCTCATCGGTCAACTCAACCCCCTCCGCACTGGGCACCTCCACCAGGATATGGAAGTGATTGGTCATCATACAGTAGGTCAGTATCTTGACCCCTGAAAAGGCCGCCACCCGGTGTAACATTTTGGCGAGAACGGCTTTCTCCTTCTCGCCAAAAATCTTTTCTCCATTCACTGTCCGCGACATCACATGATAAACCGCCGGACAATCCGTAAATTGTAACCGTTTTCGTTGCATACCCCCAGAAAAACAAAAATCTACCATCAGTCAATAACTAAG
>JAIUMY010000168.1 GCA_022565335.1 Opitutales bacterium
GCGGCCATCGTGACGGCGAGCCTCGCTTTCATGCCGTAGTAATAAGTGCGTACCGGCCGGTCGTTGAACTCGCCAAGTTCGGAAAAGGCGATCACCTTCTCCACATGGGTGGCGATATCCTCGCGCGATTTGCCGTGGACGGCGCCGTCCAGATAGATGTTCTCCCGCCCCGTCGCCTCGTCGCGCAGAACCGCGCCAATGGTGAGCATGGCATGAACATCGCCCGTAACCGCAATCGTTCCACTCGTTGGTTGCGTGATGCCAGCCAACAGCGAAAGCAGCGTGGTCTTTCCGGCGCCATTGCGTCCGATGATACCGACGCGCTCGCCCTCCCGGATCGTGAAGGCAACGTCCTGTAGGGCGCGGACCTGCCGGGTGGAGGTCTCGCGCCGTCCGCTACGCAGCGCCTCCAGGATCGAGGCCGGTCCGCCACCGAATTCAGCGAGTGCGAAGACCTTGGCCAGGTCGGCGACGCGCACAGACGGTTTGGTCGCGCGTTTCATGCCCCCTCACCACGGGAAGGGTCGACCTGCCAGCGAAGCGGCAGGGTCAATCCGCTGCCCGGTGCACCGACGACTTCGAGCGCCAGACCGTTGCCGTCAAGCCAGGACAAGCCATCGAGCAGCTTCAGCCGGCCGGGGATTTCCAGGTCCGGCGTCGTCAGATGAAGGCTGATCTGGTAGGAGCCGGGTTCCAGCGGGAGACGCGGGATGGTGACTGAGAGAATATAGTCACCGGGCCGATCGGTGACTGGCATCGCTGCGCGGGTCATGAGTGCGGTTTCCCATCCGTATCCGGGCTGCAGGCGCTCGACTGCACAGGTGCAGCCGATGGGTAAGGCCGCATTGAGCCGCACACCGAATTCGAGAACAACATCTTCCCCTGGCACCGCCGTGATGATCGTTTCCGGACGTTGCGTGAAACGGCAATTGTCCGCCACGTAGGTCGCGCGTGCCTCCTCGCCGTAAAGATACATCCGGGCGGCCTTTTCCGCCGCGCCGGAATACAGGACGCGCCCTCTCTGAAGCACATGCGCCGTCTCGCACATCCGCACGATGGCCGCCCAGTCGTGCGTGACGAGCACACCGGAAGCTCCCCGGGAGATCCGGTCGCGCAGTCGGCGCCAGCACTTCGCCCGAAAATGCTGGTCCCCAACCGAGAGAACCTCGTCAAGCAGATAGACCTCGTAACTTCCTGCAGTTGCGGCGGAGAAAAAGAGGCGGGCCCCCATTCCGGCGGAATAGGTCAACACCGGATCATCGAACCGGTCGCCCAGTTCGGAAAACTCGTGAATGTCCTCGATCATCACTGCGCGCTCGCGCCGCTCGAAGCCGTGCACGGTCAGGAGCCGCTCGGCATAGGCGCGTCCGGTCAGCTGCGGATTGCCAACCAGACCGAGCTCATAGATCGCCGACATCGCGCCCGACACGGAAACAGAGCCTTTGTCGGGCGAATAGACGCCGCCGAGCACCCTTAACAGCGTCGACTTTCCGGCCCCGTTGCGGCCCAGCACGCCGACGAACTGCCCCTTCGGCACGTCGAACGTCACGCCGTCGAGCGCCTGAAAGAATGGCATATCCTTGCCCATGCCGAAGGCGAGCCGCCATGCATTGCCGCCATCGATCAACGTGAAACGCTTCGAAACGCCCTTACAGCTGATAGCGACGGCTTGTGACATAAAACACCCGGTCCGATTGGTTCTTCAGCGCGCGAAGCGCTTATGACCCGACTTGCGCAGCTTGTCGAGGCGACATTCGCCGTCGGTGTCTGTTGCTTCATGGATTACGAGCATGTCGTCTTGAGCTACCACACAGGGAAAGCCGGATTCGGCTATACAGGCGATCTGACCGGGAAGACCCAGCACTTTCGGGAGCCCATCAGCGGGTGCGGCGGACCATACCCGGATTTCTTCGCCTTCGAGTTCCGTAAACGCCCCTGGATAGGGGCGCCCGGTAGCGCGGATCAGGGTGTCGATCTCGGCAACCGATCGCGTCCAGTCGATCCTGCCATCTTCCGGCCGACGTTGCAGAGCGTAACTCGGCACTCCCGTCTGCGGTCGCCCCGCAAGAGACCGGTCCAGTATCACTGGCAGCAGAGAGAGAGCCAGTCGGGCGCAGGCGTTCCGCGACGCCTTAACCAGTTCGCCGATCGTTGTCCGCGCTCCGATCGGGAACCGTTCCTGCCCGAACACACGACCGTCGTCCACACCGTCACCCAGCTCGAATAGCGTTACGCCTGTCTCGTTCATGCCGGAAAGGATGGCCCAGTTGAGTGGAGCTCCGCCCCGCAATTGGGGTAAGAGCGACGCGTGAAAGCCGTAGCAACCGCATGAAAACCGTTCGCGAAAATTGCTCGGTACCATGTGATACCAGCCCGCAACAAGGCACAGATCGGGCTGCATGCCGTCCAGATCCGCAAGAATGGCCGCGTAGGATTCGAACGCGATGTGTCGGATCCCGTGCGCCTCGCACCAGGTTGCCAGATCGGCACGCCGCACGTTGGTGATCTTCTCCCGACTGTAGGAAATTGAAAATTGCGGTGCAACCGAGACGACCGCCGACAATTGCGCGCCACTTGCCACCACTGCCTCGGCCACGGCAAGTGTCACATCGGTTCCACCGAGGAGCAGCACACAGTTCACGCCGGCCGCTCCCCATGCAGGAACACCCGGCACCATTGCTCGAATGAAAGGAGCGACCAGATCAGAAGGCGGTTGTTGCGTCTGCCTTCGAAATGATCCGTCACCGCCTTCCGGATGAAGTCCGTGTCGAGATATTCCGCGCTCGCGAGGTCGCCACCGAGAAGCATCTCGCGGACATAAGCCGCGTTCTCGCCGCGATACCAGGAGGCCTCGGGGGAAGAGAAGCCCTGCTTGCGCCGGTCCATAATCTCGCGCGGCAGGATATGGCCCATAGCCTCGCGCAGGCAGCACTTCCCGCCCGAGAACGAATCCTCTGCCAACAGTTTCTTGCGCACCGCGTCTTCGTTGATCGAAAGCATGTGCTCAAGATCGGCGAGCTTGTGGCGCACGGGAAGCCGCATGGCGAAGTCGACCAGCGCATTGTCGAGGAAAGGAAAGCGTTCCTCCAGCCCGCTGGCCATGGAGAGCTTGTCGCCCACGAGCAGCAGGCCCGACAGGAACGTGCGGCATTCGAAATACAGCGACGCTGCGATGTGATCTTCCGGTGCATCGAAGCGCAGCCTGTCGGCGTTGGCGTAGACCGAACCGAACACCTCGAACATCTCCGCCTCGTCGTCTGCGTTCGCTCCAAACAGGCGCTTGCGGTCGTCGGCGTTGGTCAGCCGCTGCCAGAAGCCGTAGTAACTCTTCAGGTAATCCGGCCGATCGAGCGAACGGAAAACGCGATAATAGCGCCAAGGATACCCACCGAACAATTCGTCTCCCCCCGCGCCGGACAGGGAGACCTTGACGAATTTCGAGGCGA
>JAIUMY010000169.1 GCA_022565335.1 Opitutales bacterium
CAGCGGAAGGGATTGTCGCGGTGGAGAGCCATGATATTGTGAATTTTAATTTTAGGAGCGTGGACTGGCCGATTGATAATACGCCATCCAATTGGAGTATTGCCGGGGTTGAAGATGAAGATGAAGACATTATCAACCAGATCGAAATCACTATTACGGTCCCGGAAGAATCAGAAGGGTCGGAGGGCAGCAATGGAGTGCCGGGGAACGGAGAGGACGACAATGCCTTTGAACTTGCTCTGGAAGGAGACGGGGCTATCAGAACCTTTGACTGGTCCTCCCATCAAAGGGCTCAGGAAGAATTGGAGGAGGAAGCCAGGCCGGACGGAGTAGGAAGGGTTCAGGATGCGGATAATCCAGAGCCGTTGGAGTTTATGTTGGTGGAGGTGGAGTTCGATAAGGATCCCGTTATCGTTGGCTTAGGTGAAAACCGGACTTCCGAAACAGAGGCTTTTCCGGCCACGGACCCTCCAACTTACCCCCATCGATTGATAGCGACGATTGTTCCCAAAGACGCCGAAGATATGGTAACTTTTGAAAGTAGTGATGAGACGAGAATAACCGTTTCCGAAGAAGAGGATTCCAGAAGTGAGGAAGGCAATACTACCGAGGTTATAGTCAAAGTGGAGGGAATATCCATGACACCAGAAGACTCACCGGATGGGGATGCTGATGTTAGGGCGTTGATTGATAATGCAGAAGTTGCAACAACAAAGGCAGTGGTCATCAAACCAACTTCACGTGCGCACGAGGTTGGTCCACTGGAAATTGCCAATACTGCTACGCTAATTAAAAATGAAACAGAGACGGAAATCCAAACATATTACGAGGTTATAGTAACTATAACAATATTCGATCAATTTGGAAATCAGCTTGACGCCATTTACAATGGAACAAACGTTGTTGAAGAGAAATTTGTTCCCATTCAAGGAGGAGGATTCGTGACAGATTGGGTGCCTATAACGTTTCCTGATAACGAATTAATTGATGGTGAAAAAAGGGATCAAGTTAGTGATGAGTTAAGAATGACACTTTCGTGGCCGTTGCCTTCTTTTGAAATTCAAAATTTTGAGGCAGAGGAAGAAGTTCAATCATTACAAGGTGCGAATAATACTCGCGCGTATTTGAATCAAATTGGAGTAAAACCTGCAGTTCAAGTTGATGAAGCAAAAATGCTTTTAAGAGTAGATGGTCATGAAGTTAACGATCCTGAAATTACGCGTAGAGTAGAACATTTCAATAGAAATCATCCTCCTGATCCCTTCGTAGTTACTGACGAATAAAAAAACATGATAGACAATATCGTAATTCGTAAGGAAAATATAATGAGCATATTTAGAAATAGTCTTCATGCCGCCTTGTGGCTTTTTGTTTCAATGAGTTCTGTTCTTGGTGATTCTCGGAAATCCGACCAACCAGAATATCTTGAAGCGATTGTTATAACTGAAGGGGTGGCATGGTATCAACAGGTAGCTAGACAGGCAGGCATTCCGGTCAATTGGGAAACGACAACAAGTAGTCAAAAGGCAACTTCAATAATCGATGTTTTTGATGGAGAAGAAATCAGCTTGGGTTCTTATTTATTAGAATTGAAGAGTCTGGGGTTTGAAATCCATGCAGAACCTCAAGCTTTACTCGTATCAACCCCGGGCGCAGTAAAGTTCGAGAAAAATCCTTTGGATGTAATTCTTGATGGGTTTTACTTTGAAGGGAGTCATAAGGACTTTTCCGATAAACTATCTTTGTTATTCTCCGATATATTATCTTCGCTTTTTCCCGATGAAAAAAGAGTAATAGCTACTGGTGGAAGTAGGAAGGTAGTCCCTCTGGAAGATCAATCTTATACCATCCTGATTGAAAAAGAGGTGTCTGTTCGTGATGTGTTAATGTATATTTCTACCCAATATGGTATAGGGTGGTCAGTAAATATGGCCGATCAAGCTGTTCCTGTTCAAACTGGTTCGGATGGAATTTCATATACCCGTGGAATGTTCTTTTCTTTTTGGAGAAATTAATAATGAAAAAGGGGATGTCCCGTCAGTTGTTAAAACTTAGAGGTGTTTTCGTTCAAATGATTTAATTTGGTGTGTTGTGTTATTGTTGATCAGTCAATGTTTTGTTGTTCCAGTGTGCCACTGCCTCCGCTTCGTGAAGTGGTCCCCGTTGGTTTGACAGGTTCCAGATCTATACCCTATAGGTAAGGTAACCTTAAATGGACATCCTTCTATTGCCCCAATGAAAATTTACCCCATGAAAGTCATTAGTCTATTCCTTTTCTTAATCACCGGATCTCTGCTTCTTGCCGATGAGAGTCCGAGGATTTCATTATTAAACCGTGTTATTCCCATTGGAGAAGATGTTTCGGTTGTCGTTTTTTTTAAGCACAACGAACAATACAGTGGACCATTGGAATTGCGTCTGACAACCTTGGCCGGAAAGGGAGAAGCGCTTTTTGCCCATGGGGAAAACCGGCTTTTGCTGAAGGAACATCGAAGAATTTTGTTCTCTGGTCTTACAGCAAGTAGCCAGATCAATAATATCACCCTGTCGCTTTACCACGAAGAGGAGCGCATTGATACCGTCCTCTTAACCGTGGTGAATCCAGATTTGATTCGGTTTGATCAGGCGATAGCGGCTACGGAAAAATATATGCAAGCACAAGAGGACCGAGAGTGGAAAATTTCTTATCATCTGCCATCCGCTTATTTACAAGAAGACAAAAACCGTTTCGTGGTGACCTATCCACATGTTTTTAGCATGTACCGGGGAGATATGGTTACTACTGAAGCTCGGACCTCCTATACTTTTGAGGTGGATGCGGAAACCGGGGAAATTCTTCAGGTCATGAGGGGTGGTAAGAGGTTGGGCGTACGCAAAAGGTTGGAGTGAGAAGAGGGTGGAAATAGCAAAGGGAGTAGTGGAGTGTTGGCCCCACTTCGCGTTACGCGCTGCGAGGGGTTCGGCTGAGCACGAAAGGTAGTGGAGGGATGGGGAGAGGCGGATGGACATTAGCGATTCCAAAACTTGCCCACAAACCTCATCCATTCATCGCTTGCCGTGCTTTTCCGGCGATTGGGGATCATCACGGGAGGGAGACCGCAATCTCCCTCCCGTTATGATCCCCTCGATATAAAATAGGCACCCAACGTTTCCATTGTGGATGAAATCTGTTATCGGAAGACCATTGACCGGGTGAATGTATTTGGGCATTTTTATTGGAGTATCCCAGCATACCGTTGTCTGACTCGGAACCCCGAAATCAAATGAAAATCAAGAAATCCCTTTTTCTAAGTGTGTTATTCTTTGTTCTTACGGGTTATGCCGAGGATTAAATAGAACGGAAAACCAGAATTCAAGTTGCTCCGCCAATGTAGCTTCC
>JAIUMY010000170.1 GCA_022565335.1 Opitutales bacterium
CCTGCGCGGAGCGCTTCATATAAGGATTCGCAAGGTCTCTCTTTCAGCCCCCCGGTCACAGTAGAGCCCAAGCGGGGCCCTCGTGTCCCTGCGCGGCGCGCTTCGGACAAGGATTCGCAAGGTCTCTCTTTTCTTCCCCTGCGCGACCGCTTTCCCTGTCGCGCCGTAGCTTTAGCGAAGGCGGAAGCGGCTGCGCGAAACACTCCAACCCCCAACCCCACCACGCCCCCACTCCCCAACTCCACCACTTCCCCAGCACCAAAGGTGCGCCCTACCAAAGCCCGGGGCAACGCCCCGGTGTCGTAAGGTTCAAAAAAACCCCAAAGCCCTGTAAGGGCGACATCCCTGTTTTTCCTTCCTCTGCTTCCTCGGTAACTCCTGTTTAAAATCGACTGTTTTGATTCTTTTCACATCAATTCACGTTCATTCGTGGTTCCCCCCCGGCTGTTTTCTTCCCTTTCAGCATCCCCCGTCACAAAACATCCAACGGACTCTTAATCCCCGTTCCCTTCCGCATCACATGGGTGTAAATCTGCGTCGTTTCCACACTCTTATGCCCCAAGAGATCCTGCACCGTCCGAATGTCCACCCCCTTTTCCAATAAATGAGTGGCAAATGAATGACGAAAAACATGGGGCGTCACCCGCTTCGTGATCGCCACCTTTTGCGTCGCCCGATGAATGGCCACTTGATAGGAATTCTCCAACGCATGATGCCTCAAAAGCAAGCCACTCCGCGGATCAATAGCCAGCTTTTTTCCCGGAAAAATATACTGCCAAGGCAATTCACGGCGTCTTCCCCCAACCTTTTTCGACAAACCCGGCGGCAGGCTGCTGCCGGCAAACCCCTCCGCCAGATCACGTTCATTAATCCAACGAACCTTTTCCAATTGTTCCTGAAGATCCCTATGCAATCTCTCCGGCAACAAAGAAACTCGATCCTTATCCCCCTTTCCTCCACACACCAAGACCTGCCCCCGCTCAAAATCAAGATCCTTTACCCCGTGAGATATTCCTTCATTCTGGTTTTCAAATACCTTTTCCCCCATGCGGTTTTCAAATACTTCTCACGTCGTGCGGCATCATGACGGTTAAGACAACCCTCCCAATATATCAATTCCAACGGCGTTCGAGACCTCGTGGATGGAACTTTTCCCTTGTTATGCTGCTCCAGCCTCCCGGATAAGTTATTGGCTAAACCGACATAAAACCTCATGTCTTTAAGCGATCTTAAAACGTAAACATAGTGATAGCTCATTTTGATTTATCTCATGGGGTGAACCCGCAAACGAAACAACTCCGAAACGCGCAAACCCGCCCCGTATTGTAATCTGGCCAGCAAACGCCACTCTTCCGGCATCGCCCCGATCAAAAGTTTAACCTCCGTCTGCGTTAAAACCACCGGCATTCTTTTACTCGAACGCGCGCGACGCGAACCATCAAACGCCACTTCCTCCACCCCCTTTACTTTCCGGAAAAAGAATAACAACGCGTTGAAAGCTTGGTTCTGCGTCGACGAAACAACCCTCTCGCTCACCGCCAAATGCGTCAAATAGCGAACGACATCACTCTCCTCTGCATCCATCACCCCTTTCGGATGAAGGAAAGCCTGGAACCGACGCAACCACCCCATGTAAGTCTGCTCTGTTCGATAGCGCAAATGATTCCTCCGTATCGCCACCCGCATCTGACGGCCAGGTTTGTCCTGCTCTTCAACCATTGTAAAAAACCATTTCAAAGCATCTCCCGTCTCCACGCGTTTCCACCCCTCTAGATCCTTTGCCAAAACGCCATTGCGCCAAAAAGCCTTTCCATTTTCCCGTTCAGAGGGATGAAGCAACTCATTTTTTGAACAATATCCCAGATACCAGGCCAAAACCTTTCGGTATACCCCTTTCTTCTTCTCGGAGACGTTCACATCATCCGCCAAAACCTTTTCAATCCAAGTTTTCATACCCACGAACAATACATGACATTATTTCACGATTTACGGAAAATTTCGCATCCTTGCAAAAAAGGCCAATCAGAAGAAGCAATCTCATAAACCTGGAGAATCACTGCCCCAAAATGCCCTAATCCAAGAATTTCCGCCTTTGTCTAAGCAAAAATGAAGCCAAACCAAGAAAAAACTTTACACCCAATAGTTTTTTCTTAAAACTGGAAATTAAATGAAACACTACCATCCAAACCATGCCTCAAAGCATGACAATTTTCACTTATATGAATAGTTCGCAAGCATGAAACAAGAAGTGGAAGTCATAATTACGAACCGGTATTTCATCCCCAAGTTGATTCTACTTTGCCTAATCATCGTATGGGGAGTCGTCGACTTCATCGTTCACATAACCAGTGGTCATTTTATCCTCAATTTCAACTTCATCTTCTTCCTTATACTTTATTTCATCGGTGCTTTTGTGCTTACTGGAGTCAGAGTTGAGAACGTGACAGAAGGGATAGGATTGAACCTTCCGTCCGATGATTATAACTTGGCGTATGATCAAAACCAGAATAGCCTGAGATTTCACCCCAAGAACCACAATGCGAACAAGACGGTGCAGGAAACCGGTACCGTGCCCCGAGATGACCGATAATCCCCTACAAATTCAACCCTTGTCGTGTCAGCAAACCCCGGCTTCCGGTACCGGCTCCTGACCTCGACGTTCGGCGGAAAGAAATGAAACGAGGCTGGAATTATATCATTTTCGGAATGGGTCTTCTTCTCCTCTGTGGCTTGCTCATGCGGGGTGTCACCATCATTGAACCGGTACTTGAAGAAAGTGGGAAACCACTTGTGATTGACGGCAAGATCATTACCCAGAAGAACAGCATCAAGACAGTGATGGCGAACTGGGATGCATGGTTGTCGATGATTGCGGGAATAACATTCATAGGCATCGGGTTTTGGAGACTCAATCAAGGCCTTAAGTCGAAAAACTCCCTAATGCCAGTCGATCCCGAGGTAAGCATCGACGAAAAACCGCCAAGTGAGGGGCGATCTTCATAGGCTACGGACCATGCCTAAATATAGGTTTCGTGATTGCCAGAAGTAACCATATCGACCAAGATCACCCGACAAGAGAAGATGAATTTACCTACCCTACTCCATTCGATTCAGACGAGTCCGACCAGCCGAACAAGACGGTGCAGGAAACCGGTACCGTGCCCCGAGATGACCAATAATCCCTTACAACTTCAACCCTTGTCGTGTCAGCGAACCCCGGCTTACGGTACCGGCTCCTGACCTCGACGTTCACTCATATTTGTTCATGCAGATATCGGTCAACAACTACAAGAACGATAAATATTATCCCAAGGTTGTCAGCGCTGTTTCAAGAATCACCGAAACCTCACC
>JAIUMY010000171.1 GCA_022565335.1 Opitutales bacterium
GCAGTTGGGTAAGGGGGACAACGGGACCACCCCACCGCTTCGCGGTCCCCCCCTCCTAAGCTAGGAGGGGAATGAAAACCCGATTCGCTTCGCTCATTGCACTTCGGCGGGACTGGCTGCGCCAGCAGTTGGGCTCTTGCGGAGGCACCACACTCTGACTCCCCGCCGCGGTTGAGGAGGGGTGGCTGAAGCGAAGCGCAAGGCGGGGTGGTGCGCTGGGCGAGGGCGTGTCCCGCTGCGTGGTGGTCTCTCCGAGCTGGCTGTTGTAGCCGACACGTCCGCCATAGCCTTGGCGAAGGAGGAAATCGTAAGATTTTGAATGGCTGTTTGCGTAGTCGGGCTGATTCATCGCCCGATCCTTGGCGGAGACAACCTGGCGGACTTTCAAACGCATCCAACGTCGGGGGAGATCTTCGGATGTTTCCGGATTTTCGGCCGATTCCCTCGGGAGGTAAACTCCCTCCGACTTCTGCCCTCCGACCTCTGCTTCTTCCTGAGGTAGCACGGCCATCCTGGCGGTGTTTGGGTCGTTCGGGGACACAGGCTGGAAGCCTGTGCTACTTCTGTTGGGCCGTTCGGAGACACAGGCTGGAAGCCTGTGCTACTTCTGTTGGAATCTTGGGATTCGGTGGTTGGCTGGAAAAGCGGCAAGGGACTGCCGCGCCAATTTTCCTCTGGCTTCCCAAAATTGGCTGCCCGGCAAGGATTCGAACCTTGACTGGATGGACCAAAACCATCTGTGCTACCATTACACCACCAGGCAACTTTGGGAAAGGGTTAATAATGCAAGATAAACCCTTTTCGGGTCAAGTGATTTTCTTAAGAAAATTGGGATTTTTGGTCAGGGTCTATTCGGTGCCGAAGAGTCGATCGCCAGCATCGCCGAGACCGGGAACGATGTAACCACGGGAATCGAGTCTATCATCAATCGCTCCCAAAATCACCCGGACCCGGGGTTTGCAGCTGGTGAGTTTTTCCAATCCTTCGGGAGCGGCTAATAGCCCGATGAAGGTGATATCCTCGACCCCGGCCTGTTCCAAAACCTCCACCGCCGCCACGGCTGATCCTCCGGTGGCCAGCATGGGGTCAACCAGGGCGACCTGCGTGGAGGCAATGCGTTCGGGCAATTTGCAGTAATAGGATTCGGGCTGCAATGTATCTTCGTTTCGGGCCAAACCAATATAGCCGACACTGGAGAAGGGCAAGAGATCGAGAAACCCATCCATCATGCCCAGGCCCGCCCGGAGAATGGAGACCAGGGAAATCTCCTTGCTCAAAATCCGTCCGGGGGCTTCCGCCAGAGGCGTTTGGACTTTCACCTCCTGGGTGGCCGCCTCCCGAAAGGCTTCGTAGAGGAGCAGGGTTGTCAAATTGCGGACCAGCGTGCGGAATTCGTGTGGACGTGTATTGCGGTCCCGTAATTTGGTGAAGTTGGCGTGAACCAAGGGGTGATCGACGATTAATGGCTTTGGCATGGAGCAAAGAGTAGGAAAATGCGGAAACGCTGAAAAGCTAAAACGCTGATCCTTCTTCGCTCTTCGAGCTCCGCAGGACGGAGGGGATTGAAACAGCCGGGGAACAAGGGATGAGGGGTGATCCTTCTTCGCCCGAGGGCTTCCTTCTTCGCCCGAGGGCTTCCTTCTTCGCCCGAGGGCTTCCTTCTTCGCCCGAGGGCTACGCAGGACTGAAGACGCAGGACTGAAGACGCAGGACTGAAGACGCAGGACAGGAGGATGGGGGATGAGGGAAATCCCGATTCGCTTCGCTCATTGCCCTTCGGCGGGACTGGCTGCGCCAGCAGTTGGGAAGGGAAAGTAGCTGCGGTTTTTAGCCGCAGTTGGGTGGGGAAGACTGGTACCACCCCACCGCTTCGCGGTCCCCCCCCTCCTAAGCCAGGAGGGGAATGAAATCCCGATTCGCTTCGCTCATTGCCCTTCGGCGGGACTGGCTGCGCCAGCAGTTGGGCTCTCGCGAAGGCACCACAATCTGACTCCCCGCCTCGGTTGAGGAGGGGTGGCTGGAGCGAAGCGGAAGGCGGGGTGGTGCGCTGGGCGAGGGTCTCTCCGAGCTGGCTGTTTTGGGGAGGGCGAGGGCGTGTCCCGCCATAGCCTTGGCGAGGAAGGAAATCGTGAGGTTTTGGATGGCAGGAGCCGGTTTCAATCAGCCGTATCTCGCGCGGAGACGCTGAGGCGCAGTGGAAAGAAAAACAGCCGGAAGACTAGGGATGAGGAAGCAGACTGCCAGCGCGGACACGTCTCCGCTCTCCCTAAACAGCCCTCCGGCCCATTCTTTTTGCGTCTCGGAGCGGGTTTACAGTCTATCCTTCCAGTGGCCAGGATCGCGGTGGAGCGATGAGATGGCCACAATGACTATTTCACTCTCCCTGCTTTGATAAATAATCCCGTAGGGAAATATCTTGGTTCGACACCTGCGGGTATTTAATGACAAAGGACTCCATGCTTTGGGGTAAGCGACGATTCTTTCGACTGCATTTTTAATCTCCGAGAAAAATCGTAGCCCTAATCCAGATTCTTTCCCCTCATAATAGGCAATAGCCTCATCCAACTCGATTTCGGCAATGCTTAGGAATCTTACCTTCACTTAGAATACTTTTTTTCAAGACGCTCAAAAACGGCGGATGACTCAGCAGATTCAATCAGATTCTCGTCGTAGGCCTTGAGTCGATCTTCGGATTCTATCGCCCACTTTTCATCAATCGAAGTTTGCTGAGGAGAATCAAGGCTTGAAAGCAGTTTCTCCGCAAGCATGACTCGGTCCACGGCCGAAAGCCCGAGCGCTTTATTTTCAATTTCTTTAGTTGATGCACTCATAGCCTAATTGTTGGTGAATCAGGGAATTTGTCAATTCTGATGGGAAAGCCGGGAGGGAAGGAAACGCTGACGAAGCGCAAGAGCGCGAAGATGCTTACAGTCCCGCCGAAAGGGAAATAAGCGAAGCGCATCGAGAGTGAGCGCCTAGCGAGTCCCGAAGGGATGGTTTTCGCGGGTGCCCTCTGGGCGGCGATAACCACAAATAGAACAGCCGGGAGACAAGGGATGAGGGGTGATCCTTCTTCGCCCAAGGGCTTCCTTCTTCGCCCGAGGGCTTCCTTCTTCGCCCGAGGGCTACGCAGGACTGAAGACGCAGGACTGAAGACGCAGGACTGAAGACGCAGGACTGAAGACGCAGGACAGGAGGATGGGGGATGAGGAAAATCCCGATTCGCTTCGCTCATTGCCCTTCGGCGGGACTGGCTGCGCCAGCAGTTGGGGAAATAAAGTAGC
>JAIUMY010000172.1 GCA_022565335.1 Opitutales bacterium
AGTCGGGATACCGCTCCGGAGGATAGGGCTCTGCGGGGACGCAACCCGAGCGCTGTGAGCGGTGCGTAAACGGCGGGCCGGGGAGCAGTTTGCACCCCGGCCGCTCTTTCCGGCCAGTCCGCCGGAAGGCATTCTTTTGCGTCCAGCGTTGACCCTGCCGCTTGAGCTGTATACGCCCGAGCGGGTTGAGGAATTTGACGCGGCGGAATCCGAATTGGCTAAGGTCTTATCCGAGCACCCCTAACGATTCCGGATGCGTATTTTTCTGGATGCCAATTTTCTCTTTTCATCCGCGAAAAGCTCTGGTGCGGTGCGTGCCTTTCTTACTCGACTGAGAAACCATGGGCACACGCTTGTGGCCGACGGCTACGTCGTCGGTGAGGCGAGACGAAACCTTGAAATCAAGTTTCCTGAAGCCCTTGGAGATTTTGAATGCTTACTTACCGTTGTTGAAGTCTCCGCTCGAGTCAGTGCTACTTTGCCGTCGGAAATTGCGTCGGAATTGCCTCAAAAAGACCGTCCCGTTCTCGCTGCGTCGATCCGTCATCGCTGCGAAATTTTGATGACTGGAGACAAAACGCATTTTGGTCCCTTGTATGGGCGAAGCATCGAAGGCGTGGTCATTCACTCCCCGGCAAGCCTGGCCCGGCGATTGGATGTGGGGTCCTGAAGAAGGGGTAAAGGTATGACCGCCCGGCGACTACCGGAAACAGCTGAAGGGTCAGGGGTGAAATCTTCAATATTTAGGGTTTCAACGGCTGAAATTAGGTTATACAGTGCCGGAATGAGTATTTCGAATGTTTTAGCTGATCGATATGCGTCCACTGCGATGTGCAGTTTATGGTCCGCGGAGGGGCGGGTTTTATTGGAGCGCGATTACTGGGTTGCGGTGATGAAAGCGCAGCGGGAATTGGGGTTGGCGATCCCCGCGGAGGCGATCAAGGCCTATGAAAAACAGAAAGGGCACGTCGATCTGGACTCCATTCGGGAGCGGGAACGCCAGACGTTGCACGATGTGAAGGCGCGGCTGGATGAGTTTTCCGCCTTGGCGGGGCACCAGCATGCGCACAAGGGGCTGACCAGCCGGGATTTGACCGAGAATGTCGAGCAGTTGCAGGTGTTTCTCTCGTTGCAGTTGGTTTTGCGCAAAACGGTGGCTTTGTTGACCCGTCTGGCGAAGAAAGCGGAGGAATACAAGGAGCTGCCGATTACGGGGCGGACGCATAACGTGCCGGCCCAGCCCACGACCCTGGGCAAGCGTCTGGCGATGCACGGGCAGGAGATTCTGTTGGCGGCCCGCCGGGTGGAGCAATTGTTGGCGGGCTATCCCGCCCGGGGGCTGAAGGGTGCGGTCGGAACTCAGCTTGATATGCTAACGTTGTTTGGTGGAGATGAGAAGAAGGTGGAGGAGATGGAACGCCGGGTGGTGGCCCATCTGGGTATGCCGGAGGTGTTGGACAATGTCGGGCAGGTGTACCCCCGGTCCCTGGATTTCGAGGCGGTCAGTGCCTTGGTGCAGGTGGGCAGTGGGGTTGCGAACTTTGCCAAAACCCTTCGTCTGATGGCCGGAATGGAATTGGGCAGTGAAGGTTTCCGTAAGGGGCAGACTGGATCTTCGGCCATGCCGCATAAGGTGAATAGCCGCAGTTGTGAGCGGATTACCGGATTTCAAACGATTTTGGGAGGGTATCTGACGATGGTGAACGGCCTCGCGGGAGACCAATGGAACGAGGGTGATGTATCCTGTTCGGTGGTACGCCGGGTGGCTTTGCCGGATGCCTTTTTTGCCCTTGATGGGTTGCTTGAGACCGGCTTGACAGTCCTCGGGCAGATGGAGTTTTTCCCGGGCATGATTGAGCGGGAAAACAGTCGGCAGATGCCGTTTTTGGCGACGACGACCATTCTCATGGAGGCGGTGAAGAAGGGCGCGGGACGGGAAGATGCCCATGAAGCGATCAAGGAACATGCCATTGCGGTGGCCGGGGCCTTGCGCAGCGGGAAAACCGAGGAGAATGATTTGGCGGACCGCTTGGCCGGGGATGAGAGGATCGGGCTGACGAAGAGTGAGTTGGACGAGATTCTCGGTCGTACCAAAACCTTTCTGGGCCGGGCGACGACCCAGGTTGAGCATTTTGCCAAGGAGACCGAGGATTGGTTGCGCCGTCATCCCGAGGCGGGGGCTATTTTGCCGGAGGCGATTTTATAGAATCTATTTTTCGGCGGACAGTTCGGCTTGTTCGACAAATGCAGGGTAAACGGGATCTCGCGGTGGCTCGACTACCGCTGGGTGCATATGGCGTCAACCTAACGCCTTTGGATGCTGCGGAATTGGTCGGGCTTTCAGTCCTTTGGGCCCGCCTTCGCCAAGGCTTTCGTTTGTCCTTGCTCCTTATCCATCGCTCTCATTCTCAAGGACAGGACGGAGGCGGAGACGGAGAGGGCGAAGCAATGTCCTTGTTTTTTATAAAAGCGCTTCGCTAGCAAAGAAGGACTTTGGATGGTTACCGAATTGTTTGGCAAGCCGCCCTTTCCGATGACCTGCGCAAGCCTTTGGCAGGAGCGTAGGTCTTCACGGGCGGCGCTCCACAAGTGTAGGCCCTATCATGCCTCCCCCAATTCGATGGACCCCTTGGCAGGGCTTGCGTTTGGAGGCCGTCGCGGTGGGGGCTTCGGCTGGAAAAAGCGGCAATCCCGTCGAAACGGGACCGCAGTCCAAAGACGGCTTCGCCGTCGAATGGGATTAAGCGTCCGGTGAGCAGCCTTAGGACACTTGATTCCAGTGAAGTAAAGGTGACACCAATGAAATTTTTTAAGGTAGATGGCGCACGCATTTGGTAAGTCCCGGAGGGACAGCAAGAGAATAGCCGTGGATGAAAATCCACGGAATAGGCATCACACCCCCAATAGAATGCCTCGCAGAGCGAGAGCAGGAGGGGATTACGCTCGGTGTTGGGCTAATGGGAATGGCACTCGGTTAAGGACGTAATCGACCACCTTTTGCCTGAAGATATATGCGCCAACGAAAAAGGAGCGGCGTGCTTAACCGAGTGCCATTCGGGCTAATCGGAAGACCCCTAGCCCACCCCTCTCAGGTCTCGCTCTGCGAGACATTTGGATTTTTGCTTGGAGATTACGTGGATTGCCATCCACGCCTACCTTCGGCCCGTCCCTCCGGGACTTAGGTTTCTTTTCACCTCTCATGCGATGACTTGCCGGTATTCTCTCGCGAAAAGGGTTTC
>JAIUMY010000173.1 GCA_022565335.1 Opitutales bacterium
CCATTCCGGGTCAAGGTCTTGGGGCAAGTCGAGGAGGTCGCGGAAGTGAGGCGATGGGGTCCATTCGCCCCGGTCCTGAAAGAAGACAATGGGGAGAATCGGGGGAAGGCGTTTGGCCTTGGGATGATCCTTGCGGAACTTTTCCCAGATGCGCACTTGATAAGAAAGCAGACGGAAGGGCATCCATGCGTCGAGAGATTTTTGATGCTCGAAAAGGAGGTGAAAAAAGAGAGGTTTGTCGCTAAAACGGGCGGCAAAGAGGAGATCGACGTGACGGTGGTGAAGTTGTTCGTCGAGGAAGCTTGTGGATTGAACTTCGAGCGAGGACCAATCTACGGAAGAGGCCAAACCAGATGGCAAATACGCTTTCAGAAAGCTTGCCATTTGGCGTGGTTCGCCGAGTCCGGCTTTGATAAAGGCATCGTGTGGATTATGCAGCAGAGTCTCATCCATGTTGCTCAGCAAATGCACTGAGGCGGAAAATGTTAAGACTTAAATTTTGCCGCGGTCTGATGATGCGGTTTTTGGGGACGGTTTTCCTCCTTTTGAGGTCAACCGATTTGGGATTCAGCCCCCCGCTGACTTGCCGGATGTCCCACACAATTCAGATCGCATTATGTCAAGTATCGCCCCTGGCCAGAGCTCCCTGTCACGGCGTAGCCCGAAAGGCGAAGACGGATGCGAACGCCGACAGGTTCCCGGGCGATATTGGACATCAATGCGAATTGTGCGGAACAGCAGGCTGCCAAAAACAAAGGGGCTGAATCGGGCGAGGCGAGGTCGGGAGGGGCGGTCGATTGGTCTGAATGGAGCGACGGCGTCCGGCCGCCGCCGGATGCTTTGAGGGAGCCTAAGCGACCGGTAGCAGATGCCGTGACGGAGCGGTTGGAGGCAAGTTGCCGGTGGGGTCGGAGTTACGGAAAAATCAAGACGGAGTGAAACGGAGATGGCATAGCAATACGTGGCCTGACCCCTTCGGCTGTTTTTTCTCTTGATACTCTGACCCCTTCGGCTGTCTTCTCGTACCGTTCCCTATCGTGGAAAAACCGTGGCCCCGCGACCTTTGGAAGGAAACTGGAAGCGTTCACCGCCTTCTTCAATGCGCAGGAATTCACCCGCTGAGGTGGTAATACGCACAGGCCCTTTTCGGTGCAAGCGGAGGCGCATGCCCTCACCTAGGAAGCCCCTGAATATTTCCTCGCCAGTGTCCAATTCCCGAACCATGACGGTGTCAATGTCACCAGTAGCTTCAAGAAAAAACTCGGTTCCCGACCGGTCTTCCACAATCTTAAATTCCGTCCTTTTCTGCGCTGATCCTAATCCCTGCTCGGCAGCTTTGCGGAACCACGTTGCAGCTTCTTCATAGTTCTGGGTAACGCCTCTTCCTTGAAAATACATGTCACCCAAGTAAAACAGTGCTAAATCATACTCCTGCTCGGCAGCTTTGCGAAACCATTTTGCGGCTTCTGAATAATCTTGTGGACCCCCTTTCCCTTTAAAATACATGTATCCCAAGCCAAATTGCGCTTCAGCATCGGTCTGCTCGGCTGCTTTACGAAGCCACTTCACGGCTTCCGAATAGTCTTGTGAAGTGCCTCTCCCTTCAAAATATATAAATCCCAAGCCAGCTTGCGCTTCAACGTGGCCCTGCTCGGCAGCTTTGCGAAGCCACTTAATAGCTTCTGAATAGTCTTGTGAAACCCCTTTTCCTTCATGATACAGGTATCCTAAGCCAGCTTGTGCTTTAGCATGGCCCTGCTGCGCAGCATTGCGAAACCATTCCGCGGCTTTTTCAAAGTTCTGAGCGACGCCATATCCTTCAAAATACATGTCACCTAAGTCAAATTGTGCATCAGCATCGAGAATAGCATCACCCTCCGCATCCTGTTCTGGTGGCATAATCGTGATTCCCGGTTCTGACTGGCCAAGGATACCTTGCATGAAAAATGTCCCCCAAAGAAAAAGGACAAGGAGCGATTTGAAATTAAGGAAGAAGCGCATTATAAATTTTCGATTTACAAAATTTCAAGAGAAAGCCCTAAGGCTACCAAATAGCCTTAGGGAAAGAGGTAAACAAATTAAAATGCAAAATCATTAAAAAACGAGGACATATTAAGCCTTTATACTTTTCTATGTTAGGAGCGAGCATCTTCACATAGAGCCTATTACTCATCTGGAATCAATTCCACTTCTGGATATAAATGAGGTGTTGGAGTCGTATTGACCATGCTACTTATATTTGTCCTTCGTTCGCACTCTGGCCTTAAAAATTCCTCGCATTTTTTTTTAGTTTCTGTGACGTAGTATGCTGATGGAGATACTTCAGACTTGAACTCTCTACGATCATTGCCTACGCCCACAACATCAACTCGGTAAACGCGATAAAAACAATAAAGGATACAGCAGAGACCTTCTATTTCTATTTGTGTTGTGGTAAGTTCTCCCTCTTTATAAGTATGAGTTATATAGGAATCCCCCATATCCGTTCTAGGTGGTATCCAACGTGGGGCTGGAATTCTTCTTGGGGCGCTTTGCAACCCCAATACATCCCAAACATTCACCGGGTTGTTCCCCACAAACCCATACAGATTCAAACCACCCTCTTCCTCAATGGGGTCCCGAGATGGCCACCGCCCCGTCTCGGAATCCATGTATCTGAAGCCGTAAAATGATACCTGCAAAACGAATTCTTTCTCCAGGGGGATCGCGCCCGGCGGGTGGTAGTGAGATGCCGCGGAGGCCAAGACTCGGCGAACGTTCATCTGGAGCTCATAAGCTGTTGTTGCTGAAAGGGAAGGAAGTACGACGAGGGAATTCCCATCACCGCATCGTAGGCGTGGGTTGGGAATTGGGGGAAAGGTAGGGATTTTGTTTCTGGGCTCACAAACTGCCCCAGCGGCGGCTTCGAACTCAACGCAAAAACGCTTCCAAGCCAGTGAAAAGACATAGGCCAAAATCAAGGAAAACGGGAAGGGGTGCTGCATCGGCTTTTTCGAAGAGAACAGTAGCCTTTCACTTTGGCTGAATGCTGTCGAGTTTTTCTTTTTATGTTATATCTTTTCACCTCAACAGTCCTCCCTCGCACAAAACATAGCGGGTCGATTTTAGGCTTTCCCTTCAGGCGCAAACTTTCTTCAATCACTATCCATGGACGAGACGCCGCATCAGCCGCATGACAAATTGTTCAAACTCGGGTTCCAGGACCCGGTCAATGCGGCGGGG
>JAIUMY010000174.1 GCA_022565335.1 Opitutales bacterium
CGGGACCACCCCACCGCTTCGCGGTCCCCCCCTCCTAAGCCAGGAGGGGAATGAAACAGCCGGGGAAGAAAGGGATGAGGGTTGAAGGTTGGGGGATGAGGAAAACAGCCGGGAAGAACCACGAATGGACACGAATGGACACGAATTGATGTGGAAAGGAAATAACAGCCGGGGCTCTCGCGGTGGCAACCTGTTTGGAGCCCCGCAAGGAGTAGGAAACCGTCATTACCGAAACCCCTGCCGCGTGGGCGATATCTTTCAAGGTGACGGGGCGACGATTCATGGGTTTGGGAGGAGAGTATGGATGGGCTCAGGCTAAAATGGGCAACCTACTCCTTTTCGATATTGGCCAGGGAAAATTGTTGCGGATTGGGCGACCATTGGTAGGCCGGAGAGGCCTGAGGCTGGGTGCGGGCTGCGCGGAAAATCGGGGCATTGGCTTTAATCTGCTGGTCGGTTGTTTCGAGAGCCGGAGCATCCCACTCTGCGGGGATATTTTTGACGAAATCGACCGGCGGTGGTTCGGCCTTGGCCTCCCAGACATCGTCCTTACGCAGGTCAGCCCATTGGGGCTCGGGGTATCGTCCGTAAAACACCGCCTTGTAAGGGCCTTTCCGAAGCATGAGAGAAGGGCCGGTACGCGGGTCGACAAGGACTGAATGGATACAACGCTCCGGTGGGGGAGTATCCGGTTCAGAAGCCATCAGAGGGGCCAGGCTTTGGCCTTCGGCCTCGGGCAGGGCCGGGGCGTCGGCCCATTTCGTGAGGGTGGGTGCCAAATCCAGCAGGCTGACCAAATCATCGGAGGTGCGTTGGGGGGCAATTCCCGGACCACGCCAGAGGAGGGGAACCTTTACGGCCCCTTCGAGAAAACAGGATTTCCAAAACATACCGTGGTGGCCGACCAAATCGCCGTGGTCGGAGGTGTAGCCGAAATAGGTTCGGTCAAAATTGAGATGTTCTTCGACCACTTTGCTGAGCTGACCAATCTGGCGGTCCATTTCCTCGACCATGCCGTAATAGCCAATGCGGGCCCGGTGAATCTCCGCGGGATCGGGGTCCAGCATATCCCGGGCTTCCAACCAGGCCCTCAGCCCCGGATGGGCGGTTTGGTGGGCTTCTTTGATAGCTTTCAGATCGGGGAGTGGGAGGCGTTTCTGGTATTTGGCAAAGACCTCGGGAGAACAGACATAGGGGTTATGGGGTGCGTATGTGCCCACGACCATGAAGAGAGGTTTGGCGGGATCCTGTTTTTGGATACGGTCGCAAGCAGCGTTCACCACTTCGCGATCGTATTGGTTGGCGGGGCAGTGACCCGGTCCATTGAAGGCAAGGGTTTCCTTTCCTTGGCCGGTGCTGTGGTTGAATCTGCCAGCTTCGATTTCGGTGAAGGCCGGATCGATGGGGCCGATGTCGCCGACCAGGCGTTCAGCGAAGCCATGTTGTTGGTCGGCCCCGATAAAATGCATTCGCCCACTCAGAACGGTATCGTAGCCGGCCGCAGCCAGGCTGTGGGCAAAGGTCGGGATATGCGAGGCCAGGGCCTGCCGGTTGGTGAGCACCCCATTACGCAATGGGCTTTGTCCGGTAAGCAGAGACATGCGGCTGGGGCCACACACGGGGGAATTGCAATAAGCGTTGGAAAAACGGCATCCGGCTCCGGCGAGGGCATCGAGGTGGGGTGTTTGGACCCAGGGATCGCCCGCGCCACCCATGACCGTCGCGTTATGATGGGCGGAAAGAAAAAGGATGATGTGGGGGCGGGTGGAGGCCATTGGCTTTTCGTTCATGGTTTCGGTGTAAGCGAATTTTCCGGGACTGTCGAGCGAAGGGCGTAGGTGGACAGACAAGTCCAGAATGGGAACGCGCTCTCCCCAGGTCGGTTTTATACTAAAAAAGGGCGGGGACGAGAGGAAGGGCCAGGAGGAGTCGGGAAAGGTAGCGAAAGGGGAGAAAGGGGAGATTTTTGCCCCATTGAAACAGCAGAAACAAATTGATCGCACTGGTGGACAGGGCCACAAAGAGAATGGCGACAGAGACGTTGGGCGAAAGCAAGAGGGTCGCTAAGAGGAAAATCAAAACCCACAGCGTTAAAAGCGGTAGACTGGCATTTAAGGCTGGAAGAAAACGAGGGTGAAAAGGCATAGGATCGTCCTGGTTGACGAAAGATTCCTCGCGAAAAAAGGTCAGGCAAAAAAGAAAACTTAGGAAGCAAAGTCCCAAAGTCAGGGCCCAAGCGGAACCCGGAATGGCGGGCCAGAGAAAGGCGCCGAAAAGGAAAAAAAGAAGACTCCCCTTAAGCAAGGGGATGGGGAAGCCCCAGCGGTGAATATTGCGGGACCAGGCCAGAAGGCCCAGGTAGGCGGCAAAGAGAAAGCTCATGACGGTGAGCTGCCAAAGAATGCTGGCCAGAAGGTCGAGGTAAATGAGCGCCAGGGCACAGAGAAAGATCATCGGCAGGAGGATGATCAGAAGTTTTTTTTCCTTGTAGAGAAGGGCGAGCCGACGGGTAAGAAGATTCTTTTGAGGGCCCGCAAAGGAGTAACGGGTGAGATTGAAAACCAGACTTCCTCCGACGACGAGAAGGAAGAAGGCGTAGAAATCCGCCCGTTCGAGGGTAAGATGGAAGGTATGTCCTAAAAACGCGAACCAAAGGGTGGCGACCAGGGCAGTGTCCAGCGATAGGATCGAAGGCGAAGCCCAGAAAGGCACAGTGGTGGAAGGACGATCGGTCATACCAGATACAATGAATCAGTTTTGCGCGGAAAAGAAAAGAGAGGAAGGGAAAAGAGCTAAAAAACAGGAAGAGAAAGTAGCTGCGGTCTTTAGCCGCCGTTCGATGGGGGGAAACCGGGACCACCCCACCGCTTCGCGGCCCCCCCCTCCTAAGCTAGGAGGGGAATGAAACAACCGGGGAGAACCACGAATGGACACGAATTGATAGGGAAAGAAAACAGCCGATTTTAAACAGGAGTTACAGAGTACGCAGAGGAAGAAATGCTTAGGGAGCAAATGCAAGCAGCCGGAAATAAAGTAGCTGCGGTCTTTAGCCGCAGTTGGGTGAGGGGGGACCGGGACCACCCCACCGCTTCGCGGCCCCCCCCTCCTAAGTTAGGAGGGGAATGAAATCCCGATTCGCTTCGCTCATTGCCCTTCGGCGGGACTGGCTGCGCCAGCAGTTGGGCTCTCAACGAAGGCAGCACACCCTGACTC
>JAIUMY010000175.1 GCA_022565335.1 Opitutales bacterium
GACAAGATCACCGCTACAAAACCAAAGTCCAGCGCAGCGAAATCAAGAAAACCTGGACCGACACCATTGGCTGCCTTCAAGGAGTGGCTGCATTCTGCTGCCAGGCGTGAAACCAGCGGTGGGCCGTGCGGGGACACAGGCTGGAAGCCTGTGCTACTTCTGTGGGGGCGCCGCGGGACGCAGGCTAAAGCCGGCGCTACTGAAAACAGCCAATCGGGGCGTGAAGGGCCTCCGATCTTTGGCGGTTTGCTTTTAGCTCTTTACCGTGGCGGAGGGAGTGGAGTGGCGTTTGGGGGTGAGGCCTTCGGGGAGGTTTTCCAGGATTTTTCGAAGCAGAGAGGGGTTGTCCAGACCATTTTCGGCGCGTAGTTGTTCGACGCTATTGCCGTGTTCAACGAATCGATCCGGCCAGCCAAGGCGCAGTAGGCGGGTAGGGTGACCGCGGTCGAGAAGGGCCTCGCCGACGGCGCTGCCGAAACCTCCGGCACGAACGTTGTCCTCAAGGGTCACCAGCAGCGGAAATTCCCCCGCCTGGCGGGAGAGGAGTTTTTCATCCAGGGGTTTGACGGAACGCGCATTGACGACGCCTACGGAAAGCCCCAGTTCCTTTTTAAAGTGGTCGGCCAGTTCCAGTGCGGTGGGGATCATCGCGCCCAGCGTCCAGATGGAAAAGTCCTTGCCGCGAAGCAGTATCTCCGCCTTACCATGGGGCAAAATCTCGGGAGTTTCCTTGATTTGTACCCCCAGGCCGGCGCCGCGGGGATACCGGATGAAAACCGGCCCGTTATGGTTCAGCGCGGTCCACATCATGTCCACCAACTCATCTTCATCTTTGGGGGCGAGGACCATCGCATTGGGGATGGAGCGCAGATAGGAGAGGTCGAAGAGGCCGTGGTGAGTGGCCCCGTCGTTCGGCGAGAGACCAGCCCGGTCGAGGCAGAAAAGAACGTTTAGATTCTGCAGGCAAATGTCGTGAATGATGGGGTCGAAAGCTCTTTGCAGAAAGGTGGAATAGATCGCGCAAACCGGTTTCATGCCACGGGCGGCAAGGCCACCGGCGAAGAGAACGGCATGTTCCTCGGCGATGCCGACATCGTAATATTGGTCGGGAAGGGTATCGCGCAGGTAGGAAAGCCCGGTCCCGCTGGGCATGGCGGCGGTAATGCCGACCACCTGGCGATCATTCCGGGCAAAACGCACCAGGGCTTTGCCCATAACATCCTGGTAGGCTGGCGGCCCGGCTTTGCCGGATTTCCGGCTTTGGCCGGTTTTGATTTCAAAGGGACTGGTGCCGTGGAATTTCTCGGGGGAACCAAGAGCGGCATCGTAGCCTTTGCCTTTTTTGGTAATGACGTGAAGGACTACCGGTTCGGTGGATTCCTTGCAAAAATTCAGGTATTTTTCCAGTTCCTCAAAATCATGCCCATCGATGGGGCCGAGGTAACGGAGGCCGAATTTCTCGAAAATACTGGAGGGGGCGATGATGTTTTTGGCCGATTGTTTGGTCCGGGAACCCATGCGGATCAGGGAGTCACCGCCGGGGATTTTTTTCAAAAAGGACTCCATGTCCTGGTGCATACGGTTGTACACCGGATTGGTGATCAGCTCGTTCAGATATTTGGAAATGGCTCCCACATTTTTATCAATCGACCATTCATTATCGTTTAAAATAACCACCAGGCGTTTGGTCGCGGCGGTTACGTTATTCAGCCCCTCCAGGGTGATCCCACAGGTGAAGGCGGCATCACCGACCAAGGCGACCACGTGTTCGCCGGTGTTTTTCCGGTCGCGGGCGGCGGCCATTCCGACGGCGGCGGCGAGGGCTGTTCCGGCGTGACCGGCGCCCCAACTGTCGTGGTCGCTTTCCTCGCGGTTCAAAAAGCCGGACAAGCCTTCGCTTTGGCGAATTTTGGCAAAGGCCTCTCCTTGTCGCCCGGTGAGCAATTTATGGACATAGCCTTGGTGGGAAACATCGAAGACAAATTGGTCCCGGGGAGTGGAAAAGGTCCGGTGGAGCATGATGGAAAGTTCCACCACGCCGAGGTTGGGACCCAGGTGCCCCCCATTGAGAGAGGTTGTTTGGATCAAGGTTTCGCGCACTTCGCGGGCCAGTGCGGGCAATTTTTCAAAGGGCAGGCCCTTAACGTCGTCAGGGGATTGAATTCCTGAAAGAAGGCTGGGGGAGGATTCGGCCATGATGGTGGGTAAATTATTCGGTATCTTCGGGCAGGGAGATTTCCTCCGGAGCTTGGTTGCGATTCTCGCGCCGTATTTGTTCGATTTTCAATTCCGCCTCTTTCAGGAGCTTCTCGCAGGCTTGGTAGTAGGCCATGCCTTTTTGGTATTGTTCGACCAATTCATGTAAATTGGGATTATCATCTTCCAGGTGGCGGATGATTTTTTCCAGGTTTTGCAGGTTGGCTTCGTAATTTTCCAATTCGTTGCCCTTTTCAGTATCGTTTGCAGAATTCACAACTCTAAATTGTCGACTTCGGAAGGGATTTCAACCATACATTGTAAGATTTTCGTTCTTATGGCTGAATTTCATTACGAAGACGAACCGCAATTGGTTCAGGAAAAGGGCAATTGGCGAAGGCGGTTGCTACTGGGTCTGATTATTGGCGGGATTGGACTTTTTATTGGCTCCTTGGCCTTACATCCGCTCTGGTTACAGGTCCGGCGTATGACGGCCACCGAGGGACCTCACGGCGGGGTTGAATATACCCTGCGCTGGGAAGGCGAGCGTCATCCGGTGGAGATTTTCCGTCAGCAAAACCGAATATGGGTTTATCCCACGGATAAGGGAGAGAATTCCCCAACGCGAATCGACATTGCCATTCAAGGCAGCGAGGAGGCGTATCGCAGCACCTTGCCCTGGGATGAAGAGCGGGAAGCCTTCGGTCCTTCGGGATTCCGGGTTGCGCCGGTGCATGATGTTCCCCTGCGTGTCACCATCTGGCGGGAAGAGGTATTGCTCTGGGAGGGGGTTCGCTGGTCCTTTCGTACCAGACAGTGAGGGGAGGAAGATAAAATGCTGAAAGGGAGTAACTAAAATGGGACGGCTATAACCACAAATGCGGGCAGCGGGGGGGGAAATAAAGTAGCTGCGGTCTTTAGCCGCAGTTGGGTGGGGGGAAACCGGGACCACCCCACCCCGTCGCGGGCCCCCCCACCAAACCAAGGAGGGGTATTCAAACCA
>JAIUMY010000176.1 GCA_022565335.1 Opitutales bacterium
CCTACGATGCGGTCATGGGAATTTCGTCGTCGTACTTCCTTCCAGTTCAGGATCAACAGCTTATGAGCTCCAGATGAACGTTCGCCGAGTCTTGGCCTCCGCGGCATCTCACTACCACCCGCCGGGCGCGATCCCCCTGGAGAAAGAATTCGTTTTGAAGGTATCTTACTACGGCTTCCGATATTACGATCCGGAGACGGGCCGTTGGCCAAACAGGGATCCGATTGAAGAGCAGGGTGGGTTGAACCTGTATGGGTTTGTCGGGAATAATGGGGTGAATACTTGGGATGTGTTGGGGCTATGCTCGCATCTTTGCAAAATGGCCGAGGCAGTAATTGAATATAAGGTTAGTTTTTATATTCCAAGTCGCGAAAGGCTTTTTCAAAACGAAAAAATCGAAATTGATTTTGAACATGACATAACTATATACTATGAATGCAAACCCGATGGAACGATGAAGATTATCGGCGATATAGAAGAATCTCTTACACCCCCGTTAGATGAAGGTAGAAGTGGTGGACCTAGTATTATGGGATTTGGCCGCAAAACAAGTGTTGAAAATGTTTTCAGGGAAATTGTGGGAGAAAGAAAAGTTTGGACTGAAGACGGAGAAATCAAGCAAAGTATGACTTTTGAGAGCGCAATATTAGTTGTGGAAAAGGATTCTATTAGTGGATCCTTGGGAGCAAAACTTCCAAAAACTCCCTTGTCTGTTGGCGGAACCGCGACTCAGGAAATTGATGTTCGTTATGAAGTATTAGGTGTTGGTACCGCTGAGATAGAACTTTCTTGTTGTGCAAATTGATATAAATAAAACTTCCTGCTCTAAGGCATTAGTCGATCCTGTTGGGCGTGGTCCGATTATTGTTTTTGGCGTAGTTGTATTGATGATTTTATTCCGTTTTTCTTATAATTTTTACAGCGGTGCATTGGTTTTTGAAATTGATACTGTATTCTATTTATTTGCAATGATCTACATTCTTTTTTTTAGAAGAGTTAAGTTTTATAAAGGGAATAATATAGCAGTTGTAGACTTCGCTAATGGAGAAGAATATTATATAAGCAATGATGGCAAACGTGTAATTATCGAACTAGAACAATCTAAAAAAAATGGAGAAAGCCGAAGTGATCATTCCACGAATCACTGATTTTTCCTTAATCCCAACCCCGCCCGCTCCGGGCCAATCGACCGCCCCTCCCGACCTCGCCTCGCCCGATTCAGCCCCTTTGTTTTATGGCGGCCTGCTGTCCCGCACAATTCGCATTCATGTCCAATATCGCCCGGGAACCTTTCGGCGCGCGCTGGGCTCGCTTGCCAGGGGCGATACTTGACATAATGCGATCTGAATTGTGCGGGACATCCGGCAAGTCAGCGGGGGGCTGAATCGGGCGAGGCGAGGCCGGGAAGGGCTCCCGGGCCGACGTTCGGACGACCCCCGCGCGAACTCCGCTACCGCTCCGCCCCGGCAGTCGCCGGGTTGGCAAGAAAAGTCACCGGGCCTCCATTGTGCCCCTGTCATCGTAGCCATCCCGGCGGATCTGACGCCCCCGGGTACGAGTGGGAGACATAGGTAACACTTCCACTGGAGACATCGGTAACACATTCTAAGGCGCTTATGCCATGGAAAATAACCGAACCGATGACCGAAAAAGAACAATTTATCACGCTGGCCCGGACGGGTCGCTATACGATCAGCGAGCTTTGCAAAGACTACGGGATTAGTCGAAAGACAGGCCACAAGTATTTGAAGCGATATAAGGAACTGGGATTCTCCGGATTGAAAGAACGCAGTCGTCGTCCCGCCGGAAGTCCATGGGCGACGTCGGATCGGGTGGAAAAACTAATTTTGCTGGAGCGCAAAAAGCATGAAACCTGGGGGCCAAAGAAGATCCGGGATCGATTGTTGAAAGAGCATGGAGTGGAGAGGCCGCCGAACGAGAGCACAATTGGATCGATTTTAAACCGACATGGATTGACGAAGAAACGCAAGCGCAAGCCCGGAGTACACCGGGTGCTCCCGGACCACCTGACAGTTCCGACCCGGCCCAACGAAGTGTGGACGTTCGACTTCAAGGGATGGTTTAGTTTGGGCGATGGGATGCGCTGTGATCCATTAACGGTATGCGACCGTTTCACTCGCTACCTGGTTGGTTGCAAAGGGCAGCCCAACCAGCAGTTCAAGGGCACGCTGAGCACCTGCAAGAAGCTGATGCGCTACCATGGCTTGCCCGAGATTATCCGGGTGGATAACGGTACCCCCTTTGCTTCGATGGCTCTGGGAGGCCTTTCCCAACTTAGTGTGTGGTGGATTGAGCAAGGAATCCGCGTTGAGTTTATTCGTCCATCATCGCCCCAGGAAAACGGCTCGCACGAGCGCATGCATCGTGATCTCAAGGCCGAGGCCATTCGTCCGCCATCGGCAAATCTGGCCGCACAGCAGAAGCGTTTCGACCGGTGGCGGAATGAGTATAATCATGATCGTCCCCACGAGTCTCTGGACATGCTCCGGCCCGCTGAAATTTACCATCCCAGTGCCAGGCGCCTGGGTGAAAAGGACAAAATGCGTTATCCCGAAGGTTATCAGATCAAACGGGTCAGTGATTCAGGGCACATTACCTGCCGGGCTTCGAACTTCTACCTGAGCGAGATCTATTCCGGATGCCGGATCGGGTTATTTGAAAATCTGGAAGGGGTTACTGAATTGCATTACGCCAATCTCCACCTTGGCAATCTTGAATTTGGCTCGAAAGACACGTGGCGTCCCAAAGCACTGGTCATCGCGCCCAATCAATCTCCAAGAAAGGCTAAGTGAAAATGAAAAATGAATCCTGTTATCCCGTTCCTCTGCCTTCGCTTCGCTTCGGCCTTGCCGCTGCGCGGCACCCCTTCGGGGACGGCCTCACGAAGCGAAGGCAGAGGCCTCCAAAACACCTACCTTGACCCGGCCACCAATCACCCATTACTCTCCAAAAGTGTAACCGATGTCTCCAGATAATGTGTTACCGATGTCCCCATCGCACCCCGGCAACATTGTAAACAGCCGAAGGGGTCAGTCCACGTTTTCTTGCAAAAAACTTGACGAAATAGTTTTGTGGGGTTTTTATTGGGTATGGCACGGAAAGTCAGAATTGAATACCCGGGTGCTTATTACCATGTGATCA
>JAIUMY010000177.1 GCA_022565335.1 Opitutales bacterium
CAGCGGAAGGGATTGTCGCGGTGGAGAGCCATGATATTGTGAATTTTAATTTTAGGAGCGTGGACTGGCCGATTGATAATACGCCATCCAATTGGAGTATTGCCGGGGTTGAAGATGAAGATGAAGATGAAGACATTATCAACCAGATCGAAATCACTATTACGGTGTCCTCAGAAGAATCAGAAGAGCCGGAGGCCAATAATGGAGGCTCGGAAAACGGAGATGAAAACATCTTCGAACTTGCACTGGAAGGCGACGGGGCCATCGAAACCCTTGACTGGTCTGCTCATCAAAGGGCTCAGGCCGAAGAAAGTGATGACCATGACAATGCCTGGGACATGTTTGACAAGCCGGATGGCGTAGGAAGAGTTCAAAATGCTGATAATCCTGAGCCTTTGGAGTTTATGTTGGTTTCGTTGATAACAGAAATAGAGAATACGTCACCAGATCTTACTGATTTAAATTTACTGAGGGGTGAAGTTGAGCCTGCAGAGATAGCTGATGACGTACTTGAAGAACTTGGAGATTTAGTCTTTGAAGTACGCTTTTTTGATGATGAGGAGGAATTTCCATGGAAGGAAATTGAAGACGATCAACATGCAGAAAACCATGATAATCATGTCAATTACAGGGAAGATATTACAGAACACGACATTTTAATTATTCACCGGCAGGCCGGCAACTTTGAGTACCGGGTTAGGGTTAGTGAAGATTCTCCAGAAGAGAATGAGCATGAGGTAGCGTTTTTGCCAATTCAAGTACAAGTCCGCTTTCCGCCTTATGATGATATAATTGCAGATCAAGATGTCATAAATCTTGCGGAGGCAAAATGGGAAAGAACCAAGGGAGATGCAAGCGAAGATCCTAACCGGGTTCGAGAGAGAGGGGCTTGGGTGTACTTGGATACGACCGGTTTGGGGGAATACCAATTCGACAATATTGACCCTGGACCTTGGGTGCATCCAGATGATCAAGCTTATATTACATTTTCTACACCAAGTCTAGTACAGTATGATAGCCCTTGGGGTACAGATACAGGGATAGTAACTGATGGGGGAATAGTTTATTTAGTTGCTAACTTTCATACCCATCCTCCGAACGTCTATGGAAAAGAACCAAATACTGTTGGGGCGAGCTCTCATGACCATACTGGCGCCGATGAGTTTAAGATAGTGGGATTGGTTTATGATTATGAAAGTGGAACTGGGTCGATTCCTGGAGGGCATCCTCTAAATAGTACCGTTAGATTTTACCATGCTGGATCAGAAGAACGGCGAACTAGAAATCCTTTAAATCCCAATGAAGATTAATCCTATGAAAGTACTTAGTCTGTTTCTTTTCTTAACCACCGGATCTCTGCTTCTTGCTGAGCAAAGTCCGTGGATATCTTTCTCAACTCCCGTTGTCCCGCTTAAAGAAGATGTTTCGGTTTTTGTTTATTCGGGAAAGAGCAATCAAAACGGTGGTTCGCTGGAATTGCATCTTACAACCTTAACCGGAAGGGGGGGGGCTCTTTTTGCCGAGGACAAACAGCGACTGTCAATCGATGAGAATCAATTTGTTATTTTCTCAGGCTTTGAGGCGAGCAGCCAGATCAATAACATTGCCTTGTCTCTTTACTACGAGGAGGAGCGCATTGATACCGTGCTTTTAACCGTGGTGAATCCTGAATTAATTCGATTTGAAGAGGCAATAGCGGCTACTGAAAAATATATGCAAGCACAAGAGGACCGAGACTGGAGAATTCCTCATCATTTGCCGTCTGCTTATTTGCAAGAAGACGAAAATCGCTTTGTGATTACTTATCCAAATAATTTCAGTAACTATTCTGAGGGCAATGTCAGATTTGGAGACCAAACCTTCCGTACTTTTCTGGTCGATGCGAAAACCGGTGAAGTCACCGATGTTTTAGGAGGTTCGATGATAAAGAGTCCGAAAGAAAGGTTGGAGTGAGAGGATAGCTGAAACGCAAAAAAGGGAGTAGTGGAGTGTTGGCCCCACTTCGCGTTACGCGCTGCGAGGGGTTCGGTTGAGCACGAAAGGTAGTGGAGTGATGGGGAGAGGCTGATGGACATTAGCGATTCCAAAACTTGCCCACAACCTTCATCCATTTGTCGCTTGCCGTGCTTTTTCGGCGATTGGGGACCTCGATGGCCGGGACACCGCAATCGCCCTCCCGTGGTGATTGGCGCGATATAAAAATGACACCCAACGTTTCCATTGTGGATGACATCTATTCTCGGAAGACCATTGACCGGGTGAATGTGTTTGGGCTTTTTTATTGGGGTACCCCAGCATACCGTTGTCTGACTCGGAACCCCGAAATCAAATGAAAATCAAGAAATCCCTTTTTCTGTGTGTGTTATTCTTTGTTCTTACGGGTTATGCCGAGGAGGAAATAGAACGGAAAACCAGAATTCAGGTTGCTCCGCCAATGGAGCCTGCCAAATACCGGGAAGTAGATCGGTTTGATCTGTCGGTAATTCTTAATTCAACAGATGTTGTTATTGGCGAAAGTAAACCCTACGTTGTAGGGGATCGGTTCACCAGCGATTTAGAGCAATATGGCGATGGTGAGCTTACGATTGGGACCCTTTTGGTGGAGTCTTTCGTTGGTGGAGCAAATCCGGAAATTGAAGGTGAGATTTCAATCCTGAACCCCATAGACGCACGTAAAGATCAATTTTATAACAATCCCGAAAGGTATCGGTCTATTCGTTTTTTGCGAAAGTTATCGGTGGAAGAAATTGAGGAATTGAAAGAGTCTTTGACGCTCACTTATCGAAGGGAAATCTTTCCTGATGGGGTGATTCCTATAATAGATGCAGATGGGAACAAAATTGTTGGTGAACAAGTCTTGGATTCTGAATATCCCTCTATCCGGGTCCCTTCGGACTTATGGGTTTGGGCGAAGGAAGGAAACGACCGGCGTTGGTCTACACAACGGTTGGGCGAGAATCCGGGAGACCCACTGCCTGGTTGGGAAAATCCTTTAAAAGGATATTCGATTACCGTAACCAAGCCACTCGAACTCAAGGATTTCCTGGAAAGGAAAGCGGAGGTGGAGCCGACGGAATCAGCGATTGTTTCCTATCTCAGTGAATTGATGCCGTGGCTGCAAGAGGTTCGCCG
>JAIUMY010000178.1 GCA_022565335.1 Opitutales bacterium
ACATATTATATAAAATGGATAAATTTTCTTGTATATTCCACGACAATCAATAATTTCATTAGAACTAGAATAAATAGATGATTAAGAAAGACTCTTTACATTTAAGAAAACTCGGTGAACCGGTAAATCCTGACGGAGTAAATTTTACTACATTATTCGTTAATGAAAACGGCGAATTGGTATCTAAAGGATATAACCAAGCCGAAAGAACTTTGGTGTATACTGAAGATCAGCAAACTATTGATAGAAAAGAGATAGTAACAGATCGCGCGTCTTTTGAAGCTGCAGTATCTAGATTAAACGAGTTAGGCGGCGGCGTTATCGTTTTAGACGGCGTTATCGAAATTGGCGAAGATTCTAATTTAGATGTTAATCTTAAGAATATAACAGTTAAAGCTGATAGAACAAATGCATCTAGAATAGATTTAAACGGCGAACAGAAAAAGTTTATCATTCGCGGGGGTGGTACTTTCGAAGGTGTTAGATTTAGAAATACAAATAATACTACGCATAAAAATCTATTCACGTATGTATTTGAGGAAGAAAATGAAATGTTGTTAACATTCAAATATTGCACATTTCAAAATCCTCAAGAAATAACCGATGCAACAAACGAGGGTCATATAGAAATTAGCGTTGATTCAAATTACTCCTTGGAAAAAGACGGCTACGTTATATTTTTTGACGCGTGTGATATGTTCGGTCCAAACAATAACGGGTTGACTGTGTATCAGAACTCTGGTCAATTCTCATTTTCTATTATTTCTGCAACTAACTTTACACGAGCTAATAAAAGAGTTTGGCGTTGGCGAGCAGCTGCTTCTTCAACCAACGGTACACCACAAATTCGCACAGATAGTATTGTTATCGATGAAAGTCCTACGGATAATATATTTACTGGAATATATAGAAACATACTCGGCAATAAACCAATAAAATTGTTAAATGATAACATAACAATAGCTTCTGCAGAAGATTTTGAATATAACTACGTTTCAACATCTTCATCTAATATAACGGTTACAATAGTTGGAAATCCAGAGATATCTGGTCTTGCAAATGGAACGAAACTAGAAATTTCGAAAGTTGGTCCTGGCGATATTTCTATCGTAGGAGATAATATAGTAGTAAACGGTGGTACTACTTTTATTCTCACTGAGTTGTTTAAAAAAATAGAAATTCTAAAAGTCACAGAAACAGACATTGTAGTACTAACATGATAAATACATTATGACGATCTTAACTTTAAAGCAAAAAGAAACGACTAGTCGTATCGAACAATTACAATCTGATATTATTCGAGATGTTCAGAGCACGTATAGATCATTATTAAAATCATACAAAATGGGTATTGAAAAAGTATGGTTAGATAAGCGTTTGACTCCTAAAGAAATAATAGATGAATTGAACGAACAGGAAATTGCAGTAGAAGTATTTACACTTCATTCTAAGCTAGCATCATTTCTTGAAGAAATTCAGCCAGGAATAACTCAAACCTGGTCGAAGCATATTGGAAATTTTGAAATAGATAAACAAAACAACAAGATAATTTTAACCGAAGAATAAAATGTTAGAAGAACAAGCAACGCAAACAAATTTTAATCCGCATGTAGCAGAAAACTTAAAACTAGTTAGACTAGATTCTGATCAGCTTCCAGCGGAACTCCAAGATCGTGACAATTACGCTATTTTAGTTTACAATGTTAATGGTGGAAACGGCGGAGGAGGCGTTGCTGAATCTGTTACGATTGCAAATCAGCCAATTAAAGTCATCGCTAAAAATGTAAATTTTGGCATCGGAGAATACGACGAAATTGATTTTACGTACGACAGCGGAAACGTAACTAGTGCAGTGTATAAGAACGACGGATCAACTGTTGGAACTCTTACTTATACTTATGATAACGATGGCAACATTACTAATATCATCAAATCATAATCATGGCTAAACCGAACCCATTTAATCCATCCGAGCTACTTCCCGATTTTGTAACTCAAGCACAGCTTAATTCTGTAAAAGAAATAAGCGAAAGCAGCGGAAGTATTGAAATAGCAGCATCAGATGCTCCTTGGCAAATTTTGAATCTTGATGATACTACAGCGTTAATAGTGAATAGTTTCTCGAGAAAAGCAAGATCAGTATTATTAACCATAACACTGACTGGTAGCCCTACTATCGACTTTGATCCGAATGAAGACGTTATTTTTTTGACAGAGGTGCCTGATTTATCAACTGCCGAAGTTGTGCAAATTTTATACTCTTCTCCTGATGAAGGGTCTACAGTTTACGCGCAAGTAACTGGAATTAAGGAGGCTGAATAATGAGCGATTTATATTTATATCCACAGACTAATAGTAACCCCAGACCAATACCCCATGTATGGAAACATACTTCCAATTATCATAATGCTGGTGAAGATCGATGGACGCAGGACGGTTTTGTAAAATACATAAACGAAGTACCAAGTTATGATCCCGAGACACACGTAGCAGTAAAGACCAACATTGTTGATGGTGTCCAGCATTATGAGATCAGAGAAAAACCACCTCTTCCAGTACCGCAAGCTTTATCTCCTCTGAGGTTCTTTATGGCTGTGCATCAGGTTTTGGGATATACCGAATCTCAAATTAAGGTAACCATTGAAGATATAGAAGATGATACTGAACGGGAATCAGCGTTGACTACATTTAATCGAGCGCAAACGTTTCGAAGAGACAATTCGCTGTTACAATCATTGAAAGAATCATTTAATATAACTGATGAACAACTTGATGATCTTTTCCGATACGCTGAAACGCTAGAAGTTTAATGAATCCGCTTCATAAACAGTCACTTTCCGCATGGAACTTTTTTCCCGCACCAGAACTAATTAAAAATGATTATGTTCTGGTAGAGAACTATCAAAACATTCCCAACGGTAATATTGATTATTCTCTTTACACCAATTTGAGCGGTTCTACGGGAATGGCAGCAGTCGCTCAGGATGGTGATAACAAGTATGTTGAGTTCTTTCCAACAAATAACGATATACACAGTTTTACGAATCATACTGATATCCCAGAC
>JAIUMY010000179.1 GCA_022565335.1 Opitutales bacterium
GACGTTCTTGGGCGACCTCACTCCAGTCATGTCGCACCCGTGTCCCTCAGAGTAAGAGGTACGCTTAAGGGAGGATGTTTGTTCCTCACTCCGTTAGCCCCTTTGTAACCATGAGCGAAAACTTTTCCCCACGCCCCCAGTCTGCTCCAACGCCCCAGCGGGATGCGGCGTTCTCAAGTTTGCCCATAAAAGGACGCTACCGAGTCTTAAAATCTCTGAGCCATGATGGACGCACGGTTTTGGCTCTCGATGAAGACACCCCATCTCAGACCTTTTGTGTGGTGCGATCGCGCGATCGCAGTCGTGGAGAACTGCCCCTCCCCTATCCCGTGTTAATGCGTTGGGAGCAATTAGAAAATCATCCCCACCTGCCCAACCTACAAGCCGCCTTTGAAACCAACGGCACTCAGTATCTCGTAGACGAGTACATCCACGGCAAAACCGCCGCCGAACAGCTACAACTCCAAGGCACTTGGACCGAAGCGCAAATTCGCCAACTGCTCAATCAGATTTTACCTACCCTGCGGGATCTCCACGATCGCCAACTCCTGCACCGAGACATTAAACCCCAAAACCTGATCCAACGGGACGGCCAATGGGTATTAGTCGATCTCAGCGCCCTCCATTGTACCGCCAGCCCCAACGGCCCCGAAGCCGAAGCCCTTAGTGGTTCCGCCGAATATGCCGCCCCCGAACAAATCCACGGACATCCCCTCCCCAGTAGCGACCTCTTCAGCCTCGGGGCCACCTGCGTCCCTCTCCTCACCGGCCAGTCTCCCTTTGACCTCTACGATGATCATCAGGGAACATGGCACTGGCGCGATCGCACCCGTTTCTCAATCACCCCTCAGCTAACACGGGTTCTCAACCGGCTTCTCCATGCCGATCTCAACCGTCGTTACGACAGCGCCGACGCCGCTCTGCGTGACCTCAATTGTTTTGATTTACCCATCAACTGGGACGCCCTGCTTGTCTTGCGTCCCCTATCCGGCTTGCTCGCCGCCTCCTTTGCCCTCACCCTCTTACAACTCGGAGGACAACGTTCGCCCCAACTGGAATACCAGACTGATTCCGTCAGTCCGTCCCTGGATAAAGTGATTCCCCGCAAAGACACCAGCCGCCCGATGATGCAAACCCTCAGCCAAGGGCAAGAATCGATTTGGGCGGTAGCCGTCAGTCAAGATGGCTCAATCGTGACGGGACGAGGAGATGGCAGCATTGAAATTCGCCACCCGCACCGCCATCTTCCCACCCAATTTCAAGCCCATCCTCAAGCCGTCTTTAGTGTCGCCGTTAGCCCCAACGGCCAGCTCCTCGCCACCACCGGCAACGATAGCGCCATTAAAATCTGGGATATGCAGCGGGGAAATCTTCTGGCTACTTGGCACGGGCATCACGATGATGTACATCATCTGCAATTTAGCCCCCGGGGTGATGTTCTAGCCAGTGCCGGCCGTGATGGTCGCGTCAAAATCTGGGATATGACCCATCATCCCCATCGGTCTATGCGCGATCGCAACTCCACCCCTCTCCATACCCTCTACGCCCATCGTGGGGAAGTTCGCAGTTTGGCCTTTAGCCCCAATCATCGCTTTCTGGTGACAGCCGGGGCCGATGGTAAGGTGCATCTGTGGGATTGGAAAACCGGTGGCTATTTACAGCCCCTCGTCTCTAGCACCTCAGAAATTTGGTCTGTGGCCATCAGCCCCGATGGTGAAACCCTAGCCACCGGCAGTAAGGATGGAACCGTTGAGTTATGGAATATCCGCAGCGGCCGTCGCTCCCGTCAGAACACCCTACACCGTAACGCCGTCGTCTCCCTAGCCTTCAGCCCTAACCGGGTCTCCTCCACCCTTGGCTCAGAGCATCTACTACTGATTGGAGATGCTCACGGGGATATGTCCCTTTGGCATACCGAAAGCGGTAGCCTCCATCGGATTCCATCTCATCAAGGCTGGGTGAGTTTTGACTTCACAGCCGATGGTCAATCCTTTGTCAGTGGTGCGTTTGACAATCGCCTCCAAGTTTGGGGTCTTCAATCACTCCTAGAGTGAACTATCCCCCCTCGTTCCTTGGCTGAAGCTAGGGAACGCCCCCAGGGCGGCTTGGCCGCCCGCTCAACTCTCCACTGAACCTTTATCCCCTCCAAAGAGTTTCTTGCCCAAAATCTGGAGAGACAACAAGAACAGCCCTAAAGCGGCAAAGCCAAACACAAAGGTCGCCAAAGCACTCAACCCCATCACCAAGGTGCGAACCGCTGCCGCGATATTAAGGGCTGTTTGGTTATCCGTGGCGAGAGGCTTTTCCGCGAACGTCTGCACAATGGAGAGGGTCAAGCGATAGAGCAACAGGGAAATGGTGGCCGAGGTAAAGGAGCCGGTAAAGCCCCGTAGAATTGTACGAGTATCATCAGGCGTTTGAGTCATATAGCAATAGAAGGGAACAGGGAACAGGGAACAGGGGGGAAGGCAATAGGCAATGGGCAATAGGCAATAGGCAATAGGCAATCTTCGATTGCTATAATTTAGGGCGGGATGGGTGAAGAAGCAATTAGGCCTCCTTGAAGAAGCGGATTAACTCGCGAGCGCGATCGAGAAACTCGGCATCGGCATTCAGTTTGGCTATCGCCCCTTGAGCCTCGCGAGCTAGGCGGTCATGCTCAGAGGTGTTTTGAGCCTCTAGGGTGCGGTGAGAACTCATCACACGAGTTAGATCCAGACGCACGCCCTCCAGTGGGCGTTGTTGGGCTGAGATTAGGGAGTTCGGTTGCTCGGGATTCATCTGAGCCGAGAGAGTTTGTACATTCTGCTCCAGGGCGAAGACGCGATCGCGCAAACTTAACAAATCCTCACGAGGATATTTTACGGCCTGATCAATCGTTTGCAGACGGCTGGTTAAATATTGAAAAAAGGCGATCGCCGGTCGTAACCCCGTCAGCAACAAAGCGGCCACCGAACCAATATAGCCGATACGGCTCACCCCCGCGA
>JAIUMY010000180.1 GCA_022565335.1 Opitutales bacterium
GACCGCCCTGCGTTCACGCCAGCGGTCTACAACCGCCCACTGCGCCCGCGAGTATACCTGATCCTGCCGGACGCACTCAAGGCGACGGGCTTAAATCCAGCTCGTCGGGCGGCGTCTCCATCAGCTCTTCTGGCACTTCACTCTCGAACTCGGGAATCTCCGGCAGCGCGTCTTCCGGGGACTCCTCCGGCAGTTCCTCAAGGAAGGCATGTGCCGCTTCGGTGGCCTCCAGCCGAACCTCCACAATCTCGCTCGCCTGCCGACGATCCACCCGGGGCAGCGGCTCAGGGGTGATGAAAAACACCTCGTCGCGGTCTTCGACGGTCACGCGCACCGCCAGTTGCACACCGCCATCGATCTCGGAGGGCCGATACCGGAGCTCCAGGGGCAAAGGCGACTGCCCTGCGGGCGACAGCTCCTGGCGGCTGATCACCGGCGCATCTTCCAGCCCGTCGCTGATATCCAGCAGCTCCGCCACCACCCGCGATTGAGTAGACAGACGCAGCTGGACATCCTGTATGGCCATGCCGCGCACCACATGAGGCAGTTGCTCACTCGGATCATCCACTCGCTGACCGCAACCCGCGAGCACGACTGCCGCCATAAACACGCCCAGCCATCCCGCTCTGGTGACACTCACTGGCATTCCCTTCGCTCCTGTGTGCCGGCAGTGCCGGCTCGATCAACGACCTCGTCGCTCATGATAACGTCCACGGCCCAAGGCCACCATGCCGGCATGCCGTATTTCAGGTGCTATGGTAGCTTAAACGGTCTTGGCAAGGACGCGAGAGGCGCGCTGGTGCGAAATTTCAGACGGCGTGCGGCGGTTGTGGGGGCGCTGATCGCGCTCACCGTGGGCCAGTCCGCGTGCTCAGGCGAACCGACGGAGACGCAACCGCAGCGCACGGCGGCGCCGAGCCTGCCGGTGCAGGCTGTGGAAATCAGCAGCCGGGATCTCTCCCGCAGCGTGCAGGTCTCCGCCCCTGTCGAGCCCATGCGCAGCGTCCGGCTCGCCGCCCGCACCGACGGCGTGCTCACTTATGTGGGCGTCGAGGCCGGCGACCGGGTCCGCCCTGGGCAGCTGATCGCGCGGCTCGACGTGTCCGAGCAGGAGGCTGAACTGGCGCGCGCCGAGGCGCGCGAGGAAGACGCCGAGCTTGCCTTCGAGAGACTCGAACGGCTGCATGCCGCCGGCCACGTCGATGTCGCCAGTCGGGACTCGGCCCGTGCGCAGATGCGCATTGCGGCCAGCGAGGCGCAGCTGTGGCGGACCCGGGTCGGGTTCGGCGAGGTCCGCGCCACGGTGGACGGGGTCGTACTGGCACGCCACGTCGAGCCCGGCGAGGCCGTGTCACGACATGCGACGCTGTTTGAACTGGCTGACCTCACCACACTGGTGGTGAGGATCGGCGTGTCCGAGCTGGATGTCCGCGAACTCCAGTCCGGGCATCATGTCGACGTGCATGTCGACGCGCTCGGGCCGGAGGCGGCACTCACCGGCACGGTGCGGCGGATTTTTCCGGCGGCGGAGGCCGGCAGCCGGCTGGTCACGGTCGAGGTGGATCTGCCCGATGCCGCCGACCGCGGGATCCGTCCAGACTTCCTGGCACGTGCCCGCCTGGTTGTCGACCAGCGCAGCGACGTCCTCGCCGTGCCGGCGGCCGCCCTGGCAGAGGGGGATAGCGGTGAGTTCTACGTGATGCTGATCAACGCGGATGAGCGGCTTGAGCGGCGCCGGGTGGAACCGGGCGTCACCCGGGGGGGCTGGCAGGAACTGCGCAGCGGTGTGGTGCCCGGAGATCGCGTGGTGGCGACCAACCCACTCGATCTCAATCCCGGCGCCCGCGTGCGCATCGTCGGTTGGGCTGGATGAGCCCGCCCACCGTCTCCCCGGACCCTGCCCGCGGTACCCGCTATTACCGCGGGCTGACGCATGCGGCCATCCGTCGGCCGGTCGGGACACTCGCGATCGCCTCGGTGGTGTTCGTGCTGGGGCTGTTCTTCATCGATAGACTGCCCGTCAATCTGTTGCCCGAAATCGGCTATCCGCATATCCGGGTGACGGTCAATTACCCCGGCGTCGCGCCGGAGGTGATGGAAGAGCAGGTCACGCGGGTGCTGGAGCGACAACTGGCGGCCACCGAAAACCTGAGCCGGATCTACTCCCGCGCCTCCGAAGGCCGTACCAACGTCAACCTGGTGTTCGAATACGGCGTCAATCTCGATCATGCCCTCCAGGACGCCGCCCGGCTGATGGAGCTGGCGCGCACCCAACTGCCCTCCGACATCGAGCCCCCCAGGCTCTACAAGTTCGATCCCTCGCAGGATGCCGTACTCGAGGCCGGATTCAGCTCCACTATCAGAACACCACGCGAGGTGCGCGACTGGGTCGAACACCGGCTGGCACCGCAGCTGCTGTCGCTGCATGGTGTGGCCGGCGTGGAAGCCGCCGGTGGTCTGGTGCGTGAACTCGAGGTCATCGTCGACCAGGACCGCCTGAACTCCTATGGGCTCAGCCTGCGCCACGTGGCCGATGCGCTGGCACAGGAGAACCTCAACATTGCGGCCGGCCAGGTCACCTCCCCCACGTTCGATGTGATGGCCCGAACGGACGGGCGTTTCCGCTCAGCGGAGGATGTGGCGGCAGTCCTGCTCGCGATTCCGGGCAGCGACCGACGTATCCGCCTGGACGAAATTGCCGAGGTCCGCGACGGCTACCGCGAACAACGGCTGTTCGTCCGCCTGAACGGGGTACCGGCGACCCGCCTGTCGGTCTTCAAGCTGCCCGAGGCCAACACCGTCGGCGTGGTCGATGCGGTGAACTCGACGCTGCGTCGCCTCGAGGCCAGCGGCTTCATCCCGGAAGATATCCGCTTCGAGGTCACCCGCGACAGCGCGTTCTTCATCCGGGGATCACTGGCGGCAGTCTCCACCGCCGCCATTCTCGGTGGCGTGC
>JAIUMY010000181.1 GCA_022565335.1 Opitutales bacterium
AACATAATCGATTCCGGCCGGAAATTGCCGGCTGCTGACGCTAGGTGTGTCGCATCCGATATCAAGCAGCGACCCACGCGCACCCCGCGTCAATTCGCGCGCACGGTAGATGTGACGATGATACCAGATATCGTCGAAGGACGAATTCTGGTCGCCACCATGCGCCTTCACGTCTCCGAGGTACAGATACTGCAGGCCGGGCGCGTGCAAAGCCGCAGGATTGAACACATAGTTCGCACCTTGAATCCTGGAACGCGCAAACTGCGGCAGGAGAACGGGTCGTGCTCCGCGCATGTCCAGAGGCGTATCGTCGGGCAAGGCGAGAGCGCCAGCGTGCGTGCGTTTCAGCGGAACATGCGTATCCGGGCAGGCGAGTAGCTCGAACGCTTCGGAGAGACTACAGACGTGCGCGCTTGGCAGCGCCACTAGGTCATGCGGCGACAATGCGGCTTCCTCGGTCTGAATCGGGATCGTCGACCAGTCGCTGGGTATGTTCATCATCACTCGTGATCGCGTTACCACTGGGATGGAAAGCCGCTTCTACGCAGCTGTTCCTGCGTCAACCAACCCTGCAAGGCCGTTGAACAGGCGGATGCGTGGTACTCCTAGCACTGCCACCATCGTGGAGATATCCGCCACATAGTCATCGGGGCTCCGATCGGTTGGCTCCCATGTTGGAGCGAGTTCAAGCTGCAGTGCCGCCATCTCCGCGATTTCCCGGACCGTGGCAACGTCCGGTCCAGCGATATTCGCTACAAGCGGCTTTTGTAGCGACAGTGCAACGGCAATAGCAGCTGCAGCATCATCGCAGTGGATCGGGTTTAGACGCGGCCCCCGCCCGCCGTCAACCCGGACGGGCTTGCCGGACCGAACCGAGGCGAGCAGACGTGGAATGAGAAAGTCGCGGCTCTGCCCCTGTCCGTAGACGAAGAAGGGCCGAAGGATGTGTACGGTGAGGTCCTGGGCGAAATAGGAGAGCAATTGCTCGGCCGACGCCTTGGCTGCGAGATAGAAGCCGAGTTCTGCTGCGGGACGGATCGGGTCAGTCTCGACGATTGATCGGGCAGATGGCCCGTAAATGCCCCCCGAGGACGCAAAGACGAACGTCTTCGCTCCAGCCGCTACGGCGTATTCGGCCAGATGTGCTGTCGCAGCGATAGTAACGCTGGCGATGGTTCCCGCGGCACGCGGAAAGTCATGCCAGCCGGATCCTTGAGCCAGGTGTACGATCCCGTCGAAGCTTCCCAGAACGCGCAGCGACCCCGGTGACAATCGGGACAGATCGATTGCCTGATATTCCACCTGCTCTGGCAAGCCTGCCGGCCTGTCGCCACGGCCGATCGCCACAACGCAGTGCCGCTCCTCGACCAGTTTCCGGACGAGGGTACGTCCGATCAGGCCAGTCGCACCTGTGACTACGATTCTGCGATCCGCCATATCATTTCCTTGGAGGGGCAGGCGCCGTAACGCGGGGGGTCACTGAACATCCTCCTCGGCAGGCGGGACGCCGTGTTCACGCAGATGATCGTGAACCTGCTCGAACCGCGCAGCGAGGCGTTCAGCGGACCACCAGTGTATAGCATGTTCTCGACTGTGGATGCCAATTTCCTGTCGCTTTTGCGGGTTCTGCGCGAGGTCGCGGAGGACATCCTTAACTCTCAGCTCGTCCGCCTGCACGATCGGAGTATCATGAATGCACTGGGTAGCCGGAAGGTCTGCACCATCCATTTTGTTGACCCGTCCCACCACCGGTTTGCCGAGAATCATGCCCTCGCGGGCCAATGCGCCATACCGACCATAATTGAGTTGGTCGACAATGATGTCGGCTTGCGTCTGAATGAATCGATTGTCGATGCTCGAAACGTCCTTCACGAAATCCAGGCGGATTGGAACTCCTTCCGCGCGCAGTTCTTCCACTGCGGTCACGATGGACTTAGTACCTTTCACGTTGCGCCCGTTGCGCGAGCGAAGATCATAATTGCCCATCGCATGATAGACAATGATTTCGCCGTCAGCCCGCTTGCGGCGGAAACGATCAGGAATCTCAAGATCGGTCCGCCATATCTCCGGGTCGATCGCGAATGTCAGCGGACCGCGAAACGCTTTCGGTGACGCCTTGAAGTCCAGCGGAGGGTCGGTCTCGGTGCAGAAGAGGTCCACGATGGACGTCATTTTTCTGCCCCAGGAGAGGTTGCCATGGTCGGAGCAAACATCCGACCGCGATTCCCAGACGCAGTTTGCGCACATTGAGGGACTCCAGTCCCGGAATGCATTCTGGGATACAGCATCCAGGCAACCACAATGGGAATAACCGAGCAAGATGCCTCTTCGCTTCGCTTCAAGCATATCCCAAGGTATCTTTAAGCCATATCTTCCTATATCGTAGTTCTCTTTAAAAAGGCTAAGAACTCCAATACCATATGTATGTATCATCCCAAATCTGTGGGAGTTTTGTGAAAGAAATTCAGATACGAGTCTCCGATGGTGCTCAGGGTTTTGATCATAAATAAGAATATCTTCTCCATGTGAATACTTGGATGAATCGGCGCCTGGAGCATCGAGAGACAGCGTTGCCGCATCCCAGCCGCGACGACGGAGCGCCTTTGCCAAATAATAAAAATTGTAATAGCAATGATGGGCAAAGAGGATGGATCTTTTTTTTGGCTCTGCTGGAACGTATGCGGGCAAATTGGACGGCTCATCGAATGGGGGAGTCAGCTCGTTGCTTGCAACGCGCAGGCCATTTGCAAAAAAATCGATCAGGTCCAGTTCCGCGAGAAGCGCATCGAGCCGTTCGAAATAGGGCGCCGTCGGCGCGAAGTGCTCCGGCTCGCGCGCTTCCAACCAGCGAACTGCGCCAGCCGGCTCCTCGCGAATAGCCGCGAGGAGATCCGGCTCTGGCCGCATCGCCCAGCCGCTCTCCGCCTCGAAGATGAGATGGAGCGTGTCGATCTCG
>JAIUMY010000182.1 GCA_022565335.1 Opitutales bacterium
ACTTGTGGAGTGCCGCCCGTGAGGACTTACGTTCTGGCCAAAAGGTTTCCGCTGGCCACAGGGAATGTTTCAAGCCTGAGCCCTGCCAATGCCTTCGGTTTCCGAAATCAAGAAAACCTGGACCGACGCCATTGGCTGCTTCCAAGGAGTGGCTGCATTCTGCTGCCAGGCGTGAAACCAGCGGTGGGCTGTTCGGGGACACAGGCTGGAAGCCTATGCTACTTCTTTATTTGTGTCTATTCGTGTTCATTCGTGGTTCAAAATAAACAGCCGGGGTTCTCATCACCGCTTGGCGGGATTTCGCTGTGGCTCAACGGAGGTACGAAGGCACGGAGTGTAGCCGAAGACGTAAGTCTTTGGACCGGGGGGACGGGGAAGTTCCCACGGCACAAAAAAGGCGGCCCCGGAGGGCCGCCTTTGGGAGGGAGGGAAAGTTTATTTTCGCAGCTTGCGGCGAAGGAGAATCATCCCCAAGGCCCCGAGGGCAAAGATGGCCGCGTAGGTGGAAGGCTCGGGGATGGCGGTGATTTGCATGGCGTTGAGCGTACCACGGGAATTACTTCCACTCAGACCTCGAATGGTCAGGGTTATTTCGCCTTGGGCATCGGGAGTTACCCCTTCCCAGAGAATCCAACCTTGGCTGATATTGTCATCGTTTGTTCCAGCGGGATTGGGGTACCAGGTGACTGTTGTACCGAGGTTAAAATTGAGATGAGGATTAAAACCTTCCACTAAACCATTTCCTCCCATCATTTCAAATTCATTGGGATCCCGACCCAAACCTGTGGAACCTGTGCTACCGCCCTGAGCCAAGCCGGAAGCAATCTCTATATCATAGGTAAAACCTTGTTTTAAACCCGACAAAACCATGGTGCCTTCGGTATTTCGATCCCAACTAAGGCGATCACTCAGAATTCTTGCACCATCTGTTGTGGAGGGATCAACCCATGGAGGATTTACATGATTGTCAGCGTCCCAGCGATCATCGGAGCCGAAATCATCACCGTTAGTAAAAGAAAGACCGATCCCGGTTGAGTTTCCGGTAGTGTCCGTGAGATCAGCTACGCCTGTGTCCGCTCTCACACCGGCATTCCATGCGGTGGATGCTGGGTCGGTGTCAGCATCGCCAAAGTCAACTAGAATGGTTTGCTGAGCATGCAATGATACACTTGTTAGGCCTATGAAGGCTAAGGCAAAAGTGATGGGCTTGAAATTAAGTTTCATGGGAAAGTAGGATCGATTTTAAAAACTGTCCTTATCCTACCACACCCCACCCCGCCTGCCAATAAGCCCAAACGAATAAAAACTTTAGTTGAAGCGAAATACCCCCTTGCGTTAACGCGCTGGTGGGGAAAGAATTTTCACATGCGGTCATTTTTAGGACTCTTTTTTCGACGCAAGGAAACGGCGGGCAATGAGGCGGTTCTGCGGGAGATCACCCAAGGCGTTTACGACGAGGCAATGGAAATGGATTGTCCCTACTACCTGCAACAGGTGCAGGATATCGAACGGGCGGGTCGGGGACTGGGGCTAATGGGCTTGGCGGGTTCGGAGTGGCAGGCGAAGCAATGGCGGGAGCTTTCCATCCCTCTGGTCAATTTTTCCAATACGCGGGGAAACGTTGAGGGGATGGCCAATGTCCTGAGTGATGATAAAGCGGTGGGCCAGTTGGCGGCGGAGCATTTAATCGGACGCGGATACCGCCATTTTCTGGCGGTCGGGGAAACGGGGAAGCAATGGAGCGTGGAGCGTTTGCGGGGTTTCGTTGGTCAGGTGGAGGCACACGGTTTTCCGGTTGAGGTCGTAGAGACGGACCCTGCCAGTCGCCAAACGGAACCATCCCCGGCGGCCTATGCGATGGCACTGTGGGAGGAAGTGGATCCGCATCTGCGGAAATGCCCGCTGGCCACCGGGGTTTTTGTCGCCAACGATTGGCTGGCCTGGCCGATTTGGCTGGAGCTGGAGGAGCGCTATCCGGAACGGGCGTTTACCACCGCGTTATTGGGGGTGGACAACCTGCATGATCGACTGTTTGACCAGCGGCGGACGCTGGGTTTGTCCTCGGTTATGCCGGGGTTTCGCCGGATGGGGGCGGAGGGTTTGCGGATTCTGGTGAAGGCGGTGCAGGAGGGGTCGGATCCGGCGGGGCTTCTTTTGCGCATTCCGCCCCAAAAAGTCTATGCTCGGGCTTCTACCGCGGGCCAGGCCTGCGCGGATCCGGTGGTGTCGCAGGTCGTGCGGGAGCTTTGGACGGGATTGCGGAGGGGGCAGGAAACCCCGATTAGGGATCTGGCGAAACAAAAGGGGATGAGTTTGCGGAGCATGGAGATGCGCTTTGAGGAACACCTTGGGCAGTCCGCTCGCGATTTGGTGGCGGGGATGCGAATCCAGTTAGGTAAAGAATTGTTGCGGGAAACGTCCTGGTCCATCGCCCGGATCTCCGAACACTGCGGGTATGCAAACACCACCACCTTTTCCACGTATTTTAAGAAAAAAGAAGGCTGTACCCCACGGGAATGGAGGGGGTGGGAAGGAAAATTATGAAGTAAGATCGAAGACGGCGTAGCAATTAAGAAAGCATTCGGGAGGGTCTACCGTAACTGTTGATGGCGCGTTGTGTCCGCGTGATCTTCGCTTCGCTTCGAGAAGGGTTGAGGGGTGAAGGAAACTGTCGGGTTGGGGTGATTGGTCGAAGGAGCTGCAAGAGACTGCCGCCGCTACAAGGGCTGGAAAAGTAGCTGCGGTCTTTAGCCGCAGTTCGGTGGGGGGGGAATCGGGACCACCCCACCGCTTCGCGGTCCCCCCCTCCTAAGCTAGGAGGGGAATGAAATCCCGATTCGCTTCGCTCATTGCCCTTCGGCGGGACTGGCTGCGCCAGCAGTTGGGCTCTCGCGAAGGCAC
>JAIUMY010000183.1 GCA_022565335.1 Opitutales bacterium
AGTACAAACTGCACACATTTTGCATAAAAAAGGCAAGTACTATATTGTACACTTTAAAGAGATGTTTCTATTAGACGGCAAAGGTGCTAATAGCAAAAATCCATTCAATGAAGACGATCGGTGTCGAAGAAATGGCATAGTCGATCTATTAGTTAAGTGGAAATTAGTGACAGCAGTACATCTTCGAGACTGGGAAGATGCACACACAAACAACATTCGAGTTGTGCCTTTTAAAGAAAGAGATGGTTATATTTTTGAATCTAAATATACAATTGGTAGTTGACATCTACAGACAATTTAGTATGATTATAACATAATGTTTTATACCAATATTCAACGCTACGGTAGACGTCTGCTAGTTCGTGGTTATGACAACAACGGGCAGCAATATTTTGATCGAATTAAATATCGACCAAAAATGTATGTTCCAGTAAAAAACGAAAGCGAAGCTAATTGTCGAATAAAAACTATCGACGGCAGACCAACAAAGCAAATAATTTTTGATGACTGCAAAGAAGCGGCAGATTACATAAAACAATATCAAGATGTGCACGGCTACGAAGTTCATGGTTTTGAAAAATTCCAATATGCGTATGCTGCTGAGCAGCCATGGACTTTAAATGCACAATTGATACGAATGCTCAATTTTGATATTGAAGTTGGCTATGACGACGAAACTGGATATTCTCATCCAAACGAAGCGAAAAATCCGATTTACACTATCGCGGTTCGAACATCACCAACAGATGTTGAAAAGCATGTATTTGGTTGGAAAGAGCTAGATCAAGATCTGTGTAAAGAAGAATTTGTTTATCATCGCGCTTCAAATGAGGCTGAGATGCTCAAAGATTTTATTTCTTATTGGGTTGATCGAATGCCAGATATTGTTACAGGCTGGAATACTGAATTTTTTGATATTCCGTATTTGATCAATAGAATTTCTCGATTGCTTGGAGCTGATGCTGCTAAAGAATTATCTCCATGGGGTCAAATCAGAGAAAAGACCGTAAAAAACAAATTCAATACTAAGGGCGAAAGTACGTTTGTTATTGTTGGTGTTTCTCATTTAGATTATTTAGCACTCTTTAAAAAGTTCGGTAAACTGAAGTACGGCGATCAAGAATCATATAAACTAGATCACATCGCTGAAGTTATTCTTGGTAGAAAGAAAGTTGATTATAGCGAAGAAGGCACGCTCGAAGATTTATATCAAAACAACTTCGAAAAATTTGTTGATTATAATGTAGTCGACATTGATTTGATTGATGATTTTGAAGAAACTACCGGCTTCATTAAAGTTGCAACTGTTACTGCATATAAAGCTTCAGTAAATTTTGAAGATACTCTGGGCACTATCGCACTGTGGGATGCATATATTGCTAAAGAATTAAAGAAGCTTAGAAAAACTCCTCCTCCGCGTAAAGTCGACAATTTAAAAACTCAATTTCCTGGTGGTTATGTAAAAGAAGTTGAGAATAAGTTTTTAGATTGGGTTGTATCATTTGATTTAAATTCATTGTATCCCAATGTGATTGTTCAATATAACATGTCGCCAGAAACTCTAAACGAGACGCATTCTGAAGAGTTTAGCATGTTTAAAGACCTAACTCTACCCAAAAATCCATCTAAAGATGTAACTAGATGTCCAAGCGGAATATGCTTTAATACAAACGAGATTGGAATTTTCCCGCATATCATTAAAAGTTTGTACGATGAACGGGTGCAACGAAAAGAAGCAATGCTTGCTGCTGAAGAAGCTGAACAGAATTCTGCAGATGCTAAAGAAAAAGCCGTGTATAAAACACAAGCCAATTCTCATGCAATTTACCAACAAGCAGTAAAGTTGCTTTTGAATAGTTTATACGGCGCGATGGGTAATGTTTATTTTCGATATTTTGATTTGCGCATAGCAGGAAGTGTGACAGTTACAGGACAATATGTTATTAAATCTGCTGAAGATGCAGTAAATACATTTCTAAATTCGATTTTAGAAAATCGCAAAGATAGAATTGTAGCTATCGATACTGACTCAATTTATGTAGATTGTTCTGACGTAATGAAAAAGTTGAATCCGTCAGATGATACAGCAGTCGATGTTCTAAATGACTTTAGTAAAAATTGTTTAGAACCCATTTTAGAAAAGCGCTTTACTAAACTTGCTAAAGAAAGCAATGCATTTGAACCGCGCATGATAATGAAACGAGAAGTTATAGCAGATGTTGGATTATGGAAAGCGGCTAAAAATTATATCTTGAACGTACTTGATTCAGAAGGTGTTCGCTACAAAGAACCTAAGCTCAAAATCATGGGGCTTGCAGCAATTAAATCTTCTACACCAAAATTTGTTCGGGCTGCGTATGAAAAAATCTTTAAGCTTATAATGAACAAAGATGAAGATAAAGCACAGCAGTTTGTTCAAAATTTCCGCGAAGAATTCTTTAAATCAAAATATTCTGATATAGCTGAACCATCATCGGTAAACAATCTCGAAAAATACTCTGCTCCAAGCGATAAAATATGCCAAAGCGGAACACCAAAACATGTTCGAGGATCATTGGTCTATAATTATTATCTCAAGAAATTTAAAATTCAACACAAATATCCGCAAATTATTTCTGGTGACAAAATAAAACTATTAACGTTGCACAAACAAAACCCCTTCAATACACATGTTATTTGTTATTCAGATGTATTGCCACCAGAATTTGATATTGAACGATATATCAATAAAGAAGAAATGTTTAGAAAAACCTTCATGAATCTAGTTGAAGATTTGTTAGAAATCGCTGGCTTTACTGGATCAAATACTCTTGATTCATTTTTCTCATAAACTAACAACCATACCTATTATGTC
>JAIUMY010000184.1 GCA_022565335.1 Opitutales bacterium
ATCTTCCACCTGACGGGGCACGGGGGGGGGAGTCAGGTGCACGAATATCCTGACTACATGGCCTTCCTTGAGCGCCCTCTGCGGGAAACCGAGTTCTATAGTTGCGAACCGGGAATCTACATTTGGGGGCTGGGTGGCTACCGCATCGACGACACGGTGATCGTGGGTCGGACTGAGCCGGAATCGGCCGTGACCACACCACGCGATATCAACTGGGCTATTGCTGCCAGCTGATTTGGGAGAACGTACATGACCAAGGGTATTGGCGGTTCGACCGCTGAGGCAGAGCTTGCGCGGTTGACATCATGGCGCGATGCAGTGTCGCCCATTACCGTCGAGGAACGCGTCGCTCGAATTGAGCGAGCGCAGGCGCGAATGTCTGAGACAGGCATCGCCGCAATGTGGCTCGATGCGACTACTAACCTCGAATATTTCACGGGTGTGCGTCACAAGCTAACCGAGCGTATGATTGGAGCTATCATTCCTGCGCGCGGTGATCCGATTTATCTTTCGCCAGCTTTCGAGGCAGAGAAACTGCGTACGATGTTGACCATCGGAGATCGCATTGTGGGCTGGGAGGAGGATGAAAGCCCTCACACTCTATTCATGCAAACACTGCGCGATATGCAGATTTCCTCAGGCGTTCTAGCGATCGATGAAAACGCACCGTTCTTCACTGTGCATGCATTGTCGCAGGCGGCAGGTTCCGACTATGTGTTGTCGTCATCCGACAGTGTTGCAGGCTGGTGCCGGTCGTGTAAGTCGCCCGCCGAGTTGGCTCTGATCACCCATGCCATGCAGGCTACTGTGGTGATTCAGGCGGCTGCCGCACGTATTCTACACGAAGGCATCACCACCACCGAAGTGCAGGAATTTGTTGCAGCTGCCCACCGCAAAGTGGGCTTTGACCTCGGCGTGGGCGGCGGAGTCGCGCTCTTCGGTGAGGCTACAGCCTATCCCCATGGTGTACCCTATCCTCAGACCTTGCGCGAAGGTGACTTGGTCCTGATAGACTGTGGCGGTCCAATGCTTGGCGTTGTCTCTGATATTACCCGTAGCTATGTCTTTGGTGAACCTACGCCGCGGCATCGTGAGATCTGGGACCTGCAGCGCGCCTCACAGGATGCGGCCTTTGCTGCTATTCGCCCTGGCGTGGCCTGTGGTGCAGTAGACGATGCGGCGAGGGCGGTTATCGTCGATGCAGGGCTTGGGCCAGACTATGAGGTACCCGGTGTGCCCCACCGGATAGGCCATGGTGTCGGCATGGATGTGCACGAAGGCCCTTATTTTGTTCGCGGCAACAGCCTGCCCATGGCCGTTGGCATGACTGGCTCCATTGAGCCAACTGTCTGCCTCTATGGTGAGTTTGGTGTGCGTGTCGAGGACCATTTTTTTGTCACAGAGGAGGGGGCTGTTTGGCACACAAATCCATCATCTTCCATAGATGATCCTTTCGCCGGCGTTCGGTGATAGAATATCAGATTGGAATAAAAAAGCATTTATGCGCCTGTATCTCAATGTGAAAATATTTTGTATATTTTCACATTATATTGATGCAGGCGCATTTAGATATTTTTTGCTTTAAAGATTAAAATTATTATTCTGATTAGGGGGGGTATACACTTGGAGATGATTTATAAGTTGAGCCTCATCACATGAAGATCGGTAAGCGGCTGCCCATTTCTTTCGATCCAAGACAGACGCTCTGCGATGGCGGCAGCATTCTTTTTCTGCCACAGTTTGATATGCGCAGCCCTGACCGCCTCAGCGAGTGCCGCATCACCGATCGCCGACACGGTGAGATCTATTTCAAGAATTGCTTTAGGATAATAAAAACAATCTTAAATTACTTTTGCTGCTTCTCTGTCGTGGGTCTTTGGCATCGTCGCCTCCTTGTATGTATCAACAATACACAGTTCTCCGGAAACTCAAGTGATATGGTGCTTTCCGGAAGTACAGTTTCAGGAAATTGTTTTCGGAAGAGTGGGCCTGATGATTTCCAACGATTGGGCCGCTCACGCACAAGCTTTCCGTAAAACCCTCGTTTTTCGGTCGTTGGGGACTCCCCAGCCTGGGGTTTGTGAATTCCTAACGAATGTGACGTAACGTCCCCGAGAATCTATCAATGATAGGTAAAATCATGTTCGATTTGCAGCACCCGCTTCCAGGCAGGATATTGACCAGCTCCAACAAGGAGCTGCCTTGTGCGCTGCAATCCATCAATGATTATCGATGCCTCGTCCAGTGTGATGAAAACCTTGAAATCGGTGAAAGCCTGATCCTTCTCTTCGACAAGATGGGGCGGCTTGAGGGCAGGGTAGGGATCGGCTACGACCAGAGCTTTGGCATCAACCTGACCTCGTCACCGTATAAAAGGGCGGATATCCGGGCGCGAATTGACTGGATCCGGAAATACCAGAACGACGAGATCAGCGAACGCCGACAAGGCGAACGTGTTCCAGGCAGTGGCCGCCATGTGCTGTTACGCTGCCCAGATCAGGCTGGGGAGCGAATGCCCTTGATTGATATTTCAAGAACAGGCGCCCACGTCCAGACTGCAAATAAACCCGTCATTGGAGAGAAGATATTTGTTGGCAGGTATGCGGCCAAAGTTGTACGGCATACAGAAGAGGGAATCGCTGTTAATTTTTGCTTGAAAATCCCTGAGTACATCCTGTACAAAGATAATATATAAAATATAATTGTTTCATATATTACAACTTTCTTTTGTGTCAATGCTGATCGCTGTCTTTAGTGCGCGGAACAGGTCTCCTTCATCGACATGATGAACTAATTTTTCAAGCCTTTCTTTTGCCTCTCGA
>JAIUMY010000185.1 GCA_022565335.1 Opitutales bacterium
GGCTTTCTGGCGGGCAACGCCAGCGAATCGGCATTGCACGAGCCATGTACCGCGATGCCGACCTGATTCTTTTTGATGAGGCAACCAGCGCCCTGGATACAGTGACCGAAAGCGAGCTGGTTGCGGCCATTGAAGCACTGCCGCAGGAAAAAACCTTGATGATCATTGCTCATCGCTTGAGTACCGTAAGGCATTGTGACCGAATTCTGGTGCTTTCCAGGGGTCGCTTGGTGGCGCAGGGAAGTTGGGACGAAAACATGGAAAAATGCCAGTCATTCAGAAAAATGGTGGAGCAAAGCGTTTGATGGATAATCGCTACGCACAAGCGCCTCGTGTTACAGCGGTCCCGCGTCGTACTCTGCTGAGTATTACGGCGCTTCAGAATGCGCTTCTGATGCTGGTTTGTCTGTGGATTACAGCACCGATGCTGGTTCCCAATCCAACCATGCGTCTATTGGCGCTATTCGCCATGGTAGGGTGGCTTGTTTTGGAGCTTGCCCGTCCTAACGGATTATTCCGTCGCCCGAGTTGGCCCCTGTTGCTAGTGATAGTGCTAGCGGCTCATGATCTCTTCCTTTGGTATGTCTTTCGGGAATGGAGCCTTCTATCAAGAATCCAATTCTATATCTTCCTCAGTTTCATTCTCGTATATGAAAGTCGGCGGCAGCAACCCGCGACACTCCTGCCTGTTTTCTGGTTTTTGGTATTGACTGTGCCGATCTGGATACTGACAACGTTGCGTGGATTGGACGTTTTCGGTGCACATGCCGTTCGGCACGTAGTCCGAAGTTCGGAACTTGCCATAGAGCTGATGCAGCAGGGCGTGGGAGGCTACAGTCTAGTCTACGGGTCCATTCTGTTGCTGCCAATTGCCCTGAGTATCGCGATCGCACCGGAGAGGTTTCGGCTCACTCCAAGGCCGAGGTTGCTCCGGCTGCTGCCAATTCCCATTCGCTGGTTGTTTGCTGGACTGGCTGCCTTGATCTTGTTGTTGGTATTCAGGTCTGGCTTTACGATTGCTATCATTGTTGCGAGTTCAATAACAGTTGTTACGCTCGCTTTGCTCAAGCCCCGCCGCTGGCATTTCGCGGCTTTGCCATTGGTCATAGCGTTTTTGATTGGTTTCGGCGAAGTCTTGGTGGACGGGTTTATCGAAGTTGCCAGGCCGATAGTGGCCGGGACTAATTACCAAAACAAACTGCGGGACTTCGAGGTTTCCCGAATAGAGGGAACGGCCCATGGGACAGTGGCCGACCGGACCGCCCGTTACATGCGCAGTGTCAATTCATTTATAGAAAACCCATTGCTGGGAACTATGCGTCGTCAAGGAATTGGGAACCATTCAGCCGTGCTTGATAATTTCGCTCAGAGAGGTGTTTTCTTTGGATTGCTCTATTTCTGGTTGCTGGTCTATTTGCCTATCAGGATGTTGAAACAACGCCCAAGAAACGTTGCGATGATCATTGGAACGCTTACGATGATGCTGTTGTTTCCGATACTGAATAGTGTGACTATGATATTTGGCGTATTTTTGTTCATCATGTTCCCCGCTGCTTGCGCGATGACTAGGGATGATCCTGGCGCAAAGGCGAGCGCCGGGATTGTCAACCCGGTCACTTCAAATCAGAGTTCTCTTGGTGTTGGGCATTAGGTGAGTTGAGGTGCGGCTTTTATGGACTTCCAATATCGTGCTTCCTGCTGTGGCAGAGAAGCTTGGTTTGCCAATCACTCCATTTGGAGGTTGGTTGTCAACCACAACGCAGAACTTGGCTAAGCAGAGCGATGTTGAGTTGGCTATCGCGATGCGGGCCGAGGTCACGGATCTTTCGAGTGTCGAACATGAAGGTGTTCGATACTATGCTTTGCCGCGTAGGGGGCTGAATCGATATGACACCAGTGATTCTGCCGCTGATCATGTGTTTTCTTGCTTTCGGCCCGACCTGCTGCATGTTGAAGGGACGGAGATGGCCTACGCCCGTCGCCTTCTATCACGGTGGAGTGGTCCGAAAGTAGTTTCATTGCAGGGGGTAATTAACGGATATCGACCGTATCAATTCGGACGCATCGAGTCGGGCGAATGGGTGGATTGCAAGTCCCCAGGGCTCCTATTTACAGGCCTCGCGCTCTGGGTCAACGACCGCTTTCGTTTCCGGCCACGCCTGGCGGGCGAGCGTCAAACTTTGGCGATGGCCAGCGACATACTTGGGCGAACGCTATGGGATCGGGCCCAGGCATCTTGGTTGGCTCCCCAGGCCAATTACCACCATTGCCCCCGTATTTTGCGTGAGCCTTTTTATCAGTATAAGTGGACTGCTGAACGATGTGAGCCTTTCTCTATCTTTGTCGGGAACGGCGCGTCAGCGTTAAAGGGTGCTCACTTCGCTGTGCGTGCCCTGCCGCTGTTACAGCGACACTTTCCTAAGGTGAAACTCTACATCGCGGGTCGAGATCCATTCCGGTTGAGTCGTTTATCAGCACAGCGGGCTATTGGGTACTCACGTTATTTGACGACCTTGATCAGGTCCCAAGGCGTTGAAGCTGCAGTGTCTTTTACCGGTCAGCTTGATGCGCAGGCCATGGCGGACAGGATGCGGTAGTCACACGTGGTTTTGTTGCCGTCTTTGATCGAAAACAGCCCGAATACTCTAGCCGAAGCAATGATGATGGGTGTGCCTGTTGTTGCCGCTTACGCTGGCGGCGTGCCTTCTATGGCCAGGGATGAAGAAGAAGTGCTGCTCTATCGTGCTGA
>JAIUMY010000186.1 GCA_022565335.1 Opitutales bacterium
ATGCATATTCCGGAGCAAACTGACCCCCTATTCCGGTGATATTGACCCCCCTTCGGGTTTTGGGTTACTGCTGTGAGGTTCTGCCAAAATTACAGTTTATTTCTCAGACTTTCTCCTTTTAGTTCAATGCGGTAAGAGGTATGAATCAGCCGGTCCAGGATGGCGTCGGCTATGGTTGCTTCGGCAAATATATCGTACCAGCCGGATACCGGCAGCTGGCTGGCGATAATGGTGGAGCGGCGGGCGTGGCGGTCTTCAATAATTTCCATCAAGTCCAGACACTGCTGTTGCGATAGGTGTGCCAGGCCAAAGTCGTCGATGATCAGCAGGTCCGTTTTGCTCAGGTTTTCAAAGAATTTGAAGCTGGTTCCTTCAATGCGGGCCATTTTAGTTTTAATCAGCAGTTTCTGCAGGTTGTAGTAGGTTACTTTGTAGCCCAGTGTGCAGGCCTGTTGCCCCAGGGCTGTGGCCAGAAAGCTTTTGCCGCAGCCGGTAGCGCCAGTAATCAGCACTGACTGCCCTTTTTTGAGGTATTGCCCCTGGCCGAGGGTAGCCAGCAGCTGGTTATCGATGCCCCGGGTCGGGTCAGCCGTAATTTCTTCAAGACTTGCCTGGTAGCGAAAGCGGGCGTTTTTTTGCAGCCGGATGTAGCGCCGGTTCTCCCTGTCGTCGGCCTCGCTTTGCAGCATCAGCTCCAGGCCGTCGGCCAGAGACAGCTGCCCCTGCCGGTGGCTTTCGGTGAGCGATTTCCAGCTGCGTGCCATCCCGTGCAGACGCAGCTGGGTGAGGTGGGATTCTATTGTGCTCATATAATTATGGATGTGGATGTGGATGTGGATGTGGATGTGGATTCAAAGTGAAAGCAGATTGCGTGAAGCAGCCTTTGTAAAGGGCCTAAACCTATGTTATTACGTCGCATAGTATTCCTTTCCCCGCACATTATCGTGCTTGGGGAGGGCTTTCGCTGGCTGTGAGGCGCCGTCATGCTCGCCGCTGGTCATCTTATTGACAATCAGGTTGCGCACAAAGCTGTAGGTGTACTGCTGATGGGTGGCGGCCAGCTCACAAGCCCGTGCAAAATCCTCAGGCCCGGCTTTACGCTGCAGGGCGAACAGGCCGTCACAGGTTCGGTAAAGCTGTTCGGCCGGAATTTGCTGCTGGGTGAATACTGCCGTGATCAGCTTGTGCAAAGCCGGGCAGGCTGCACCTGCTTTTTGCAGGTAATAAGCCGGGCTGCGCTGCATGTAATGCTGGTGGGCGGGGCATAAGTGCTGTTTTTCGGTCGTATAGCCATAGTCGCTGGCTGCAGGGTGCACGGCAATGCGTTTGCCGGTAGCCATGGCGTAGATTTGCACAGTAGTGCTCGTACAAATCACCTTCACTTTTGCGCCGATGTGCTGATAGGGTACGCTGTAGTGGTGTTTGTGCTGGCTCAGGTAGATATGACCGCTTTGGGCTACCTTTGAGGTGTAGTAGTGTTTGAGTTCAAACGCCTGGGCGGGCAGCGCTGCCAGGGCCGGTTTCTCCCCGCTGTTAAAACGCTCTGCACGGCTGTAGGGTTTGTGCTGCATGCGGGTATGGTTGTGGGCATGCATCTTGGCGGCGATGGCCTGGTTGAGGCTGTCAAGATCAAAAAACTGCTGGTCACGCAGCCGCGCATAAACGCGGTTGTACACCAGCTTCACCTGGTTTTCTACCAGGGCCTTGTCGCGGGGCTTACCCACGCGGGCAGGCAGTACGCTCATGCCGTAGTGGTTGGCCAGCTCGCCCAGGGCACTGTTGATCCGGGCTTCATAGGCATCGGCCTTGGTGACAGCCGCCTTGAAGTTGTCAGGAACCAATATTTGGGGTACCCCTCCAAGGGTGTTCAGGCAACAGACCAGCGCTGTGATCACATCAGCCACCTTCTGGCTGTGCACAGCCATAGCAAAGCCGTAATCGGAGTACGGCAGGCAGGCCACAAACACCTGACACACCACCGGCTGACCTGTGATGCGGTCGGTATAACTCAGGGTTGAGCCGGCAAAATCGATGAACAGCTTTTCTGCCGGCTGGTGGGTGAGCACCATGGTGGGTTTAGCCGCACGGGCGTGCTGGTCAAGGTGATAGCAGAACTGCGAGTAGCTGTAGGCCGGGTGGGGGCTGGTGGTGGCGCAATACTCCTGCCAAAGCAGTTTGCGGGTAACCCCAACACGCTTGAGTTCGCCCAGAAAATAGGGCAGTCGCTGGCTGAAAAACGCAAAGCGCGCGTCTGTACAGGCCGGGTTAGCGGGGTGCAGGCAGCCCTGGAGCTCGGGATCGTCGAGGCTGAGCAGCTGCTCAATGGGCAGCGCACAGGCCCTGACCCTGTGCAGATAAACTTTAACCGTATTTTTGCTCATCGACAGGCTTCTGGCGATAAACTTGACGGGCTTACCCTGCTGGTGTTGTCGCAAGAGTTGTTTGATTAGGCTCATGGATTTGGTTTTAGCGGACATAAAATGCGCAGCTTAACTTTGGTGAACAGAAACAGAAGGATCTGTACCAAAGAAACCAAAACCTGAATAAAAAGAGGTCAGTATGCCCGGCAATTGTGCAGCCCGGCTGATACCTGTATTCGGTAAAAGGGGCACGCATTCATGGCGCACATAAATCACACACAGGGGTCAGCATCCGCCGGAATGGCAGGCTGAAACTCGCGGCTAAAAGCTACCGCCAGAGGGGGTCAGTATG
>JAIUMY010000187.1 GCA_022565335.1 Opitutales bacterium
GCGATCTCAAAGGCCAGAACCGACGAGTCGACATCGTGATACTTGCCATCCAGAAGAGCGACTTTGAAGTCGATCACAGGGAAGCCAGCCAGCGGACCACTGTCCATGACCGAGTTGATGCCTTTTTCGACACCCGGCACATATTCCTTCGGAACCGTGCCGCCCCCGATGCGGGACTCGAAGGTGTAGCCTTCGCCGGGCTCGGTCGGGCTGATTTCCAGCTTGACCTCTGCGAACTGACCGGACCCACCCGACTGCTTCTTGTGCGTGTAGGTGTGTTCGATCTTGTGGCTGATCGTTTCACGATATGCCACCTGCGGCGCACCGATATTCGCCTCAACCTTGAATTCGCGCTTCAGACGGTCGACCAGAATGTCGAGATGCAATTCGCCCATGCCCTTCATGATGGTCTGACCGGATTCAATGTCAGTTTCCACACGGAAAGACGGGTCTTCCGCGGCCAGACGTGCCAGACCCTGGCTCATCTTTTCCTGGTCAGCCTTGGTCTTGGGTTCCACGGCAATCTCGATCACGGGATCGGGGAAGGTCATGGTTTCCAGAACAACCGGCTTCTGCTGATCGCAAAGCGTGTCGCCCGTCGTGGTTTCTTTCAGACCCGCAAGCGCGATGATGTCGCCAGCAGCAGCCCAATCGATTTCCTCGCGCGAGTTCGAGTGCATCATCATCATACGACCAACGCGCTCTTTCTTGCCCTTGGTCGAATTCAAGATGCTGTCACCCTTGCTGATGATACCCGAATAAATACGGGTGAAGGTCAGCGAGCCGACAAACGGGTCGTTCATGATCTTGAAGGCCAGACCAGCGAAAGGCTGGCCGTCATCGGCCGAGCGCGGAATGTCACGCGTCTCGGTTTCGTCCTTCGGATCGAAGCCCATATAGGCCGGAACATCCAGCGGGCTGGGCAGGAAGTCGGTCACGGCGTTCAGAAGCGGCTGAACACCTTTGTTCTTGAACGCCGAGCCTGTGCAAACAGGTACAAAATCCAGAGCAAGCGTGCCCTTGCGGATCAGGCGACGCAGAGTGTCCTGATCAGGCTCATTGCCTTCCAGATACTGCTCCATGACGTCATCGTCCTGATCGACCACGATTTCGATCATGTTCGCGCGCCACTCGTCGGCCAGATCTTTCAGCTCATCGCGGATCGGCTGGCGGGTCCAGGACGCACCAAGATCCTCGCCGCGCCAGGTCCACTCTTCCATCTCGATCAGATCGATGATGCCTTCGAGCTGATCTTCTGCCCCGATGGGCAGCTGGATCGGCAGAGGGGTCGCACCTGTGCGATCCTTGATCATCTTCACGCAATTGAAAAAATCAGCACCGATTTTGTCCATCTTGTTGACGAACACAATCCGCGGAACCTTGTAGCGGTCAGCCTGACGCCAGACAGTTTCGGTCTGCGGTTCGACACCGGCATTGCCGTCAAGCAAGCAGATCGCGCCATCAAGCACAGCCAACGAACGCTCGACTTCGATGGTGAAGTCAACGTGACCGGGCGTGTCGATGATGTTGAAGCGGTGCTTCTCGCCAATCTGGCTTTCACCATCGACAGTCTTGGCACAGAAGGTCGTGGTCGCAGCCGAGGTGATCGTGATACCACGCTCCTGTTCCTGCTCCATCCAGTCCATGGTGGCCGCGCCATCATGAACTTCACCGATCTTGTGCGACTTGCCTGTGTAAAACAAGATGCGCTCGGTCGTCGTGGGCTTGCCCGCATCGATATGCGCCATGATCCCGAAGTTACGGTAGCGCTCTAGAGGGTATTCGCGTGCCATGATATCTATTCCTCAGGCTTGCAGTGTGACGGTCGTTACCAGCGATAGTGGCTGAATGCCTTGTTGGCATCGGCCATCTTGTGGGTGTCTTCCCGCTTTTTCACGGCAGAACCGCGCGAGTTGACAGCATCCACCAGCTCACCAGCCAGACGCTCTTCCATCGTGTTCTCATTGCGGGTGCGCGCGGCCTTGATCAGCCAGCGAATTGCCAGCGCCTCACGGCGTGTCGGACGCACTTCGACCGGCACCTGATAGGTCGCACCACCGACGCGGCGCGAACGCACTTCGACCGATGGTTTGATATTGTCGAGCGCCTCATGGAACACCTCGATGGGTGCGCGCTTCAGCTTGGCCTCGACGCGGTCCATGGCATTGTAGACGATCGATTCAGCGACCGATTTCTTGCCATCGATCATCAGGTTGTTCATGAATTTCGACAGAACCAGATCACCAAACTTGGCATCAGGCAGGATTTCGCGCTTTTCAGCGGCGTGACGACGAGACATCTGATGCTCTCCTTACTTCGGACGCTTCGCGCCGTATTTCGAACGACGCTGCTTGCGGTCTTTGACGCCCTGGGTATCCAGAACACCGCGCAGGATGTGATAACGCACGCCCGGAAGGTCTTTCACACGACCGCCGCGGATCAGCACCACAGAGTGCTCCTGCAGGTTGTGCTTTTCACCGGGGATGTAGCTGATGACTTCGTACCCGTTGGTCAGGCGCACTTTCGCGACTTTCCGCATGGCCGAGTTCGGCTTCTTCGGCGTTGTGGTATAGACGCGCGTACAAACGCCGCGTTTCTGGGGGCACTGCTCCAGATGCTGCGACTTGGAGCGCTTGACTTTAGGCTGCCGCGGCTTGCGGATCAGCTGTTGGATCGTTGGCATTCCGGTTCTTCCCGTTTCAACCCGTTGAC
>JAIUMY010000188.1 GCA_022565335.1 Opitutales bacterium
CACTTTGCTTGGTAACTTTCCGTTAGCTGGCGACTTTAAGGTGCTTAATGGTTACTTGCTTTTTGATGAATATAATACTCCAGTAGAGTTTGATTCATTGTATGTAGCCAACAATGCTAGATTTTGGTACTTGGATAGTTGGGGTACAATAGCAGATGATCCCGATGTATTACTACTAGGTACTGGCGACATAACCCTTGATGGTGGGATACTTAAAATACAAACAAGAGAAACTGTTATTCACGAACTACCTAATAATATACTCGTAACCGAAAAAGGTGGGTGGTTAGAAGTTGATCGGGCTAGTGGAAACCCCGAAAAGCATTTTACAGGGGAAATTACTCTTAGAGGAAATTTAAGAGGTTCTGCTGATGCTGGTAGTGGCGATCAATTAACCATTGTTGGTAACATCACTATTGAAAACGACTTGATGATTAGAGGAACTGAATTCACCAATAATACCTTTTTCGTGATCAAAGGGGACATTACAGGCGATTATGAGTTGCTACTTAACATAGAATCTGCAAATACTAGAATCCGTTTAGATGGTTCTACGGTAACAGTGGGTCTATTAAAAATCCAATCACTACCCGATGAAAGCATTAGAAGTGCAATTCAAGCCAACGCAGGAACTACTATCAACAATGATGTTGAAATATTGGAGGATTCCAGGTTTTGGATAGACTCTGGAAATGATAGCATATTTGATACGACAAGAACCATCACTGTTCACCAAGACGCAGAAGAATTAAGGAATAACTCTGCTATAACTTTAGGTGCTTTAGTATATGGGGCAACTTCTTTAGACGCTGGAACTTACACAATGGCTCAAGTAGAAACTTTCTTCGGTGATCCAGGGATATTTACGGGCGCTGGAAGCATAGTCATTGGAGCGTAAGAGATCGTGGAATTCTGTGTATACATAAAATATGTACGTAGTTCAACAAAAAATTTGCAGATTTAATCGACTTGGATGTTGGATAACGCCCACAATTAAAGTAGAATCGACAAAAGTATGGCGCGGTTCTAATAGTAGAAGCAGAGTAAAAGACGGATTTAAGCTTAAACAGCCAAAATTGCAGTATATCGATAAGCATGGTCGATTGTGGACTCTCAACCGTGATTATGTCTGGGATGGCGCATCATATCCCGGTTTTTTAGAAAGATTTATAGGAAAAAAAGAAAAAGATGCTATTTTAGCAGCTTCAGCATTTCATGATATAATGATGCTTGAATTGTCGCTTATTGATCATAAACAAAGACACATAACGGTTAATTTGTCTGTTTTAGAAGCTGCACGCTTATACAAAGAAATGAAACGAGATTGGCCGTATAAAGACGAAAAACCGAATTTTCTCAAACGTGTAGTTCAAAAGTTGGGTCTTATAATATTTCAACCTTTATACAATTTTTTTACTAAAGGCACTGCTTGGTACGAATATCCAAACGAGAAAAGACTTGACAAACAGACTATAATCTAACGAATATATACTATATGAAAAGAAAAATAATTACAATTCTCCTTTCAATGAATCTATTAGCAGCAACAGCGTGCACATCGTTGTTTTTACAACCAGACGGTAGTGTAAATTATGATCGTCTGTTTACGGTGATATCTTGGGTTAGTACTACAGCTTCTCATATTACACGCAGTAACGCAGACACCGACGGCAGAGAACAAGTTTTTCTTTTAGTAGCAGAAAGTATCGATGCAGTTATCGAAAAAGATGCATACGAACCAGAAATTCTCAGATCAACAATACACAATTATGTAGAAGATAGAAATTACGGCGATCATATTCTATTGGTCGATGACGCGCTAAATTCGATATTATTAGTATACTCAAATTTTTATGATGAAAATATCGACGGGAGCGATGATGTTAGGTTTTACGTTTATTCAAAATTTCTTGAAGGAATTCAAACGGGAATTAGAAATGCGCTTATCGAACAACCAGTCGGTTCTTATCCAGAATTTCCCTCAACGCTGCGAGTAATTGAGTAATGTTAGAAATATTGCTTGCAGTAACAATCGCATTTATTATTGCGCTGTTGTTTTTTAGTCCAAGACGGATACATCTGAGTTATCCAACGGTTCATTGCGTAAATAAAACACAAGCACATTTGAAAGCTGAACAGTGTGTTCAATTTTACAAAGATGCTTTCATTGTTTATTTAGATGCAAAAAGCAATTATTTTTTAGAAAATAACGCATTTGCCGTTTTGGCTGTTCGCGGAAACTATAACTTATTTGATTGCGTTATGACTAAAGATGAATCATTTAAAATATTATCTGCTCGCGCAGATGCAAACGATTTTTACACTCATACCGGTCAACATCTTTGCTCCAAAGAAATAAAAGGTGTAGTTTCATTTGTCTTCACTTGGAAATGACAGCTCTCTGAGAAACAATAAATAGAACATGCAGTCATTTGAATCATATATGATAACGTATCTTTTGGAAATTGCTCCCATTGTTTTAGTGATGGGACTTGCAATTTACTTTTTATGGAAAGATAACAGAGATCTTGTTAAATATACCAGAGAACGCGACAAAGAAAATTTGGAAACACTGCAGGATATTTCTAACTTTCTTGAAACTTATATACACGAACAACGCGAGAGTGTAGAAAATACTACTAGTACAATTAAACAAGAAGCAATTGCTACAAGACAGCATATTGACCAACGTATCGAAATTCTAAAAGAAC
>JAIUMY010000189.1 GCA_022565335.1 Opitutales bacterium
CTGTCGCAGCAATGAATGAATACTTTGCTCAGCGCGATGATTACGAAAATTGGTTAGCAAAAAAGGATTGGTTGCGAAGAGTTAATCAATTTGCAGAACGATACTTCAACAGAGATCTTAAAAAGACTACGTATTGTCTAAAACATCTTGCAATTTGGAAACGTTGGTGTGACCTTAAACGAGAATACAAAGAAATCGATTGGTCACAAATAAAAGAAAATCGCCAAGAATATGTTAACGCTGACACCTTAGCTAGCCAAGCATGCGCGGGAGGAAAATGCGAAATATGAACGTTGATAAAATCTACACAAGAAAAGGCGATTCAGGACAAACATCACTTTATTCGGGCGAAAGAGTAAGTAAGTGCTCTGCTCGAATAAAGTTGGTCGGGCGCTTAGATACTGCAAACGCGCAACTTGGTCTTGCAAAATTTTATTGCAATACACCATTTTTATACGATGCAATAGAAAATATTCATCTTATTCTAATAAAACAGATTATGGCAGTCGTTGCGTACAACGGCGAATATAGTTTAGAAGACTGTGATTATCTAGGACGAATACAAAATTTGTACGACGATGTTATAGAAAAGCATCCAAACGACAAAATAACCGATTGGACTTTATATGGTTCTGGAACACAACAAGAAGCACATTTAGATCTCGCAACATGTATTATACGAGAATGCGAAGTTTTGTTCCATGAAACTCAAAACGAGTTAGCGAAAGAATCATTTTCCGTAGTTCTACCGTCTGATTTTTCTGAATTTTTCAATACGTTGTCTAAAGTCACCTTTCTTCTTGCAAGACTAGAAGTTGTATAAATAGTACATGCCTATACGATCTAGATCTGACTTAAAAGAATATTGTCTTCGAAAACTCGGTAAACCTGTTATTGAAATCAATGTCGCGGACATTCAAATTGAAGATCGCATTGATGAAGCTATCGAGTATTATATCGAATATCACGCTGAATCTACCCGAGAGTATTATTACAAACACCAATTAACTGAAGAAGATCACGAACGCGGATATATAGAAATTCCCGATAGTATTATTAGTGTAAGTAGAGTTGTTCCAATGTCAACATCTCTATTTCATAACTCGTTTCTAGGTTGGGCTGATACTGTTTTGCACGAAATTGTACATGCGGGCGGTTTAACTAACATGTACATGACTCAAAATTATCTTGCAGAAATAGATTTTCATCTTCGCAATGTTCCCGATGCAAGATTTTCACGCATGGAAAACCGCTTACATTTCGACAAAAACGATAGAACTTTTGAAACGGGTTACTATCTAATTTTTGAAGTTCAAGAGATAATTGATCCAAAAGATTTTCCAAAGATATATGACGATTGGTTACTTAAACGACATGCAACGCAGTTAATAAAACAGCAGTGGGGCGCAAATTTGAGCAAATATGAAAATATTGAATTGATCGGCGGCAAAACTCTTAACGGCCGTCAAATGTACGACGAAGCAACACAAGAGATTGAAAGGCTCGAAGAAAAATACGTTGATTTAGTTGGAGAACCTGCTGGATTCTTTAAAGGATAATGTCAAGATTAAATCCATTTTTTACTAAAGACGGCGTTGTATCAGAACAGCGCCTACACGAAGATTTGATCATTGAAGCAATTCAAATTCATGGACATGATGTCTATTATCTTCCACGAGAAATCGTAAATTTGGATACGATATTAAATGAGGATATTTTATCGCGCTTTTCCAAAAAACATCTTATAGAATGTTACATCGAAACATACGATGACTATGAAGGAGATGGAACTCTCATTTCTAAATTCGGTTTAGAAATACGAAACAATGCACGAATTTCAATAGCGAAACGTAGATTTTCTGATTCGGTAGTTACGGGATCTCGTCCGAAAGAAGGTGATTTGATCTATTTTCCCGCATTCAACGGTTTGTTTGAAATTACTTATGTTGATGGCGAAAAGCCTTTTCATCAGTTCGCAAATCTTCCCAAGTGGACTATAACTATAGAACAATTTGAATATTCAAGCCAAAAACTTGATACAGGTTATGATGGAATTGATAACTTTGAGTCTAGATTTGCTAATAGCATTCTTGTGAAAGATTATGAATACAATACTGGTGCTGATGTAACGATTAGAGAAGATTTTGAAATCGAACTACCAAGTGGAATTAAAGGAAAAACTACAGTTTTAGAGGTGTTAGACGATGGAACACTCAAAATTCGAACACCAAAATTTCCAACAAAAGAACATCATAAACTCGTAAAGGATTCTATTCTTCGAAATGCAGAAAAAGAATTATTGCTTACGAACGATGCAACCTATAACGACGACGATTTTCCAGAATTCATAAATCAAAACAAAGAAACCGCTAAAGAAAACGACGATTTTCTTGATTGGAGCGAAAATAACCCGTTTGGAGAACCTAGATAATGTCAAACGCGAATCCGTTAACAAGATATCATTACAACCAAACTACTCGAAAAGCTGTAGCAATCTTTGGCAATCTTTTTAATCGTTTATACGTTTCTAGAAATGATGGAAAAGGCAATTACAAACATGAGCGCGTTCCTTTAGCGTATTCTCCAAGAGAAAAGTTTCTTTCTAGAATTAGAGAGCAGTCAAAAATCGATGATAAGCGCATAGCGATACGTTTGCCGCGAATGGCATTTGAAATTTCAAGCTTTGCTTACGACTCAAATA
>JAIUMY010000190.1 GCA_022565335.1 Opitutales bacterium
ATTACACCAAGGCCGCGCGGCAAAAACCGATGGCCGCATCCGGCATGGCGAAGATGGGGGCGGGACATAAGCAGAACAGAAACTGTCCAACTGCTAGTCCAACTCGAAAAAAGGGCCTGTGATTTCAATGCGTTAAGTATGGGGATGGTGCCCAGGGACGGTGTGGGGTTTTTCACCGATATCAAGCACTTGCCCCGGATTCAGTCCAACAATCCACCCTATGCGCATCAATGACTTGCGCCGGGAGTGTCCAACTGAAAGGTGTTCTCATGACCATCAGCACAAGCACTGACGCGAAAGCCATACTGCCTGACTGCATGATACCTAGCGGCGAGCCGTGCGCCGGCTATCAGCAAGTGATGAAACAAGCCATCCGCGAAAAGAGCGCGTTGACCGCCGAACGCGATGCCCTGCGCGATCGCTGCGACCGCAAGGACGCGATCATTGAGAAATATGTCACCCTGGCAGAGGATGCGGAGAAGGCGCGAGATGCCGCCATTGCCCAGCTATCCGAGGCCAACCGCGCCCTTGGGGAAGCCGAGGGCAGGCTTGAAGCGTCAGAGATGGCGGGTATTGTGGAGGGCTGGAAAGCCCGCGCCGAGGCCGCAGAGGCGAAGCTGGAGATGGCGAGAGAGGCGTTGCAAGAAGTGATGCAGCACGGTCGGATTGACGACAGCGAAAGCCGCATGAATAAGGTTGCCGCCGCGCTCGACGAGATCGCGAACGAAAAAGCCCCGCCAGCCGATTAGGCCAGCGGGCAAGTTGCGTCAAACAGAGCGGACAAGAGCCGCTCGAATCTCCGGAAGCCGGAGCCTTTACCCGCCCGGTGGCGGGAATATCCGATCCCATGCAGCCCACGCCCATGAGGCCGCAAAACTGATTACCGCGCCGATGGCAGCCGCCGCGCCGGCAATCCACTGCTCACGGCGACGGCTCTTTTCGACAAAAGGGACAATATCATCCTTGACGCTGCTCTCGATCGATGACAGTCGCCGGTTCTGATCTGCGCCCTGCTCTTCAAGGTGGTCAATCCGCTCGGACATGCTGGCACGCGCGGCGGCGGAGGTCTGCCGATCCTCAAGCAGTGCCTGTTGCAGTGCAGACAGGGAGTTGTTGATCCCGTCGAGCTTGCCTTCCAGCCGGCCAAGCGCGCGCTCAAGGCTTTGCGGATCAGACATCACATACCCCTGCATATTCTTGCACCGTCATCCAGCCGCTCAAGCTGCCCGGCCAGAAAGTCTAGATCCCTGCCACCGGGAAGCCGGTCGATAGCGTCAGCCGCGCGGATCAGTTGAGCCCCGGTCATCGGCGTAGGTCACACCGCCGCCCGTGTCTCGCTCACGCCCGGCGCGGTGACGCCACCGCTTGCTGACATCGCCAGCACTGCCGCGATCACGCTCGTCATTCTCACGCTGCGCATCCCGTGTCCTTTCGATTTCGCGGCGCTCTGCCCATCGGCTGATTAGATCCTCAACGTAAAGCAGGATCGCGATGATGATGCGTCGGATCATTCGACTTGCTCATACGTCGCTTCGAAGATGTCAGGCTTGCAGGGGTAGCGCTCGCCTTTGATCCCGGTAATAATCCAGTCACCCGGCGAAATCTCGTGATGACCTTCAAGCGTCTTGATCGCCGGTTTGCGCCCCATAGCGCGCGGCACGTCACCCAATTTGTCATAGTATCGACCGCCGACAATAAAGCCGTCCTCCAGCCCCGGCTCGTATATGACAGCCTCAATGACGACCGGCTTTTTCCTGAATCTGGGCATGCATCACCTTTTGTGCGTAAAGTGCAAAGAAGTCCGGGGCGATACGCAGCCCCGGCCCGTGTCAGGCAGGCGGGAGCGCTATCGACTGGATAGCTCGTCAGGCGGATCGTTCCGTACGGCGTAAACCCCGATTGCCGTCAGGACGGCCAGCACGCCCTCAACGAGCGCAGGTTCAACGCCGCCGATGTCCAGTCCGGTCCACTTGTAGACCAGCAGGACGGCGAGGCCGACGACGGCTACAACGAGTTTGCGGATTTTGCCCATCATGTGAGCCTCCTATGCGGAGAGTGCGCGCAGGACCGCTGCGCCCCGGATCAGAACATGAATGGCGCCGCCGCTATGGCGAGCCCGACAACCGCCACGCCCCAGAACGGCAGGCTCTCCTTCGAAGCCCATCCGCCCTGCTGCATATCCAGCGCGGCAATGACGATGACGCCTGACAGGCCGATGGCGGCAATCAACACGCCGAGGGCGATGATGATGGATGCGGCGATCATGGCTTGCTCCCGAACCAGCGTTGCAGGAATTCGTAGATGACGCGCTTCAGAGCATCCCAAAACGATGCTTCGTCGCGGGGCTCGTCTGGCACGGGCTCGACATCAGGCCGATGCACCTCTGCCTTGCCCGGCTCATACCCGGCGCGCTCCAGTGCAGCGAGGAAGTCGAGATGCAAGCCGGTGATCTTGCTGTCCGTCCCGTCATGGCCGTTCACGATGCGGCGCGGATGGCGCGCAGAGCCCGCGTTGAGCGCGGCGGGGAATTCGTAATCCGACAGCATGCGCCCGGTGAATTGCCCCTCCATCATGCCGACGATGGCGACGCGCGCTGATATGTGATTGTCGAGCGCAAGGTCGCGGTTGCCGACGAGATCGACGCCAAGGCGCTTGCCCATCTTTTCGTAATTGGCCCGGTGCGTGAGC
>JAIUMY010000191.1 GCA_022565335.1 Opitutales bacterium
CCATTGGCTCATAGGGACCTCGTCTCGTAGTCCCTGACGAGCTACCGGACGCCCTCCGCTCCGAACCATCCCGCCAACGCGCAAGAGCGAAATGAATGGGGCGTAACCGCCGCTTACGGCTGTGCTCCGTTTGCGAAAGTTTGTGTTAGCGACTGCAATCCAGTTCTGTCTCACTTGCCCTGCCGCGCTGCCGTTAGGCGGTTCTCCGCCCGCCACGGGCCGCAGGCAATTTTTGCTGCGCCGCGCATGGATGACCCCTTTCCCGGATTTGCTGCGGATGCCATGCTGCATAGCGGTCAGGCGGCTTTCTGCCCTGCACGTCGATCACCCGACACATGCTGCACCCTGCCTGACCGTCCGCACTGAGGCTGGCAACAGCCGGCTCCTGCGCCTTGCCTGAGTGACCGCTGTGGATGAACGCAGTGTCACAGAATGATCGGCGTAGTCATGATAGATATCGTTTACTGCGAGGGCCACCACCTCGATCGAAGCGGTTGCTCCCTTGCCATAGCGGTGAAAGCCTTGGATCGGGTGAAGTTGGGTCGCTGCGATGCGGTGACGCTGGAGAATTGAAAGCAGTCTGGGTTCCGGACTGCACAGGGATCCACACGTGACCTCATGGCTGTGTCGGCGGGCATTCTCGATGCACAGGTGTCGGAAATGTCGGATTTGTCGGAATGCGAGTGGAGTTCATACAGTAATCCGACATTTCCGACTTTTCCGACAAAATCAATTTGAGTGAGATGGCGGGCTGATCTTGATCGGCACTTTGAACCTACTTGTCGCAAAAGGGCAGACAGGTCAGTCCTCCCCGGGAACGGCTTTTCCTTTTATTTCAAGCCAATCTTGCAATATCCGCCGGATCATCTCCGGGCGCGTCGGTATGTCACCCTCAAGCCGGCGCACATCGTCGATCTGGGCGATAATCTCGCGTGGAAGTCTGACTGTCAGCGCTTCTGTATCTTTTTTGGGGGGTGCCATGGATTTTTCCGCATTACAATGTTGACATCATAGCACTACAATCCCACATTGAGCGAGTGAAGGCAAGAGATCCTACCCTCTTGCCCCACTCTAACCACACGGACCTATAGAGGAGGCCCCCATGGCTGATGCCACTGATAACACGCCGTCGCGTGACCCGAAAGACCACTCCACGACCACGATTCTGTCCGCGTTCCCCGCGTTTCTGCGGCTGTTCCGTGCTGCGATTGATGCCGAAATGCGGATTGATCACAGCGATGTCGACCCGATGTCGCAGCATTTCGCAAATGATCTGCACCATGCCGAGACCCTGCGTGAGCGGTTGATCGAAAGCTGCTTTGATATCCTCGAACACATTCCGGAAATCCCTGCGGACAAGGGGCTGGTGCGCCTGGCTTTCCTCCTGAAGACCCTGTTCGAAACAACAGATGATGATGACAAACAGCATGTGTTTGCCCGCGTCCGGGATCATCAGGATATCTTTCTCACCGATCCCTCGAAGCACCGCATTTTCCGGATGCAGACGGAATTTTTCTCCGTCTTTTCAGACATGGCAGAGCTGAGGGAATTCGGCGGGCCGGGGCATGAGCCGCCCATGCTTGATCCGGCGATGCCGATCCCGGCCTAAGCCCTTTTCCGGACAAATTCAGCACGGGACAGTCCTCTGTCCCGGCGTCACTCACCTAACGGAGGGGACAATGCCCCATCAGCCTTTCTTGCCGGGCCTCATTGCGCCTGCGTCACCGCTCAACGCCGCGCATCAATTCGACGACTTGCTGCATTATCCCGATGTCGGGTCACACCTGCTGTGTGAACATGCCAAAACCTTGGGCCATGCGTCCGAACTGCTGACCGACAGCATTTTTGCCCGCCTCGGCATTCCCGCCGCAAGTTTTCCGGAGCATTCCCAGTTTGATCGCCTGATCTGGATCGGGTCGACGTGCCTGCGTGTCCAGATCAAGGGCCGTCACCGCATGACAGGGGGCGGCTATCACTTTGATATCAAACGCGGCTATCAGCGAGGTCCGACTGGCACGCGGGCCTATGCACGGGATGATTTCGACATTTTGGCTCTCGTCGCATTGCCGGACAATGTCGTGAAGTTCACAGCGGAATGGTCAAAGACCCATGTGATTGCCGCCCATGAGATAGCCCGCTTGCGGACCTCTCCCGGTGCCAGTTTGCATCTGGCTCTGTCCGACCTGGGTTTGTCCGGAACCTGCGCGACGCCCGCGGCGATCTGATCCGGCCCAATCCAGAAAACACCAGCTAATCCTGCCCCCTCCGGGGACAGGAAAGCCCCTTTTTTCCACATGAAAGGCCACACCATGCCGAAACATACCTCTCTTCCCGGTTATCCCCTCGCGCAACGCATCATGTCTGAAACCGCGCGTGATTTTGATGCGCTTTATGATGACGCGCTCGACGGCTGTGACATCGACGATCCGGAAACGGGAACACGCCGGAAGCGCCCCAGTCCGGATCTGTGCCTCGATGCGCTGATGATCCTGCGGCTCATGTCCAGCCACGCTACCGCGGGTAGCCCGTCGATGCTGCCGCAGCCGGGCGCCGTCACGCTCATCTTTGTTCCCGGCTTTGATGATGTGAAACGCCTGCGGCCTCTGATGGAGAAGCTGAATGTCGAATTGATGAGCTCCGGCAAGACCCGGCCGCAGCATCTCGTCAATCTTGACATCA
>JAIUMY010000192.1 GCA_022565335.1 Opitutales bacterium
CGTCATCAACAGGCGAGCGCCGCCGCTCGCGGCCGCGACCACGCGCGCCATCCCCCCGTTCATCCTCATCCCGATCACCCAAACACATCACCCTCCCCCAAAAGCAACAAGGCCAGAAGAGCTAACCGCAGCTGTGGTGCGGGGGTCAACATTTGTGGAGGGGGATGGGTTCCGGGGGGGGCGGGGTTGGCATGACGAGGGTGCGGTCGTCCACATGACAACTATTGCACAATAGCCTGACAGATTTCTGCTCCGATGCTAATTTCGTAGACAGCTGTCGGTGACTGATAGACTCGGCGCTTGGCTCCATTTAAAATAGTACGTCATACGTGGACATGCGGTCGGTAATTCATCGAATCGGATTTGCTGGGTATGATGAAGAAAAAATCCAAGATAAACCCACGAGGCAATGCGCGAACGCCAGACCAGCGCTGCATCCTCTGCCAGAATGAAATCCTCGCAAAGGTGAAGCCAGAGCATATTCTTTTGAATTCGCTTGGTGGTCGCATGACAGTGCGCGACGTGATTTGTTCTGAGTGCAATCATCAAATGGGTATCGGCCCGGATGAAGATCTAGCGAAAAGTACAGAATTTCTACGAAATATTTGTCAGCTTAAGGCTGGTGATGGCGACGACGCTCCACAAATTCGCGGCCTCGAATTCGACGGCTTGAGATTCGATCTCACGAATCGAGCGAAGCCTCGCGTACGTGCCCAAAAGCCTCTTGGACTAAGTGCTACCGATAAGGAAATCCAAGTCGCCATTGAGGCCTACTCCGAAGAAGAGGCCGAGAAGCTCGCGACGGGAGCGGCTGAGTGGATTGCCAAGAGGCTTGGGCGGGCGACGCCGGAAGCGGTAAATGCCATCAAGCAGGACATCCTGAAGGATATGCGTTCAGGTTTTCGACCAGGCCCAGAGATAAGGCAGGCCGTGCAGTTCGGAACCGGGAAATCACAGCAATCAAAAGCCAAGGCCTGTTTGGCGCTTTGGGCTAGATTTCATGGAAATGCAGAGGTTAATTCATCTCGTTATGATGTAATCCGCCATTTCATCCGGTCTGGCGAGAGGCCGGAGGTTTCCGATGGGTTTATTGAATTGGATACGCGGCCCCTCCCCAAACTCCAGGACAGGTTCGGCACTAATCCCAATGTTGTCTGGGTTGGGAGCAATACACTTGGCAAAGCTTTCGGATATTTCCGCCTCTACGGCGCGATAGGGTGGCGAATTCCCCTATGTGACAGAGGCGCACCGCTCAACCAGCGGCATTGTCTAGTTTCCAACCCTTTCGACAACAAAGAATGGGCTGTACTTCGTGACAATCAGTGCCCCGTAGATACGGACTGGATATTCGCGCACTTGGACGTTGAGCAACATGATTTCGAACAGGTTCAGAACCGACTCACCCCTATGTTAGCATTTGCGCATAAATTATCGAAGCGCAGCTGGTTAGATGCGCTGGTACAAGAAGGATTGCAAAAACCTGGCTGCAAGGAAGGTGAAACCATCACTGAGAAGCATATCAAGGGGCTCGTAGATCATATAGGCCCAGCACTTACGGCATACTTGCTAAAGAAGTCAGTTCATTCCTCCAGAAGCTAACAATGCGCTCATCTTACGGGGAAGTTTACTTTTCGCCCCCGCACCACCCGCCCACCCTCATCCACCCGACACCGCACCTCAAACCGCCCCTCCATCCCCGCCAGCGCGCGCAGCTCCTCCAGATCGCGCCCGTCGAAGGTTTCGATCGAGAGCATCACCCGTCCGCCGCAGCATTGGCCGAGATCGGGGCCGAGTGCGTAGTCGTGGAAGGTGGCGGGGCCTCGGCCTGCCTCAAGGGCCTTGCGGCAATCGGTGAGGACGTCCCATTCGAGGCGGCCTCCGCCGATCGTGCCGGTGAAGGCGCCGTCGGGGCGTATCGCGAGCCAGGCGCCGGCTTCGCGGGGGGCGGAGCCCTTGACGGCGTGGATGCGCGCGAAGGCCGCCGCGCCGGCCTCCTCCACCATCGCCGCGAGGCGGGCGAAGGGGTTCGCCGCCCCGCTCACGGCAGCGCTCCCGCCTCCAGCGCCGCACCATCCAGCGCCTCACCCTGCAACGCCGCGCAGGCGCGCAGCACCGCCTCGGGCGTTGCCGGTGCGTCGAGGGGGACGCGCGCGCCTTCTGGCGCCACCGCGCGCACGGCATCGGTGATGGCGCAGAAGGCGGCATTGGCGAGCATCAGGGGCGGCTCGCCGACGGCTTTCGAGCGGTAGATCGTCTGCGTGCGGTTGGCATTGGGATAGAGCGTCACCTTGAAATGCTCGGGCACGTCGGAGGCGACGGGGATTTTATAGGTCGAGGGGGCGTGGGTGCGCAGGCGGGCCTCGTCGTCGAAGACGAGCTCCTCCGTCGTCAGCCAGCCCATGCCCTGCACGAACCCGCCCTCGATCTGGCCGATATCCACCGCCGGATTGAGCGATTTGCCGACATCGTGGAGGATATCGACGCGGGTGATGCGGTTTTCGCCGGTGAGCGTGTCGATCACCGCCTCGGCACAGGCCGCGCCATAGGCGAAATAGAAAAACGGCTTACCTTCTGCCTTCTCCCGGTCCCACCAGATTTCCGGCGTGCGGTAGAACCCGGCATGGGAGAGCTGCACCCGGTTGAGGACGCAGTCGCGCGCGAGTTCGGGGAAGGC
>JAIUMY010000193.1 GCA_022565335.1 Opitutales bacterium
CGGATCGGATGCAGGACAGAACTGATCTGGCCTCCGCAACGGGCGCTGCCCCCTAATGTCGATATTGTTTTTGACGGGCTTTTATTTGACAGGCGCAAGGAATTGTCACGTATGCTACGGCGTTCGGACAAACCGGGGCCGGCGATCATCGGTGTCGTCGATTACGAAAACCCGGCTATGCTGGAATTCGTGCTGGATATTGGCGTTGTGGCCGTGACCTCTAAGCCGGTCAGAAGTTTCGGAATGCTGACCAATCTTGTCGTAGCCTATACTGGTGTGCTGCGGCAGATGGAGGCGCAGGAACGAATCGCACGCCTGGAAAAGAAGCTGGCCGGCAAGAAGATTATTGCGAAAGCGAAGGCGATTCTGATCGAGATGCATGGCTTGAGCGAAGAAAATGCCTATAAATTGATCAGAGAACAGGCAATGTCTAAGCGAACGTCGATTGAAGACATGGCTCAGGCAATCATCAACGCAAATGAGCTTCTCAACGCAAACGGAAAACTGTAATGTTTACTCACGCGCCGGTCAAAGATGCCCTGCGCAAACTTCCAGACTGGTGATACCAAACGAGTCTGAAGTGTCGATAACGACGATTATGGGACGGCCCGATGTCGCGCTTTCCCACCTCTCCATCTGAACAGCAAGGCTAATACGTCGTCACCGCGACATGATTGTCCGCGTCTGACAAAGCCGTGCCGATAGCAAGTGGCCTCAGGGCCGCTGCGGTTCAGTGCTGCCCACTTCCACAAACGGTCACACACAGGGGCGGCGCTGTCGCGTCCACCAATCCTATCCACATACCTGACGGGGTGATGATATGACTTACAATCGCAGAGCTTTCCTCAAGACATCCGCTGCATTCGGTGCGACTTCGGCGCTTGCGCCGGGATTGTGGACGCGCGCCGCACGCGCTGACGAAAAAATTGACGTCGGTGTGCTGTTCTCGCTGACAGGGGGGCTGTCCATCGTTGAGCAATCGCTTGCAGATGCCACGCTGATGGCCATTGCAGAAATCAATGAGGCCGGTGGCGTTCTTGGCAAGATGATCAATCCGATCGTGGAAGATGGCGCATCGGACACGCGGACCTTCAATGAGCGCGCAACGAAGCTGGTCGTGAGCGACCGCGTTCCGACGGTGTTCGGATGCTACACCTCGGCATCACGCAAGGCTGTCCTGCCGGTGTTTGAGCGGCGCAACAACATGCTGTTCTATCCGACATATTACGAAGGATTCGAGTGCTCGAAAAACGTCGTCTATACTGGCGCTGTGCCCAACCAGCAGCTTTCCAACTACATCCCCTGGATCATTAACACGTTGGGCAAGAAGCGTTTCTTCATCGTCGGTTCCAATTACATCTACCCGCGCGAGATGGCGAAAGTCTCGTAAATCCTGATCGAGCAATATGGTGGTGAATGGGTGGCAGACGAGTATCTCGAACTCGGCCATTCGGAATGGGGTGCGATGGTGTCGCGCATTCGTTCTTCGGGCTGTGACGTGGTGATGTCGAATGTCGTTGGCGACTCGGTCATCGCCTTCTACCGTGAATTCCGCAATCAAGGCCTGTCGCATGAGACGCTGCCGATCTGCGCGACAGTGACATCGGAAATCGAGATCGCGGCGATGGGTCCAGAGGCAGCGGCCGGTTCCTATACTTCCTTCCCCTATTTCCAGGCGATCGATACCGATGCAAACAATTCCTTCATCGAGCGCTACCGCCGCTTTGTGAACAACCCCGAAGCCGTGACACAGCACGCCATGGAATGCTCTTATTTCCAGGTCTATCTGTGGAAACAGGCCGTCGAGGCCGCTGGCGAAGCGACCCCGGATGCGATCCGCGAGGGGATCAAGGGTCAGACCTTCGATGCGCCCAATGGCCGTGTCACCATAGATCCCGAAAATCTGCATTGCTACCTCACACCGCGCATCGCGCGTTGGGGCGCAGATGGGCAGGGCGAAATCATAGACGAGTATCCCGAACCGATCCGCCCCTTGCCTTATGTCGCTTACGGCGAAACCGAGGATGACCTGTTCTGCACCGGCGCGGGCCTGGATTCCTCGCGGCTGTAACGCGCCCGGCGGGCGCTGCAACGGCGCCCGCCTTTCCGAGGATAATGGCGGAGATTTCAATGTTCGAGACGCTTTTCATCGGGTTGTCCCTGACGTCAGTGCTGCTGCTGATCGCGCTGGGCCTCTCGATCACCTATGGTGCAATGGGTGTGATCAACATGGCTCATGGCGAGTTGGTGATGATCGGTGCCTATACGGCGGTGCTGTCCGGGATTTATCTTGGATTCAACATCTTCGCGGCAATTCCTCTCGCATTCCTGACAGCGGCGCTCCTTGGGCTGCTGATTGAGCGCGTGGTGATCCGCAAGCTCTATGGACGGATCATCGATACATTGCTGGCTACCTGGGGTGTGGCAATCATCTTGCAGCAATTGATCCGGCTGGAATTCGGCATGACTTTTTTCGGTATCCGCATTCAGGGCCTCGGTCCTGGTTTGCAGCAGATGCGCGTGCCGTCCTACCTGATGCAGCCCTACGAGTTCGCAGGGATCATGATCCAGCCCTATCGCACATTCATCATTCTGGTGACGATCCTGCTCACCGTGCTGACCTGGTTTCTGATGTATCGCACATCCATAGGCGTTCAGATCCGTGCGATC
>JAIUMY010000194.1 GCA_022565335.1 Opitutales bacterium
CCAACCCTCTCAGGTCTCGCTCTGCGAGACATTTGGATTTTTGGTTGGAGATTACGTTGATTGCCATCCACGCCTACCTTCGGCCCGTCCCTCCGGGACTTAGGTTTCTTTTCACCTTTTACTCTATGACTTGCCGGTATTCTCTCGCGAAAAGGGTTTCCTTTGACGTTTCACACGATTGATAAGAGTAGCCCTATCGTCTTGCGCTTAAGTCTTTAATCAAAAACAACTTGAAATTTTAGATGGGGGGGGGGGCGGGAAATGTGGGGTCAGGAGTCCTGAGAATAAGGCGATCGACCTGAAAATGAATGACTACCGGGAGGGGTTCGTTGACATTGGAGCAGAAAAATTCATTCTTTCCCTATGAATCCGTTCAAAACAGAATTTGATGTGGTGGTCTGTGGTGCCGGGCACGCTGGTTGCGAAGCAGCTTTGGCGGCAGCCCGCATGGGGGCGCGCACCTTGCTTTTGACCGGCAACCTGGACACCGTTGCCCAGATGAGCTGCAACCCGGCCATCGGCGGACAGGCCAAGGGGCATATGGTTCGGGAAATCGACGCCCTGGGGGGTGAGATGGGGATCAATACCGATGTTACTGGCATCCAGTTTCGACTTCTGAATCGTTCCAAAGGCTTGGCGGTCCAAGCCCCGCGGGTACAAAGCGATAAAAAAGCCTATCAGTTCCGGATGAAGCACGTCTTGGAACACCAACCAAATTTGACCTTGTTCCAAGCCACCGTAACGGGATTGGCATTTAAGAAGGGTCGGGTGGTAGGGGTGCGCACCAATTTGGATTTAAATTTTCAAGGCAAGACGGTAGTCGTCACCACGGGCACCTTTTTGCGAGGACTCATGCACATCGGCGCCAACCGCAACGAGGGTGGCCGCATGGGGGACAGCAGCAGCAAGACGCTCAGCGGGAGCTTTTTGGAGGCCGGGATCGAATTGGAACGTCTGAAAACCGGAACCCCGCCAAGACTTTTGGGAAGGTCCTTGGATTTCTCCAAAATGGAAGAACAACCCGGCGACGAAGACCCAACCCTCTGCGCCTTTCACGATACCCGTCAGCAAAAGACCTGGGAAGAATTTTTCGAAGGGAAGGGGAGGGGAGAGACGTTCCTGGGCTGGCAGCCCGGACAGGATCAGGTTTCCTGCTGGATCACCTATACCAACGAGGACACTAAACGGTTGATTGAAAAAGACTTGCATCTTTCGGCAATGTATAGCGGACAGATTGAGGGAACCGGACCCAGGTATTGCCCCTCTATTGAAGACAAGATTGTGCGCTTTGCCCACAAAGAACAGCATCGGTTGTTTCTCGAACCGGAAGGGCGCAACACCAACGAATACTACGTGAACGGATGTTCAACCAGTCTTCCTCTGGAAACCCAGGTGGCGATGATTCACTCCGTTCCCGGCCTGGAACAAGCGGTCATTCTGCGGCCCGCCTATGCGGTCGAATACGACTTTGCTCCGCCAACCCAATTGTATCCCTCTTTGGAGTCCAAAAAGGTGGAAAATCTGTTCTTTGCCGGTCAAATCAATGGCACTTCGGGCTACGAAGAGGCGGCCGCCCAGGGTTTGGTGGCCGGAGTCAATGCGGTCAATAAAGTTCGGTCCAAGGAACCTATGATTCTCTCGCGACATGAGGGGTATATCGGGGTGCTGATCGATGACTTGGTCACCAAGGGAACCAGCGAGCCTTACCGTATGTTCACCAGTCGGGCGGAACATCGTCTGATTTTCAATTTTGGCAGCGCGGAAAGTCGTCTGCTGCACCATAGCCGGGAGCACGGCTTGGTCGACGCGGATCGGTTGCGACGCATGGAGGAAAAGCACCAAGCCATTCGCCGATGGGAAGAAGCGCTCGAAAAGACCAAACAAGAGAAGGGGACCGTGGCTGAGGCCCTGCGGCGGCGGGATGGCAGTGCCGTCCTTCCCGAGGAATTTACCCGGGAAAGCCCTGAAATCCAAACCGAAGTCACCTATCGGGTAAGCTACAAGGGGTATCTGGAAAGAGAATGGAAAACCATTGAGCGATTTAAGAATACCGAACGCATCAAAATTCCCCAGGACTTTCCTTACCTGGAAATCCGTGGCTTAAAAACTGAATGTGCCCATAAACTGGATACCATACGGCCCGCCACTCTCGGTCAAGCCTCCCGAATCAGCGGAGTCAACCCAACCGATATTTCTGTATTGATGGTTCACTTACAGAGACGAGGGAAATAAAGTAAAAAGTAAGGTCGAAGACGGCGTAGCACTTAAGAAAAAACAGCCGGGGGAAGGAAAGTAGCTGCGGTCTTTAGCCGCAGTTCAGTGAGGGACAACGGGACCACCCCACCGCTTCGCGGTCCCCCCCTCCTAAGTTAGGAGGGGAATGAAACAGCCGAAAAACCACGAATGGACACGAATAAACACGAATTGATATAGAAAGGAAACAAAACAGCCGATATTATACAGCCGTATCTCGCGCGGAGGCACAAAGGCACGAAGAGGGACGGTAAGCGCTTCTTATGAGGAACAGAAAATCCAGAAGCCACTCCGCGATTCACCTGCTAGGCCGCCTTCGGCCTTCCCTTTTTAACTCTTAACTTTTCCTTCTTAATTTTCCTTGAGGGTTTCGCCGAGCTCGAATGGTTGTTTGCGGTGCGGATTCC
>JAIUMY010000195.1 GCA_022565335.1 Opitutales bacterium
CGCGCTCATCGACGAATTTGCCAAACATAACAAAATCCTCGATGAAATATTGAAATACACTGCAAAAACCAATAATGATTAATCTCTATTACTTCAGGACCTACACCCCCATGGGACAGGTGGCCTTGTTTGTTCAAGCGCCAATTTTTCACCAGAACCCCGCGTCAAATATGAAATTTCTTTTCTGTTTTCTCTTCTTCCTGGCAGCAGGTATCCTCTCAGCCGCCGATGGCCCTTCTCCGGCAGCCAACGAGGATACGCTACTGCTAACGTGGCAACGCGACCCCAGCACGACCATGACTTTGCAATGGCTCGAACCGGGCTACATACCTGAACTTGGTGCGGATCAGGCGATTCAATCGAGATTGCCCGTGGGCGTTCCCCTTATTGGCGATCTGCCCCTTGAGGAATGGCCGGGCGATGACCTCCTGGAGGTGGATAGCTTTGCCACCCTGGAATATACTCGTCATGATGCGGAGGTCTTTTCCGCGAACATGCGGATGGGTTGGAACCAGGAGGGCCTGATGGTTTGGGTGCGGGTGCAGGATCCCACGGCGGTGGAGAGCTAGGATGACGCACGGTTGTGGGAAGGCGACTCGGTGATTAGTTTTGTCTCCACCGGGGTCGGTTCGGCTGAACGATACCAGACCCTACTCGCGCCGGGCCGCGATCCGCAACAAGAAGATCCCAGGTTGAGCGTTCGCGATCGTCGGTCAGAAGATGACCTCCCGGAACCCGCCGTGGATTTCAAGGTAACGACTTTTGAAGGCGGCTACCTGGTCGGCTTCCGCTATGCATGGGAGACCCTTGGCCTCGAAGCCCGTACCGGGGCCACTCTGGCGTACCAGATCCATCTCTATGCCCTGGATGACCGCGATGGTGAACGTCGCTTTCTTGGCTGGTCGCCAACGAATATGACTCATGCCGATCCGACGCTGATGATGCCTTTGGAGCTGGTCGGGGAAGCCCCTCCGCCCCACCGGATCGGTGTTGCGCTGGAGGAAAGCCCTGAGCGCAAACGGATTATTGTCTATGGGGGCTCTGATTTAGCCGGACAAACGATATCCTTCCGCGCAGCCGATGAACGCCTTGGCGAGGCGGTTATGGAAAAGGCCGATAATTCGGCCATCGTACACTTCGACATCCCCCAAAAAAGTCCCAACGCCCGCTGGGGAAGTATTGGCGTATACGCCGACGACCAGTTATTGGACTATGTAACAGTCGATCCTTTTCTTTGGAAGCGATTGCGCCACCTTGTACACGAACTGGAATACTGGGAAGATGGCGCGGATAAGCGGCTTCGCAGCGAGGCCGATGCACATCCCATGGAGGCATGGCGGAAAACCACACGCCATCGCGTAGAACTGGAGGATCTTCGCCCGGACACCCTCTACCGGTTCCGTATCAACGACAGCGACCGAATCTTCGCTTTCCGGACCATGCCGCAAACTTTGACTCGTCCGCTGGTCGTTGCGACCGGTGGCGACACCCGTCATCGCAAGGAATGGATGCTGGCGACCAACCGTCAAGCTATGGCATATGACCCGGATTTTATTGTTTGGGGCGGAGATTACGCCTATGCCGATGCGCGCGAAGACCGTCTCTATCGCTGGGATGAGTGGTTCGAGGCAAACGCCCGGGGGCTGGTCAGCGAAGACGGGCGCGTGGTGCCCATTGTCGCGGCCATCGGCAATCACGAAGTGCGGCGCGGTTTCGTCGGGAGGCACCCCGATTTCGAGAACAGCGATGCGTGGCGGATGGCCAACGCACCGTATTTCTTTCAACTTTTCGCCTTTCCCGGACATCCCGGATATGCAACCCTTGACTTTGGTGATTACCTATCCCTGGTAATTCTCGATAGCGAACACGCCAACCGTATTCCGGGTCGCCAGACCGCTTGGCTTCACCAGATGCTTGAGAAGCGTGCCGGGCAGCGTCATGTGATGCCCGTTTACCATGTGCCGGCTTTTCCTTCGAATCGCGACTACAACGATCCCACCCCGCGTTTGGTACGTGAACATTGGTTACCCTTATTCGATGCCCAGGCCAATATCCAAGTTGCATTCGAACATCACGATCATACTTACAAGCGCACCCCGCCCATTCGCGGGTTGGAAGTCTCGCGGGATGACGGCATTGTTTATGTTGGTGACGGGGCCTGGGGAGTGGCGACCCGCCCCGTACATGATCCGGAGACAACGTGGTATCTGGACCACGCCGAAAGCACCCGCCACGCTGTCATCATGACGATCCACGGCGACACCCTCGATTTCGAAGTGGTGAGCGAAGACGGCGACATCATCGACCGCTTTTCCTTGGGAGAAGATCGCGAATAGGGGGATCTGGTGCTTAAATATCCATGAGGTCAGGAGCCGGTACTGAAAGCCTGGGTTTGCTGACACGACGTGGGTTGAAGTTGTAGGAAAGCAGCCAAAGGAAACAGTCCACGTATTGCTACGCTCCCGACTGCGCTGCGCTTGTTTCCCTATGGCGGGACTGTAAGCATCTACGTTTCACTCCGTCTTGATTTTGCAGTTTCTTCCATGATTTATCGGATTTCACATTCGCGCTGCAGTGACGGCTTATCAAGCTGCTGAGGGCGTTTGGCGTGCCCATGAACAACCTTTCGGCTAG
>JAIUMY010000196.1 GCA_022565335.1 Opitutales bacterium
CGACCGGAGTCCATCTACCTGCTCTCTGAGGACGATCTTAAGTTCATAGGCTCGGAGAGCAACGTTCCGGGTGAGCCATACGTTCAATATGTCGTCCGTCCAGGTCCTCTCCTGAAGGCGTACCGCTTGGCTTGTCTGCATCCCACATCGTCAGTTGTCCTCCTTATCGAGGAACTGAGCCGTGCCGTCGCCTCTGAAGTGTTTGGGGACATGCTGCAACTGCTCGATCGGCGGGACACTGTCGGAGAACTGCTCTCCGGATACAGCGAGTATGCGATCGAGCCGCAACCCGACATCCGTGCTTGGCTCAGAATGCACGGGATAAGCCATACGCAAGCTTTGAACGGTAACATGCGGTTCCCGCCGAACCTATACATCTGGGCCACCATGAACCGCTCGGACCAGAACGCGCGCCAGCTTGACTCGGCTTTTTTGCGTCGATGGTCGAAGAAATATCTCTCCTATCGGATCAACGGTATCTACGACGATGCAGAGGTTTTGTACGGTGGAGTCCGGCACACATGGGGAGTGCTGCGCGGAGCGATCAATCAGCGCCTAAAGAGCCTTGAGGGGGTACCGGAGGATAAATTTATTGGCCCCTACTTCGTTTCTCGACGCAAGCTCGACGATCCTTCGATCATATACGAGGATGTTTGGGGATACATCTGGAACGACGTGCTGAAGGCCCGCGCGACCCAGTTCTTCGAGGGAACCGAAACGTTCGCCGAACTTGAGGATACGTGGGACCACGGTAATGGCCAGCCCATCGGCCCTATCGCACGCGCTGCCGATCCGGCAAGTTGAAGACGCCTGCGGTGACAGAACACGCCGGGACGGTCATCGAAGGCGACACCCATTCCGTTCCGGAGTGGCAAGGCCTGCTAAACGTCGCGGCCTCCTCGATACCCAAGTTGGTCAATCGCAACGTGCTTAGGAAGGCACCGGGCGCTGGCGAACGGTATCGTATGGATTTCGTAGGCTTGATATCCGACACGATCGGCTCCGCCTTTGTTCTTCCGAAGGTTTTTGACCCCGCTCGACGACTGGCCAACAGCAGAGACCTGCTGCGCGTCATTCGTTGCATCCAGCTATTTGAACGACGCTCGGCGAGGAAGCGACGATCTGGAAACGTGGCTGAGACGGACTTCCTCTTCACCGATGGGGAAAGCATGATAAGTCTCTTCCTCAGCCTACTAAGCTGGACCCGTGATCACGGTCTTCACGTCGATGACCGCGACAGCTTGCTCACAGATCCCGCGATTATCGACTGGGTGGAGACGGTCGAACGGGGGATGGCGCTGCACTTCCCGCACGGCGTGGCGTTCGCGGATGCATACGGGTGGAACAAGTCACGAAGGCATAGCGAGCTCGCGGTTGTCCAAGCGACGGCGTTACTGGATCTCTACAACACGCTCAACGTCATCAGCCATCTCTGGATCTCTGAATATGACCCGATAATTGAAGCATGCAAGGATCTGCTCTCCGACACGGAGGCGGATGTCAAACAACGACAATCCCTGAAGCAGGTTGTATTGGAAGCGGAGCTTCACGCGACTAAGGACCATGAGCGCTGGTTGGTGTCATCGCTTCGGCAATGGCTCGAAAAGAGGACGCCGGACGGATATACACTTTCGCTGTTCGGGGTGAATGCGTTTCACGTCCTCTGGGAAGACATGTGTCGTGTCGCTTTTGGCTCCTCGGAAATCAGCCACACGGAGTTCGCCTCACAACCCAACGTCACTCGCCTAGAAGCCAACGCCTCCTTGTCACCCCAACGCCCAGACCTCATAGCAAGTGTGCCCGAAGGTATCGTAATCGCTGACGCTAAGTGGTATCGTTTTTGGCGCGGTGATTGCCCGGGAACCCCGGATGTGACAAAGCAGTTGATGTACGAACTGTCAGCGAGTCCGAACACACCGATCGTCGGCAACGCGTTCATCGTGCCCGTCCCTGATGATGGTGCGGCGGTTCTTGAGACCATCGGTCATGTTGGAATGGAGTTTGACGGGATCGCTGACAAACGCTTCCGGCCCATCGCCGTAGTCGGCGTTCAATGGAATAGAATAGTTGACTGCTATGTCTCGGGCGTACCGTTACCGACATTCCGCGAGTTTTTGGCCTCGCTCCGATAAGCCGGACGCTTGACCGCCTAAACTTTGCTTCGGCTTCGCGCTGCCCCCGCATGACCGGCAGCAAAGGGCTGCTTGCACCGTTGCTGAGCCTCGCCTGAGCGACAGCTTTGAGCGGCGCTGCGCCGAGGCTCGAACAGCGGCTAAGGTGAAGGTTTTCTGATGCGGGTCGCGGCGGAACGCTGCGCGCTGGCGCGACCACGACCCGCGTTGGAAAACCTCCCAAGGAGGAAGCCGCGGGGGTCTTGGATCGACCTATGGGGAAAGTGTGCAGACGGTTGGGACGACGGCTGCGTGAAGGGTGCGGCTGAAGGTGTGCATGGCCCCCAAGACGGGGACAATCACGCCTGATGATCCTGGAAACACTGAGCGATCTGGCGTGATAGCTATCATGTTTCGCGTCGGAGATGGCTGGGCGCAGCCTGTCGTGACCGGGTCTGCCGTGGGCAGCC